>JBBRSX010000172.1:0-13370 GCA_038244925.1 Hyphomicrobiales bacterium | reverse complement strand
GTCGACCCAATCATCGAGGCATTCCGGCAACAGCGTCGTCTGTTGGCGATCCGCCGCTTGAACGAAACCCCGCATCACTTCCCCCGCCGATTCAGCAAGAGAATCATAGCACGGGCGGTGTTTTCACACAGGCTGGACCCAGTCGAGACATCCAAATGCTTGATGTTAAATACTTTGCTTCACTATTCTTCAACCTCGACGTGCATAAAATCTTTCGGTCCGGACGGAATGATGCCTGGAAACCGCAGAGCGACGTCATGCATCAGCCGACCCGAAGATAGAGGTCTTCCAATGTCTGCCCGATGGTCAAAATGGTGGTGGCTTCAAATTTACTTAATCCCAACATGGTCGTCGGATGAGCGGCGTGCGGCATGCGCGTTCGGCGCGACGCTGCTGGTCGCGTCTCTGCTTATGGGTCCGTGGCGTTGCCCGCAAATATGAGTACAAGCTCTGGCCGCAACCAAGACGCTGATGGCCGGGACAAGCCCGGCCATAACGTAAAAGAACGGACTCTATCCCCCAAGCCCCGGATCGGCCCAACGCTCGACCTGGGACGAGCCGATCACCTGCTTCGGCTGGTGCGGATTGAGCGTGCCGGCGCTGGCGGTCCAGCCCTTGGACAAAATCTGCATCGCGAACAGTTTGGCATCGATTTCGGATTTGAAGGTGCGGGTGGAGCGAACCATGCTGGTCGCTTCCTCGTCCGTTTTGTCCGGACCAAAAGTCACATACCAAATATCGCCCTGAGCCATGACCGATAACGCCAGTGATGCAAAAAAGTTTCGCTGCTCCGGAACGGGCGCCTGGTGAAACGATTAAGGGTCGTCACATCGATCGGTTATCGATAGGGTGTCCAGGTGGCGTCACCATGACGCCGCGCAATCCGGGGGGATTTCCATGTACATATCCAATGAAAGCATTCTCGTCGTTCTGTTCGTCGGCCTGGTCGCCGGCTGGCTGGCCGGCAAGATCGTGCGCGGCACCGGTTTTGGCATCATCGGCGACATCCTGGTTGGCATCGCCGGTGCGTTGATGGCCACCTTCCTGTTTCCAAAGCTCGGCATTCACATCGGCACCGGGCTGGTCTCGGAGATCATCTACTCCGCGATCGGCGCCATCCTGCTCTTGCTGATCGTGCGGCTGGTTCGAACCGGCGGTCGCTTCTAGCATCGGGCGAGCGCGATCCCGTCACGCTCCGGTCATAGATCGTGCAGTTCAACGCAATGGGGGCCGTCGCGATTGACGGCCCCCATTCGTGTTGAATGCTGCTTGGATGCCTTACTCGACGATCTCGACGATACGGCGGGTGCGCGGTTCGACCAGAACCGTGCGGCCGTTCACGACCGTATAGCGATAGCCGTGTGCGTTATATTCCTCCGGAACGTCGTAATAGGTGACGCCCGCTTCGGGCAGCGCCGCGCCGATACGGAAATCGCCCTGATAGTCATAGGAGGGATGATGACGTTCGACCACATAGCTGTGGAAGCGCGGGCGCTGATCGATGCCGAGAACGCCGTTCACGCCACCCACCACGCCGCCGATCACGCCACCGACAACGGCGCCCACAGGACCCGCCGCGCGTTCGCCTTCTCTTGAACCTCGTTCCACGCCCCCAGGAACGCCCTGGGCTTGCGCCACGACGGGGAGCGCTACGGTAGCGGCAAGGGCAACAATTCCGATCAAACGACGGATCATGATATCTCCAATGGGTTGGGCTGAGTTCGCATGACAAGCGACGGAAGCCGATTAGGTTCCCTCTGCCCGCCGGTCATCGCGCGCGTGCTGCGTTATTTGGCCCGGCTCATCGCTTCCACGATCCATTTCCGCACCGCGCCGATGCGCCGGTCGCGCGCCTGTTCGGTACGCGACACCAGATAGATCGTCTCGTGATAGGCGCCCTCGAACGCAAACGGCGCGACCAGCTTCTTGCCGAAGCCGGGTCGCGTCTTGATCAGCGGCGTCATCGCCAGCGTGACGCCGAGCCCGTGTTCGGCGGCTTCCAGCATCGCCGGCACGCTGTCGAGCCAGAGATCACCGCGCGGGACGAGGTGCGAAAGGCCGGCTTCCCTCAACCAGGAAGGCCAGGATCGCGGTTGCGTCGTCAGGTGGATCAGCACCTCGCGTGACAGATCTTCCGGCGTGCGCAGGCCGCCCTTGATCAGCGCGGGCGCGCAGACCGGCAATCCCTTCACGGTGACCAGCGGTTCGAATTTGAGGCCGGTCGAATGTTCGCGGCCATAGCGGATCGCGACGTCGACCCGCGATGAATTGAAGTCGGCATATTGATGGGTGGCTTCGATCCGCAGCGTCATGCCGGGATTGCGCCGTTTGAAATCCGGCAGCGCCGGCAGCAGCACGGCGGAGGTGAAGAACGGCAGCGAGCTGATCCAGAGTTCGCTGGTCGCGCCGCGGCGCTGCTGCAGCATGTCGCGGCCGGCGTCCTGCAGCGTCGCGAGCGCCACCGAGACCTTTGCCAGGTAACGCTCGCCGTCGGCGGTCAGCCGCACCGAGCGCGCGCCGCGTACGAACAGTTTTGTGCCGAAATGCGCTTCCAGCCCGCGGATCTGGTGGCTGATCGCCGACGGGCTCAGCGCGAGGTCGCGCGCGGCGCGGCGAAAGCTCAATTGCGTGGCGGCGCGCTCGAACGCCAGCAATGCGGTCAGAGGCGGGATCGCGCGGAGCGGAGATCCGGGGGCTTCCAATGGATGAATAATATTCATCTGAGGTGACGAAATCCCTTTTGTTAGCCTCATTGAGTTCGGACAGACTAACGCATTGCCAAATATTTCTCACCTCAGGATATCAGCCGTGGCGATTTTCGAGCCTTCAGGTCAGCCCCACCACTGGAAGCCCTCGCCGCTGGCGGCGGGTCCGTTCGCGGGGCTGCAGGGCGGGGCGGTCGCCAGCCTTTTGACCGCGGAGATCGAGGCGCAGGCCGGGGAGCGCAAATGGGGAACGGCGATTTCGGCCTCGGCCTGGTTCCTGCGACCGACGCCGATGACGGATTTGCGAACGCAGCTATCGATCGTCAGCGAAGGCGGTCGCGTCAGCGTAATCGACAACACGCTGTGGCCGGCCAACGAAGATCAGCCCTGCGCCACCGTGCGGGTGACCTTGGCGCGCGAGCGCGGGGTCGAAATACCGGGCTTTGCCGAGCAGGAAAGTGCCGCCGCCGATCCGCTGCGGTTTCCAGTCCGCACCCGGCAGGCCGCGCATGGCAAACCCTGGTTCATGGAAGCAATGGAAGCGCGCGAGGGCGACGGCGTCGCCTGGTTCCGTCTCGACCATGCCATCATCGAAGGCGGCGGATCGTTGCCGCTGTCGTCGGTGCTTGGCCCGGCCGACTGGACCCACGGCATCGCCCGGCCGTTCCAGAACGTGGTCGCCGATCCCAACCCGAACCTGACCGTTCAGTTGTTCAGGCCGCCGTCCGGCCCCTGGGTCGGGGTCCGCGCGCAAACGAGGTGGCGGCCCGGGGCGGGGCTCGGCACCGGCAGCGGCGTGCTGCTCGATATCAACGGCGAGATCGGCCGGGTCTCGATGTCGGTGATTCTGGTGCCGTTCCGCAAGGAGAAGGCGGCCCCCGAACCCGGCTCAAGGCCGGTAACGGTCTCCGGCTGACCCGGGAAAAGCGCCACTTCCGCGTGTCCCTGTCCGTGTTAAACAGATCACATGGATTCAGGTTAACGTGACTTAAATAGACGGTGGCCGAAAACATCGGTAAAACCGCTGCGTTAGCTGATCCATTTGAAGAGACACGCATTTATGGCAACCGCTCCCGGCGTCCGGCGTTCCGAACTCGGTGAGGCGTTGCGCGCCTGCCGCGACGCGTTCATCGGCGTCGGCGTCATGAGCTGCATGATCAACCTGCTGTATCTGACCGGCTCGATCTTCATGCTGGAAGTCTACGACCGCGTGCTGCCGAGCCGCAGCGTGCCGACCCTGGTGGGCCTGATGATCCTCGCCGCCGGCCTTTATATCGCCCAGGGATTTCTCGACCTGCTCCGGGGCCGCATCCTCGGCCGCATCGGCACCTCGCTCGACGAGGCCATCAACGCCCGCGTGTTCGAAACCGTGGTGCGCCTGCCGCTGATGGTCGGCAACCGCAACGAGGGCCTGCAGCCGCTGCGCGATCTCGACAATGTGCGCTCGTTCCTCGGCAGCATGGGCCCGGGCGCGTTCTTCGATCTGCCCTGGCTGCCGTTTTATCTCGCGATCTGTTTCGCGTTTCACTGGCTGCTCGGCACCACCGCCTTGGTCGGTGCCCTCATTCTGGTGTCGCTGACCCTGGTCACCGAATTCATGTCGCGCACGCCGGCCCGCGAGGCGATGACGCTGGCGGCGCGCCGCAACGATCTTGCCGCCACCAGCCGGCGCAACGCCGAAGTGCTGATCGCGATGGGCATGTCCGGACGGCTGACCAAGCGCTGGACCGAAGCCAACGAGACCTATCTGGCCGGCAACCAGCACGCCAGCGACGTCGCCGGCGGTCTCGGTGCGGTCGCCAAGGTTTTGCGCATGATGCTGCAATCGGCCGTGCTCGGCGTCGGCGCCTATCTGGTGATTCACCAGGAGGCCACCGGCGGCATCATCATCGCCGGTTCGATTCTGAGCGCGCGGGCGCTGGCGCCGGTCGATCTCGCGATCGCGCACTGGAAGGGTTTTGTCGCCGCGCGCCAGAGCTGGCATCGCCTCAACAAGCTGCTGATGCAGATGCCGGCGGCGAGCGAGCAAACCCTGCTGCAAAGCCCGTCAAAGCGGCTGTCGGTCGAGGGCATCACCATCGCGCCGCCCGGCGACCAGCGGATCATCGTGCAGGACGTCACCTTCGCGGTCGAGGCCGGCAGCGGCGTCGGCGTCATCGGCCCCTCTGGATCAGGCAAGTCTTCGCTGGTGCGCGCGCTGGTCGGGGTCTGGACTCCGTTCCGCGGCAAGGTACGGCTCGATGGGGCTGCGCTCGACCAGTGGTCGTCAGACGTGCTCGGCCGTCATGTCGGCTATCTGCCGCAGGACGTCGAATTGTTCGCCGGTTCCGTGGCGCAGAACATCAGCCGTTTTGATCCCGACGCCAAATCGGACGCGATCATTGCCGCGGCCAAGGAAGCCGGTGTGCATGACATGATCATCAAGATGCGCGAAGGCTATGACAGCCAGATCGGCGAACAGGGGACCTCGCTGTCGGCAGGGCAGGCGCAGCGCGTCGGGCTGGCGCGGGCGCTGTACGGCGATCCGTTCCTGATCGTGCTCGACGAGCCGAACTCCAACCTCGACAGCGAGGGCGACGAGGCGCTGACCCGCGCGATTCGCGGCGCCCGCGAGCGCGGCGCCATCGTGGTCGTGGTGGCGCACCGGCCGGTCGGAATCGAGGCGGTCGATCAGTTGCTGGTGCTGAAGGACGGCCGCATGCAGGCGTTCGGTCCGAAGGAAACCGTGCTCGGCCAGGTCCTGCAGCGCGTCGCGCCGCCGCCGCCGATCAAGATCGTTTCCGACGCCGGAGCCAAGGCATGACCCAGGATTCGAACAGCCAGTCGAAGAGCGGGTCGAAAAGCGAACTGAAGGGTGCGCGGCGCTCGATCCGCCAGCATCTGATCGTCGGTCTCGTCGTGATGCTGGTGCTCACCTGCGGATTCGGCGGCTGGGCCTCGACGGTGCCGATCTCGGGCGCGCTGATCGCGCCGGGCGCGGTGGTGGTCGATTCCAACGTCAAGAAAGTTCAGCACCCGACCGGCGGCGTGGTCGGCGAGGTGCGCGTGCGCGACGGCGACCTCGTCAAGGCCGGCGACATCGTGGTGCGTCTCGACGAGACCGTGGTGAAAGCGAGCCTTGCCATCGTGGTCAAGACCCTGAACGGGTTGTGGGCGCGCGCATCGCGGCTGGAAGCCGAGCAGCGCGGCGTCGACAAGATCAAGTTTCCGCAGCAGTTGCTCGACCAGGGCGGCGATCCCGATGTGCGGGATGTGATGGCCAGCGAAACCAAATTGTTCGAGGTTCGGGTCAACGGACGGTCCGGGCAGAAGGCGCAGTTGCGCGAGCGCGTCATCCAGCTCAACGAGGAAATCGCGGGCCTCACCGCCCAGGAACAGTCGAAAGACAAGGAAATCTCGCTGGTCGAAAAAGAACTGATCGGCGTCCGCCAGCTCTACGACCAGCATCTGGTGCAGATCTCGCGCCTGACCACGCTGGAGCGTGACGCGGCCCGCTTGAACGGCGAACGCGCGCAGTACATCGCCTCGCGCGCCCAGGCCAAGGGCAAGATCACTGAGACCGAACTGCAGATCATCCAGGTCGACAAGGATATGGTCAGCGAGGTTTCCAAGGACCTGCGCGAGGCCAACGACAAGATCGGCGAGTTCGTCGAGCGCAAGGTCACCGCGGAAGACCAGTTGCGCCGCATCGACATCCGCGCGCCGCAGGACGGCATGGTGCTGCAGTCGACGGTGCATACCGTCGGCGGCGTCATCACCGCCGGCGACGCCATCATGATGATCGTGCCGCAGGCCGATGCGCTGTCGGTCGAGGCCAAGGTCAATCCGCAGGACATCGACAAGCTGCAGATCGGCCAGAAGACATTGCTGCGGCTGTCGGCCTTCAACCAGCGCACCACGCCGGAACTGAACGGCGCCGTCACCCGCGTCTCCGCCGACGTCACCACCGACCAGCGCACCGGACAGAGCTACTACACCATCCGCGTCTCGATGCCGCCGGCAGAGGTCGCCCGGCTCGGCGACAACAAGATCATCCCGGGCATGCCGGTAGAAGCCTTCGTGCAGACCGGCGACCGGACGATGTTTTCGTATCTGATGAAGCCGCTCAGCGATCAGCTGATGCGCTCGTTCCGGGAGAAATGACGGCGTTTTTTCGCCGTCATTCCGGGGCGATGCAAAGCATCGAACTACGATGTGCAATTGCACATCGGAGAATCTCGAGATTCCGGGTCTGGTGCTATCGCACCATCCCGGAATGACGACGAGATCGCCGGCAAGTAATCACCCCGCCAAATTCTGCAACAGCAGCTTCAGCGCCGTGCTCGCAAAACTCTGCATATTCGCCGCGCGGTCGGCGCTACCCGTTTCCAGCGTGAACACGGCCTGCGCCGGTCCCGCCACCGCCATGCAGCTATGCCCGGCGGCGTCGCCGTAGCGGTTGCCGGTCGGGCCCGTGGCGCCGGTCTCGGACAAGCCCCAGTCGGTCGAAAAGCGCTGGCGCACCTGGCTCGCCAGCAGCTTTGCATACGGCTCCGACGCCGAGCGGATGCCCTTCATCGCCTCATCGGGGATGTCCATCAGCAGCCGCCGCGCATCGCGGGTATAGACCACGGCGCCACCGAGAAAATAGGCCGACGCGCCGGGCACCGAGAGCAAAGCCGCCGAGATCAGGCCGCCGGTCGAGGATTCTGCGATCGCAATCGTCTGCTTGCGCGCGATCAATTTCGCCGCGATCTGTTCGGCGATTCCAAAAAGTTCTTTCATAGAAGTTCAGCTCCGCTTCAGCAGGCGTTTCAGCAACGACTTTTTCTCTTCGGGAGGCGCCTTCAGCGAGTTGTAGACCACGCGAATGAAGTTGGTGGCGGCGAGTTCGGACGGCGCCCATTTCTTGTCGAGATCGGCAAACGGCTTGGCGGCGATCACGTCGGCCTCGCTCTTGCCTTCCTTCACCAGCTTGGCCATCCGGTCGCGCGCGGTGACCAGCATGGCGCGGTATTCGACCAGCGCCGCCTTGTCGGCGATCGGGCCGTGGCCGGGAACGATCCGGCTCTTGGCGTTGGTCAGCTTGAGATAAGTGTCGGCGGCCGCGATCATGCCGCTGATATTGCCGCCATTGGCGAAGTCGATATTGGGATAGCGGCCGTTGGTGAAGGTGTCGCCGGTTGCGAGCACGTTGGCGGTCTTGAACCAGACATAGGTGTCGCCGTCGGTGTGGGCTTTCTGGATGTGCTTGAGGTTGGCGACGCGGCCGGGAAGCCTGATTTTGGAGAACACCTCATAGGTGTCGGTCGGCAGCGCACCGGGCGCTGCTGGCGGCGTCTTGGCCCCCGTCAGACCGTTGGTGGTGCCGGCCGCGAGCCGGCTCTTGACGTTGACATGGGCTACGATGATCGCGCCGTCCTTGGCAAAGCCTTCGTTCCCGCCGGTGTGGTCGCCGTGATAATGCGTGTTGATCAGGTATTTGACCGGCAGGTTCGAGATCGCGGCGATCGCTGCCTTGATCTTGTCGTGCAGCGGCGCGAACTGGCCGTCGACCATGATGATCCCGGTCCTGGCCACGGCTACCGTGATGTTGCCGCCCTGACCATCGAGCATATAGACGTTGTCGCCGAGGTCGGTGGTCTTGATCTCGACCTTTGAGAAATCAACCGGGGGCGGGGCGGCGGGCGCGGCCGGTGGTGTTTGCTGGGCGAGGGCGCTGCCGGCCAATAGCAGGCTGCCGGCAAGCAGCAGAGTGAGGGCAATCGCAGCGTGCGCTGTCCGAATCATTGAAATCGTCTCCCGGGAGCTTCCCGTCGTTGTAGCACCGAAATTCGCCGGGGCACCAATCGTGACCCATGCCTTGCGGGCACAGGAGGGTCACGTTTGCCGAGTTGCGGCGTGCCAGCGGGCCTGATTGAATGCGGTTAAATAACCAGGAGCGCTTGCAGGGTGCTGCGGGCACACGCAACGCTTCCCGTGGGAAACAAGGCTTGCCAGAGGAAACACCATGACGTCGCCGATCGCGGGTGGCGTGGATTGCGATCTGCATCCCGCCGTTCCGCATCTCACCACCCTGCTGCCCTATATGAACGACTACTGGCGCGACCAGGTGACGACGCGCGGCATGACCGATCTGGTCTCGCAGTCCTATCCGACCAATTCGCCGATCTCGGCGCGGCCGGACTGGCGGCCGGCGCAGGGCAAGCCCGGCTCCAGCCTCGCCGACCTGCAGAGCCAGGCGCTGGACCGCTTTGGAACCAGCTATGGCATCTGCAACCCGCTGTACGGCGTGCAGATGGTGTTTTCCGAGGACATGCAGGACGCGTTCTGTCGCGCGCTGAACGACTGGCTGGTCAAGGAGTGGCTCGACAAGGATGCAAGGCTGCGCGGCTCGATCGTGATCCCGACCCAGAGCGTCGAAAAATCGGTCGCGGAGATCGAGCGCAGCGCCCAGGACAAGCGTTTTGTTCAGGTGCTGATGCTGGTGATGGGCGACGTGCCCTTGGGCAAACGCGCGTTGTGGCCGATCTATGCCGCCGCCGAGCGGCTCGGCCTGGCCGTCGGCATCCATGCCGGCAGCGCCTATCACAACCCGCCGTCCTCGGTCGGCTGGGGCTCCTATCACATCGAGGATTACGTCGCCCAGGCGCAGGCGTTCCAGACCCAGCTCACCAGCCTGATTGTCGAAGGCGTATTCGCAAAACATCCGAACCTGAAGATGGTGATGCTGGAAAGCGGGTTCACCTGGCTGCCGGCTTATCTCTGGCGGCTGCACAAGTTCTGGCGCGGGGTGCGGATGGAAACGCCCTGGGTCGACCGTGCGCCGATGGAAATTGTGCGCAGCAACATCCGCTTTTCGCTGCAGCCGGTCGACGCGCCGCCGGATAGCGAGACCCTGAACCGCCTGTTTGACCATATGCAGTCGGACGAATTGCTCCTATTCTCGACCGACTATCCGCACTGGCAATTCGACGGTGACGAGGTGCTGCCGGCGGGGATTTCGCAAGATCTTGTCCGCAAGATCATGATCGATAATCCGCTCGCGACCTACGGCCGATTGCAGCCTGCGAAGGAGAACGTACGATGAATGTGCAGTTCCGTCCTGAAACGTCGGCCTCCGTCAGCGTCAAGACCGCGATCGCCGACTGCGACATTCACCCGGCGCGCGCCACCGCGACCGAACTGTACCCGTTCCTCGCCAAGCGCTGGCATTCGCATCTCGAGACCTACGGCAAGCAGGCCTATCAGGGCATGATGGACGGCCCGCCCTATCCGAAGGCGCAGCCCAATGCTTCGCGCCGCGACGCCTGGCCGCCGGAAGGCGGCCCGCAGGGCTCGTCGCTGTCGTTCATGCAGAAGCAGTTGCTCGATCCGCACAATGTCGCGCTCGGCGTGCTCAATCCGCTCAACACCGGGCAGGGCCTGCGCAACCACGATCTCAGCGCCGCACTGGCGACCGCGATCAACGACTGGCAGATCGACAAGTGGACCTCAAAGGATTCCCGCCTCAAGGGGTCGATTGTCGTCGGCAATGAGGACGGCCCGACCGCCGCCGCTGAAATCCGCAAGCGCGCCGGCGACAAGAATTTCGTGCAGGTGCTGCTGCTCAGCCGCAACGTCGAACCGCTGGGTCAACGACGTTATTGGCCGATCTATGAGGCGGCGCAGGAGATCGGGCTGCCCGTCGGCGTCCACGCCTTCGGCTTCGGCGGCAATCCGATCACCGCGTCGGGCTGGCCGAGTTTCTACATCGAGGAAATGGTCGGCCATTCCCAGTGTCAGCAGACCGCACTTTCGAGTCTCGTCCTCGAAGGCGTGTTCGAGCGTTTTCCAAAACTGAAGATGGTGATGATCGAGGCCGGCTTCGGCTGGGCGCCGTCGCTGGTGTGGCGGCTCGACAAGCATTTCGAGAAGTTGCGCTCCGAGGTGCCGCATCTGAAGCGCAAGCCGTCGGAATATGTCCGCGATCACATCTGGTGGACCACGCAGCCGATGGAAGATCCGGAGCGCCGCGAACATCTGTTCGAGCTGATCGAGTGGATCGGCTGGGACAAATTGCTGTTCGCCACCGACTACCCGCATTGGGATTTCGACGATCCGTCGCGCGTGCTGCCCGTCGGCGTCAGCGATGCCAACAAGCAGGCGTTCTATCTGGACAATGCGAAGAAGCTGTACGGTTTGGTCTGATGGTTCGTCATGTGATTGCCCCGGTGGACGAGTTGCCACCGGGAACGCGAAAATTCCTCACCATCGATGAGCGGCCGATCGCGATCTTCAACATCAAGGGCGAGTTCTTCGGCCTGTTGAACCGCTGCCCGCACCAGGGCGCGGCTTTATGCGAGGGCCCGCTGATTGGCCTCGCGCAATCCTCTGATCCCGGCGAGATCGAATACACCAGATTGGGCGAGATCATCCGCTGCCCCTGGCACGGCTGGGAATTCGATATCCGCACCGGGCAATCCTACTGCGACCCCAAACGGTTTCGCGCCCGCGCCTATCCGGTCAATGTCGAGCCGGGATCGAGCGTGGTGAAGGGGCCGTACATCGCCGAGACTCTCGCCGTGTCGGTCGAAAGCGATTACGTGGTGGTGGATCTCTGATATCCGTCACTCCGGGCTCTTGCTCCCCGAGGTGCGAAACGGGAGATAAACCGGATGGCACGTTTGCTTTCAGTCAATGTCGGTCTGCCGCGCGACATCATTTGGCAAGGCAGGACCGTCCATACCTCGGTCTGGAAGGCGTCGGTCACGGGTCCGCGCATGGTGCGCCGGCTCAACATCGACGGCGACGGACAGGGCGACCTCGCCGGCCACGGCGGCGAACACCGCGCTGTGTTCGTCTATCAGATCGATTCCTATCGCTATTGGGAGCAGCACCTCGGTCGAAGCGATTCTGAATACGGACAGTTCGGCGAGAATTTCACCGTCGATGGTATGTCGGACGCAGAGGTGTGCATCGGCGACCGCTACCGGATCGGCGGCGCCCTGTTCGAGGTGACGCAGCCGCGCGTCACCTGTTACCGGGTCGGCATCCGCATGAACGAACCGGAAATGGCCGCGCTGCTGGTCACCCATGGCAGGCCCGGCTTCTATTTTCGGGTGCTGGAGGAAGGGCAGGTCGAGGCCGGCGACGAGATCGTGCAGGTCGCGTCGGGTCCGGAGCGCCTCAGCGTTTCCGAGATCGATGCGCTGCTTTACAAGCCCGGTCACCCCCGCGACAAACTGCAGCGCGCGTTGCGGATCCCGGCGCTGAGTGCTGGCTGGCGTCGTTCCTTCGAGGCGCTGCTCACCCCCGGGGACAGCGCGACGACGGGAAATGCCGGGCTCACCGCAGCCTCCGGCCCGCCACTGGCGTGGCGCGGATTCCGCGCCTTTCGGGTATCGGGCAAGGTGCGCGAAAGCGGCAATGTCGTGTCGCTGACGCTGGAGCCCACCGATGGCCTGCCCGTCGCCGCGGCGCTCCCCGGACAGTTCATCGTGCTGCGGCTCGGTCCGGAATCCGCGCCGGCATTGATGCGCAGCTATTCGCTGTCGGGCGCACCCGGCACCGCGTCCTATCGCGTGAGCATCAAGCGCGAGGCCCATGGCGCGGCCAGCGGCTACGTCGACGAGAAGCTGCAGGTCGGCGACACCGTGCAGGCCAGCGCGGCTCGCGGCAGCTTCACCTTGCGGCCGGGCGATACGCCTGTTGTGCTGTTGAGCGCCGGGATCGGCGTGACGCCGGTGCTGGCGATGCTTCATTCACTGGCGGCCGAAGCGTCGGCGCGGGAAGTCTGGTGGCTCTACGGCACCCGCAACCGCCGCGAACATCCGTTCGCCGGTGAGGCGCGTGAGCTGCTCAAGGCGCTGGCCCACCACCACAGCCACATCTGCTACAGCGCGCCGGGGCCTGAGGATCGGCCCGGTGTCGATTTCGACGCGCGCGGGCGTCTCGACATCCGCACGATCGAGGCGCTCGGTCTGCCGCACAACGGCGATTTCTACATCTGCGGACCGTCGGCCTTCATGAAAGATCTGACGGCCGGCCTCGCGGCCATGGGCATTGCGCCGGATCGTATCCACACCGAGATGTTCGGCGCCGGTCCGTCCATGACTCCGGGCATTGCTGCCGCGCCAGCCCGGCCACCGCATCTGCCGGAAGGGCCCGCCGGCTCGGGCGCGCTGATTTCGTTCGCGCGTTCCGGCCTCAATGTCCGCTGGGACCCGGCGTTCCACAACCTGCTCGAACTCGCCGAGGCCTGCGACGTGCCGGTGCGCTGGTCGTGTCGCACCGGCGTCTGCCACAACTGCGAGAGCGGACTCGTCGCCGGAACGGTGAGCTACCGGCCCGACCCGGTCGATGCACCGGCGGATGGCAACCTGCTGATCTGCTGCGCGCAGCCCGAGGGCGACGTCGTGATCGATTTGTGAGGCTATATTCGACGAGCAGATCACCTGAGTTGCGACAAATTGGCACGACGGGCAAATCAGTTGGCGTGCCAGAAACCTGTCCAGCCCTTCACGCAAAAATATTCCCGTTGCCTCGTCGGGCAAATCATTGGTTTAACTTCGCCCGTCTCACCCGATTGAGGGGCGATCGCGATCGTCACGACGTGCGGTGGGATGCGGTGGACGCGTAGGCTGCGACTGACGAGCGCGGCAGATGCGTACGGCGAAATCGTGAGGGTCCGACGCCCCGGTGCTG
>JBBRSX010000171.1:0-13556 GCA_038244925.1 Hyphomicrobiales bacterium | reverse complement strand
GCGTTTCCTTTTCCTCGGCGTGGGAACGGTGCTCGAACCAGTAATAGCCGACGCCCAGAACAGCAAAGAACGCGACGCCGAGCGCAGGTTTGAGGTATTCGGAGAGGTTCATCGCCGGATCAATCCAGACTGCAAGTCAAATGAGGCAGGGCGCATTCGGGCGAACGAGAAGTCCGGAATGCCGCCCAAAACGAATACGTCCCGCGGGGGTGTTGCGGGACGTAGTGTAGCCGGAAAATCCTGGTCAGCGCCACGCCCGTTACTTGGACGGTTATTTGGACGGTTACTTGGACGCGGTGGCCTTGTTTTCCATGTTCACGACCTGGACGCGGCGGTTGGCCTCGGCCATCGGCTGGTTCGGGTCTTTCAGCTTGCTCTTGCCGTAGCCGACGGTGACCAGATCGGTGCCGGTGATGCCGTATTTGTCGACCAGATAGCGCTTGATCGCATCGGCGCGGCGTTCGGACAGGTCCTGATTGTAGCCCTCGCCGCCGGCCGCGTCGGTATGGCCGGCGACCACGAAGGTCGAGCCCTTGAGGTCCGCATTGGTCAGCGCGCGGCCCAGCGCCTGCACTGACGGCATCGATTTCGCGCTGATATCGGCCGAATTGTACTCGAAGTTGATTTCCAGATCGATCTTGGGCTTGTCCTTGACCATGGTGGCGATCTCTTCGCGTTCGGTGCTCGAAAGCGACCGGGTCGACCGGCCGCGGATCTGCTGCACGAACTTGCCCTCGGCGGCGGTGGCTGCCGGGTCGGCGACCTGCTGCGGTCCGACCGAAAGGCCGCGGGTCAGCGGCGCCTTCTTTTCGGGCGCCAGCGCGCGGACGATCTGGTCCTCGGTAACGTTCTTGTCCTTGCTTTTGTTATCTTCGGCGCGGGCGGTCACCGAACCGAAGGAAATGGCGGCGCCGAGGGTTGCGATCGAGAGGATCGCGGTAAAGGTTTTGGTTGCAGAGATCTTTGACATTGCCAGTCCCTCCTGCGCGCTTTTCGGCGCGGTTCCAAACGTGATGCAAATGAGCTGCCGGACCCATCAGCCGCGGCTTACTACTTTTCCTTTAGTCTGGATGCCCGGCATATGGTTCGAGCAGCGCCAGCCTTCACCTCAAATAATCGTCACTGTACCCCGTAATCCGCATATTCCTTGGCAATGTTGGGGTCCATCGCCTTCGCGTTGTTGATATCCAGATCGCCTTCCGAAATCGAGCCGTTGCGCTTCTTGGCAAGGCCGCGTCCGTACAGCGACGAGGTCAGCCGCGGGTTGATCTTGAGGGCGGCGTCGAAATCGGCAATGGCGTTCTTGGTCTGGCCGCTCTTAAGGTTGACCAGGCCGCGGCTGTCCAGCGCATCGACGAAATTCGGCCGCAGCCGCAACGCCTCGTTGCAATCCTTCAGCGCGGCTTGCAGGTCGCCGATCACCGTGCGCGCCCAGCAGCGGTTGTTATAGGCTTCGACGTCCTTTGGGTTCAGCCGCAGCGAATTGTTGAAGTCCTTGATGGCGAGGTCGTAGAGGCCCTTGCTGGCATAGACCTGCCCGCGCCGGTATAGCGCAGCGCCGTCGTCGGGATTGTCGATCAGCTTTTCGGTCAGGCTCTTGATGGTCGGGTCGTCGGCGATCGATGGCGTCGCCGGGGCCGGTTTGGGGGGCGGGGGAGCCGGCGTAATCGCGGCTTCAACCTTGGGCGGCGCCGGTGGCGGCGGCAAGGGCGGCGGCGGTGCGGGAGCGGCTACCTGAGGCGCAGGCGCAGGAGCAGAGGTGGGCGCCGCCGCAACCGGCGGTGGCGGGCTCGACGGCCGTGGGCCGGCACCGCCGGGGATGAACGAGAAATCCTCGGCCAGCGACGACGAGATCCACGGCACCTGCTCGCTGCGCGAGGCGCGGGTGACGCCGACCCGGGTACGGTTCAGCGTTTCCTCCGCCATCAGGTCGGGGGTGCGGATTTCCTTCAGCAGCTCGCGCACGAAGAGGCTGTGGTCGGTGCCGTTATCGGAAATCACCGACGAAAGTGCGGCCGAATACATCACCAGCGTGCCGTTCGGCGCGATGACGGGCGCAAGGCCAGCCGAAAAGCTGCGAAACCGGCGCTCGAACGGATTGCGCCTGGAGGCATCGATCAGCGCGATCTTGACGCCGGCGCCGCGGCTGTTGATCTCACCCAGCACCGTCTCGAGGCTCAACCCGTCGCGGCGAACGTCCGGCTCGGTCCAGATCTGCGCATCGACCGGGATCATGTAGCTCTGGCGGCTCGACTGCACACCGAAACCCGAAAAGAAAACCAGCGCGACCGAGCCCGGCTTGATCTTGCCGTAGAGCCGGTCGAAGGCGCGGCGCATCTGCTCGCCGGTCAGGTTCTCGCCGATATCGACGTTGAAGCCGTCGCGCTTGAGCTCGTCGGCGACGTCGCGGGCGTCGTTGATCGGCTCCTTCAGCGGCGCTTCGGCGTCCGGATATTTCGCGTTTCCGATCACCAGCGCATAGCGGTCGCCGGCGGCGAACGAAGGGGCGATCGACCCGACCGAAAAAATCGCGGCCGAAAAAATCGATGAGACAAGCAATGCAAGACGAATTTTCATAATGACGGCAGTCCAGATCACAGCAGTGCAGCCAAAAAGGCGCCGATACCAGCTCGCGCCGCGGCGACCTTACTCTACGCATTCTGCATTATCAAACCGCGCTCGCAGCGCGTCAACCGCTTGCGATGACGTCATTAATTGCGACAAATAACCGCGACGCGGGGAGCCGGATGACGGGAATAAAAGGGACTCGCCGCAATGGCTGGGTGTCCGTTGGCCGTCCAACGCGAGTTCCGCAGTGCCGCCCAGCGGTAATGTGATCCCTCTCACATAGGGCGGCTGCCGTTTTCATGCGGCTGTCATGTACGCGGCGGTTTGACCTTTGCGGATGACAATGGCTTGGTGCCGGGATCGGCCAAACGCAAACCTCAAGAAAAGTGACACCGATGGGAAATGCCTACGAAATCTACGCGCTGCGCTATGCGACGATGTCGCCTCGCACCCCCAATCTGAATTTTCTGGTGCCCGATCCGCACGAAACCACGGCGCAGGACCTCGACTATTTCGTCTGGCTGGTCCGGGGCGGCGGCCGCGAGATCCTGGTCGATACCGGTTTCAACGCCGAGGAAGCCAAGGCCCGTGCGCGAAAACTCACACTGAACCCGGTCGACGCGCTGGAAAAATTCGGGGTCAAGGCGGACAGCATCAAGGACGTCATCGTCACCCATTTGCACTACGACCACGCTGGCAATCTCGATCGCTTCCCGGGCGCCCGGTTCCATCTGCAGGACCGCGAGATGAGCTACGCGACCGGGCGCTGCATGTGCAACGGCATGCTGCGGCATCCGTTTTCGGTCGAGCACGTCACGACCATGGTCCGCCATGTCTATGGCGAACGCGTCACCTTCCATTCCGGCGATGGCGAAATCGCGCCAGGCGTCACCGTGCATCGCGTCGGCGGCCATTCCGATGGCCTGCAGGTGGTGCGGGTCGAGACCGCGCGCGGGCCGGTGGTGCTGGCCTCGGACGCGGCGCATTACTACGCCAACCTGCAGAAGCGCAGCCCGTTTCCGATCGTCTACAATGTCGGCGACATGGCGCAGGGCTGGGAGATCGTGGAAAAGCTCGCCGGCCATCCGGACCGTTTCATCCCCGGCCACGACCCGATCGTGAGCGAGATCTATCCGCGCGCCAGCGACAAGGTCGATGCCTTTGCGCTGCACCTGCCGCCGTCGCGGTCGTTTGTGAAGTAGCTGTCATTCCGGGGCGACGCGAAGCGGCGATCTTTGATGTGCAATTGCACATCAGAGAATCCATAACCACGATCGTGAGTATGGATTCCGGGCCTGCGCCAATCGGCGCATCCCGGAATGACAGGATTATTCAATACGCTTCCTTGGCGTCCGCTTCCTGGCTGTCACGCACCAGGTCGAGGCTGTCCTCGATCTTGCCGAGCAACAGCGCGAAATTCCTGCGCTCCTGTGCCGTGAGACACGACAATATTTCCTGCTCCTTGCGCAACAGACGCGGGATCAGTTCTTCATACAATGCGGCGCCCTTGCGCGTCAGGCGCAGGCGGAATTCGCGGCGGTCGTCGGCGTTCTCGACGCGTTCGACGATTTGCCGTTTCATCAGCGCCGTGACGGCGCGGCTGATGGTGGATTTGTGCGTCCGGGTGCAGTGGGCGATGTATTGCGCACTGCAGGCCTCGTTGCGGAAGCCGAGCGTCGCCAGCACCCGCCATTCGGGAATGTCGAGGCCGTAGCGCGCCGCGTATTCGACTGAAAGCGCCGAACTGACTTCGGCCGCCAGCCGGTTCAGCCGGAACGGCACGAACTTGAACAGATCAAGCCTCGAGGTCTTCCTGGCCGTGTCGTCATCCGGCACGCGTCGGCCTACCCCGCCCGGCGTTCGGGGCCTGCGCTCGCTGGAAGGCGCCTGTGCCAAAAATCGCTCCAATTTGAGTTGACGCGGCAACGCGCACGGGATTTAAGATAGTTGCAGATGCGACTAATTATCAGGGTCGCCCGCCCATTACTAGCTACAAGCCATTACTAGCGACAAGGATGGCTGGCTATAAGAATGGCTGGTCGCAAGGTTCAGCCCGCATGGCGCCAAGCAAAACCCAGTTCGGTTATCGCAGGCATCCCGATCAGGACCGGGTGGCCGCCAACGCGGCCGAATACCCCATCGTCGTGGTCGGCGCCGGGCCGGTGGGGCTGTCGCTGGCGATCGACCTGGCGCAGCGCGGCCAAAGCGTCGTGCTGCTCGACGACGCCGACCGGATCGGCGAGGGCTCGCGCGCGATCTGTTTCTCCAAGCGCTCGCTGGAATACTGGGACCGGCTCGGGGTCGGCCAGCGCATGGTCGACAAGGGCGTGGTCTGGAGCGTCGGCAAGATCTTTCACGGCGATTCAAAGCTCTACCAGTTCAACCTGCTGCCGGAACAGGGCCACAAGCGGCCGGCTTTCATCAACCTGCAGCAGTTCTATGCCGAGGCCTATCTGGTCGACCGCGTCGCGCAGCTTCCGGCCATCGACCTGCGCTGGCGCAACAAGGTGACCGGGTTGGAGGCGCGCAACGACCACGTCGCGCTGACGATCGAGACGCCGGACGGGCCGTACCGATTGCATGCGAGGTTCGTCATCGCCTGCGACGGCGCACGCTCGTCGCTGCGGCAGATGGTGGGGGCGGAATTCGCAGGCCAGGTGTTCGAGGATCAGTTCCTGATCGCCGACGTCAAGATGACGGCGGAATTTCCGACCGAGCGCTGGTTCTGGTTCGATCCGCCGTTTCATGCCGGGCGTTCGGCGCTGCTGCACAAGCAGCCGGATGACATCTGGCGGATCGATCTGCAGCTCAATCGCTTCGCCGATCCCGCGGTCGAAAAGCAGCCGGAGAATGTGCGGCCGCGGATCGCGCGCATGCTCGGCCATGACAAGTTCGATTTCGAATGGATCTCGCTGTACAAGTTTCAGTGCCGGCGCATGGACAGGTTCATCCACGGCCGGGTGATTTTTGCCGGCGACGCCGCGCACCAGGTCTCACCGTTCGGCGCCCGCGGCGCCAATTCCGGGCTTGAGGACGCCGAGAATCTCGCGTGGAAGCTCGATCGCGTGCTGCGCAAGGCGTCGCCGCAAACCCTGCTCGACAGTTATCACATCGAACGCAGTGCGGCGGCCGACGAGAACATCCGCGAATCGACCCGTTCGACCGATTTCATGGCGCCCAACTCGCACCAGGAGGCGCGGCTGCGCAAGGCGGTGCTGTCACTGGCCAAGGAAACCGAGTTCGGCAAGCGCATGATCAATGCCGGCCGGCTGTCGACGCCTTCGGTCTACGAGACGCCGCTCTCGACCGCCGATGACGAGGCGTGGCGCGGTGGCCCACGGCCCGGGACGTCGATGCCGGATGCGCCGATCGCAACGGCTTCAGGCGAGCCGATGTATCTGACGGACGCCCTCGCCGAAAACGGCATGCGCTTCACGCTGCTGGAGTTCGGCAATGGCGCGGCCGCCGACGCGCCGGAAGGCGTGGCGACGGTTCGCATCGGCGGGGATGATGGCTTTGCCGATTCCGAGGGCCTCGCCGCCGCGCGCTACGACGCCGCGCCGGGCACGGCCTATCTCTTGCGGCCCGACGGCTATGTTGCCGCGCGCTTCCGTCATCCGACCCGGCCGGCGCTCGACGTTGCGCTGGCGCGTGCGGCCGGAAAAATTTGAGGTTCTTATGGCGCTGTCGACCGCTTCGAATTTCGCAAAGCCCGACGACGCATTCCGCGCCGTCGTCGAGGCGCATCGCGGCTTCAGCGATGAACAGAGCGCCGATCTCGATGCGGCGCTGGTGCTCATCCTCGCCAATCACATCGGCGATATCGTGGTTTTGCACGAGGCGATTGCGCTGGCCAAGCGGCGGATGCCCGATGCCAGCCAGCAGCAGCAACAGCAACAGTAATTCACGTCCCAAACGAAGTCAGGAATGGAATTGATGGCCAAGGACACTGCCAGGAGTACTGCAAAGGGTTTTGCGTCCACGACGGATATGGCGGAGAAGAAGATCACCTTCTCCGAAATCGGCACCGATCTCTATGCATTCACCGCTGAGGGCGATCCGAACTCCGCCATCATCGTCGGCGACGACGGCTGCCTGGTGTTCGACGCGCAGTCGACGCCGGCAATGGCGCACAAGGTGATCGAGCGCGTCCGCACCGTCACCGACAAGCCGATCAAGTATGTGGTGCTGTCGCACTACCATGCGGTGCGCGTGCTCGGCGCCTCCGCCTACAACGCGCAGGGCATTGTCGCCTCCGCCGAAACCCATCGGTTGATCGAGGAGCGCGGCCAGCAGGACTGGGATTCCGAATTTGGCCGCTTTCCCCGGCTGTTCCAGGACGCCGAGAGCATTCCCGGCCTGACCTGGCCGACGCTGACGTTCGAAGGCGAGATGTCGATCTATCTGGGAAAACGCGAAGTGCGGCTGATGCAGCTCGGCGCCGGGCATACTTCGGGCGACATCGTCGCCTGGGTGCCGGATGCCGAGGTGATGTTCTCAGGTGACCTCATCGAATATCACTCGGCCTGCTATTGCGGCGACGCGCATCTGCGGGAATGGCCGACGACGCTGAACGAAATCCGCGCCTTCAATCCCAAGGCGATTGCGCCGGGCCGCGGCGATGCGCTGAAGGGTCTTTCGACCGGGCGCGACGCGATCGCGATGACGCGCGATTTCGTCACCTCGCTCTATGGCGCCGCCGAGACCTCGGTTGCGCGAGGCCGCAACCTGAAGGAATCGATGGCGGCGACTCGCGAAGTGATGGATCCGAAATTCTCGTCGTTCGCGATCTACGAGCATTGCCTGCCGTTCAACGTCTCGCGCGCATTTGATGAAGCCTCGGGGATCGATGATCCCGTGATCTGGACCGACAAGCGCGACCAGGAAATGTGGGCCGCCCTGCAAGGAGGATGACCATGAATATCAACACCTCGCCGGATGCGATTGCGAAGAATTCCCAGCACATCACCCCGGGCTACATGTCCGGCTTCGGCAACAGCTTTGAGACCGAGGCGTTGCCGGGCGCGCTGCCGATGGGGCGCAACTCGCCGCAACGCTGCGCTTACGGGCTCTATGCCGAGCAGCTCTCGGGTTCGCCGTTCACCGCGCCGCGCGGCAGCAACGAGCGGTCGTGGCTGTATCGCATTCGCCCGTCCGTAAAGCATTCCGGGCGCTTTGCCAAAGCCGACGCCGGGCTGTGGCGCACCGCGCCATGCCATGAACATGAACTGCCGATCGCACAATTACGCTGGGACCCGGCGCCGATCCCGAAGCACGATATGACATTTCTGCAGGGCGTGCAGACCATGACCACGGCCGGCGATGCCAACACCCAGGCCGGCATGGCCGCGCATGTCTATCTCATCACCAAGTCGATGGTCGACCAGCATTTCTACAATGCCGACGGCGAGATGATGTTCGTGCTGCAGCAGGGCAACCTGCGCCTCGTCACCGAGTTCGGCCGCATCGACGCCGAGCCCGGCGAGATCGTCGTGATCCCGCGCGGCGTCAAATTCCGTGTCGAAATTCCATCCGGGCCGGCGCGTGGCTATCTCTGCGAAAATTACGGCGGCGCCTTCACGCTGCCCGAGCGTGGGCCGATCGGCGCCAATTGCCTAGCGAATTCGCGCGACTTCCTCACTCCCGTTGCCGCCTACGAGGACAAGGACACGCCGACGGAGCTTTACGTGAAATGGGGCGGCGCGCTGTTCAAGACCACGCTGCCGCATTCGCCGATCGACGTGGTGGCGTGGCACGGCAACTACGCGCCCTACAAATACGATCTGCGCACCTTCTCACCGATCGGCGCCATCGGCTTCGACCATCCCGACCCTTCGATCTTCACGGTGCTGACGGCGCCGTCGGAAACGCCGGGCACCGCAAACATCGACTTCGTGATTTTCCCGGAGCGCTGGGCGGTCGCGGAAAACACCTTCCGTCCGCCCTGGTATCACATGAACATCATGTCGGAGTTCATGGGGCTGATCTACGGCGTCTACGACGCCAAGCCCGAAGGCTTCGTTCCCGGTGGCGTCAGCCTGCACAACATGATGCTGCCGCACGGCCCGGACCGTCAGGCGTTCGACCACGCCAGCAACGGCGAACTGAAACCGGTGAAACTGACCGGCACCATGGCCTTCATGTTCGAGACCCGCTACCCGCAGCGCGTCACCGCGCATGCGGCAAAGTCGGCGACCTTGCAGGACGATTATGCGGACTGCTGGAAGGGGCTGGAAAAGCGCTTCGATCCGAACCGGCCGTGATGGTCCCGTCATTCCGGGGCGCGCGCAGCGCGAGCCCGGAATCCATAACCACGATCGTGAGTATGGATTCCGGGCCTGCGCCAAGCAGCGCATCCCGGAATGACGAAGGATAGATTTGGCCAACGCATAGCAGGATATTCATTTGCCCCACCCCAACGATCCGACCCTCCGTTCCTTCATCCCCGTCGCCGCCACGTCTGATTTTCCGATCCAGAACCTCCCCTACGGTGTGTTCTCGGCCAGGGATGGTCTCGCGCCGCGCGTCGGCGTCGCGATCGGCGATTACGTGCTCGATCTTTGGCAGCTTGCACAGGACTGCCAGTTCGAACTCGATGAGCCCGCGGTGTTCGCGGCGCCCGCACTCAATCCGTTCATGGCGCTGGGGCCAAAGGTCTGGTCGCGGACGCGGGCGCGGATCAGCGAGTTGCTGCGCCACGACAATCCCGAACTGCGCGACAACGAGAAATTGCGCCAGCGCGCGCTGGTGTCGATGGCCGACGTGAAGCTGCACCTGCCGATCGCGGTTTCCGGCTACACCGATTTCTATTCGTCGAAGGAGCACGCCACCAATGTCGGCGTCATGTTCCGCGGCAAGGACAACGCGCTGCAGCCGAACTGGCTGCACATGCCGATCGGCTACAACGGCCGCGCTTCCACGGTAGTTGTCGGCGGCACCCCGGTGCGTCGGCCGCGCGGGCAATTGAAGCCGCCGAGCGCGGACGTGCCGAGCTTCGGGCCGTGCAAGCGGCTCGATTTCGAACTCGAAATCGGCGTGGTGGTCGGGCAGTCCTCGCCGATCGGCGAGATGCTGACCGAAGCGCAGGCCGAGGCGATGATCTTCGGTTTCGTGATCCTGAACGACTGGAGTGCGCGCGACATCCAGCAATGGGAGTATGTGCCGCTCGGGCCTTTCCAGGCCAAGGCGTTCGCGACCTCGATCAGCCCGTGGGTGGTGACGCGCGAGGCGCTGGAGCCGTTTCGGCTTCACGGTCCGAAGCAGGAGCCCGAGCCGTTGGCCTATCTGCGGCAGGCAGGTGCGAACAATTACGACATGCGGCTTGATGTTGCCTTGCGCGCGGGCGCCATGAACGAGGCCGCGAATATCTCCAGCACCAATTTCAAATACATGTACTGGTCGTCGGTGCAGCAGCTGGTGCACCACGCCTCCTCCGGCTGCGCCATGAATGTCGGCGATCTCCTCGGCAGTGGCACCATCTCCGGACCAGAGAAGGATCAGCGCGGCAGCCTGCTTGAAATTTCCTGGAACGGCACTGAGCCGGTTGAATTTCCCGGCGGGGTCAAGCGCACCTTCCTTGAGGACGGCGATTCACTGGTGATGCGCGGCTGGTGCCAGGGCGACGGCTATCGCGTCGGGTTTGGTGAGGTCGAAGGGACGATCACGCCGGCGGGGTAAATCCCGTCATTCCGGGTTCGATGCTTCGCATCGCCCCGGCATGACGGTGTGGAAAGTTCAGCGTTCCTCGGGCCTGATATCACGATACTTCGCGCAATGCGCCGCGACGTCCTCGACGCTGTACTTCAGATGCACGCGCTTGTCCGACGGCGGGCTCTTTGCGACGCAGACGCCGGGGCGCCGTTCGGTCACCGGTCGGATCGGCCGCGGCACAAAGCCGCCACCGCAGTTCGGACAAACATTGTGCAGTTTGTTTTCGGCGCAGTCGGCGCAGAAGGTGCATTCGTAGGAGCAGATCCGTGCGTCGATCGCGTTCGGCGCCAGGTCCTTGTCGCAATATTCGCAGTTCGGCCGGAGTTGCAGCGCCATAACGGTACCGTCAGTTTATTTTCAGACCGATCATCGCAAATCCACGGGCGAAGGCGAATGGCGAATTTCCCTCAATTTGGGTCATCCTGCACCTTCAGCCGCAGACGACGACGGAGAGAGTTACCGCCCCGTCTTCCACGCGCTGGTCAATTCACCGATGTCGGCGCTCACCGCGTCCCGGATCGCCGACGGCGTGCGCGAGAAGCGCGGCGCCGGGGCTGGTTGCGTGACGCCGTGACGCTCGACGAAAATCTTTCGCGCCGCATTGTGCGGGTGCTTCGGCGCTTCCTGCATGGTCAGGATCGGGGCGAAGCAGATGTCGCTGCCTTCCATGATCTTGCACCAGTCCTCTCGGGTCTTGGTCTTGAACACCTTTTCCAGCTTCGCTTTCAGCGCCGGCCAGGCCTTGCGGTCCATCTGCGCGTCGAAGTCGGCGTCGGTCAGTCCCGCATGCTGGCGCAATAGCGCGTAGAACTGCGGTTCGATCGAGCCGATCGAGACGAAATGGCCGCAGGAACATTCATAGACGCCGTAGAAATGCGCGCCGCCGTCGAGGAAATTGGTCTCGCGCTCATCGGTCCAGCGGCCCATCGCGGTCATGTCGAAGAACATCGACATCAGCGATGCCGCGCCGTCGCACATCGCGGCATCGACCACCTGGCCCTTGCCGGATTTCGAGGCCTCCAGCAGTGCGGCGAGAACGCCGACCACGAGATAAAGCGCGCCGCCGCCGAAATCGCCGACCAGATTGAGCGGCGGCACCGGTTTTTCCTTGGTGCCGATCGCGGCCAGCGCGCCGGTGATCGAGATATAGTTGATGTCATGTCCGGCGGCATTCGCCAGCGGGCCTTCCTGGCCCCAGCCGGTCATGCGGCCGAACACCAGGCGCGGGTTGCGCGCCAGCACCACGTCGGGACCGAGTCCCAGTCGTTCCATCACGCCGGGGCGAAAACCCTCGATCAGCGCATCGGCGCCTGCGAGCAGGTCGAGCACCTGGGCAATCGAACCCTTGTCCTTCAGGTCGAGCTCGACGACCTTGCGGCCTCGCGTTGCCACTGCCTTGAGGTTCTTCTTGGCGCCGACGCGATCGAGCGTTACCACCTCGGCGCCCATGTCAGCCAACATCATGCAGGCGAACGGGCCCGGGCCGATGCCGGCGAATTCGACGATGCGGAAACCGGCGAGCGGGCCGGAGGTGCGGGCGGCGGACTGGGCGGCTGGCTTATCGAGCACGTTGTTTTCTCTCCCAAGGAGCATCTTTAATTAGTTGATTAGCTAAATTCTCCCGCCGAAGCGAGGCCGTGGCAAGCTTCTTTTGCTGAGAATATGACCAAATGCAGAGCGGCGCGCATTGCTGCGCGCCGCTCTGTCGAACTTGCGTTCAGACGCTACTAACCCGCCGCAGTAACCGCCCGTTGCGCCATCACCTTCACCAAATTAGCACGATAGGCTGCGGAGCCGTGGATATCGGCCAGCATGCCGTCGGCGGAAATGCTGACCCCGTCGATCGCGCCGGCAGACCAGTTCGCCTTCAGGGCAGCTTCGATTGCCGGTACCCGCATGACGCCGTTTTGCGATGCGCCGGTTGCCGCGACCCTGACGTCACCTGCCTTGGTCTTGCTGACGAACACACCGGTCAGTGCGAAACGCGAGGCGGGGTGCCGCATTTTCTCGTAGCCCGCCTTGGCCGGAACCGGGAACGACACTGCCGTAATGATTTCGCCGTCTTCGAGCGCCGTCGTGAACAGGCCCTTGAAGAAATCATCCGCCGAAATCGAGCGCTTGTTGGTCTTTACCGTCGCGCCGAGTGCCAACAGGGCGGCGGGAAAATCCGCCGCCGGATCGTTGTTGGCGATCGAGCCGCCGATGGTGCCGCGATAGCGCACGGCGGGATCGCCGAGCACGGAGGTGAGGTAGGCAATCGCGGGGATTGCCTTCTTCACATCGGCGCTGTGCATGATGTCGAAATAGGTGGTCGCCGCTTTGATCGTCAGCGTGTCACCCGATGATTCGATGCCGACCAGGTCCTTGATCCGGGCGAGATCGATGACGTCGGATGGTGAGGCCAGCCGCTGCTTCATGACAGGGATCAGCGTGTGGCCGCCCGCGAGATACTTCGATTCCGAACCCTTGCCGAACAGCGCGACCGCTTCGTCGACCGAGGAGGGGCGATGGTAAGTTGTCTCGTACATGATTTTGCTCCCTCTTAACCGTGAATGGCATGCCAGACGCGATCGGGCGTCGCCGGCATTTCCAGTTTGTTGTGACCGATGGCGTCCGTGATCGCGTTGATCACGGCCGCCGACGAGCCGATGGCACCGGCCTCGCCGCAGCCCTTGACGCCGAGCGGGTTGCCCGGACAGAGCGTCGGCGTGTGCGAGAGCTTGAACGACGGCAGGTCGTCGGCTCGCGGCATGGCGTAATCCATGAACGAGGCCGTTACCGGCTGCCCATTGCTGTCATAGACCGCGAGTTCGAGCAGCGCCTGGCCAATACCCTGGGCAAGGCCGCCGTGAACCTGGCCTTCGACGATCATCGGGTTGATCAGCCGCCCGAAATCGTCCGCCGCCACGAAGTCGACGAACGAGGTCTTGCCGGTCGCGGGATCGACTTCGATCTCGCAGATGTAAGTGCCGGCCGGGAAGGTGAAGTTGGTCGGGTCGTAGAACGCGGTTTCCTTCAGGCCGGGCTCCATGCCGTCAGGCAGGTTGTGCGCGGTGTAGGCCGCGAGCGCCACCATCGGCAACGCGATCGACTTGTCGGTGCCGGTGACCTTGAACTCGCCGTTCTCGATGACGATGTCGTTCTCCGACGCTTCGAGCTGATGCGCGGCGATCTTCTTGGCCTTGGCTTCGACCTTTTCCATCGCCTTGATGATGGCAGTGCCGCCGACCGCGAGCGAACGCGAGCCGTAGGTGCCCATGCCGAACTGCACCTTGTCG
>JBBRSX010000170.1:0-13562 GCA_038244925.1 Hyphomicrobiales bacterium | reverse complement strand
GCGTCGGGCGGCATCATGATCGCGTCGTCGATCATGATGGGCCGCGCACTGGCGCCGGTCGAAATCGCGCTCGGCAGCTGGAAGCAACTGGTCGCGGCGCGGCAAGGGCTCAAGCGCCTGCGCGAGATCTGCAAGGCCACGGCGCCGCCTGCGCCGCCGCCGGTCCTGCTGCCGCGTCCCAGCCGCGAATTGTCGGTGCAGGATCTCACGGTAACCGCGCCGGGTTCGGCGACGCCGATCGTGTCGAACATTTCGTTTTCGCTCAAGGCCGGCGCGGGCCTGGCGCTGATCGGCGCCAGCGCCTCGGGCAAGACCTCGCTTTCCAAGGCGCTGGTCGGAATCTGGCCCGCACTGCACGGCGTCGTGCGGCTCGATGGCGCCGCGCTCGATCAATGGCGCAACGAGGATCTCGGCCGGCATCTCGGCTACCTGCCGCAGGATGTGGCGCTGTTCGACGGCACCGTTGCCGAAAACATCTGCCGCTTCGACGGGCAGGCGAATTCCGAAGCGATCCTGAAAGCCGCGCGGATCGCGGGCGTGCATGACATCATCCTGCGGCTGCCGGAGGGCTATTCGACGCGGATCGGCGAGGGCGGCATGTCGCTGTCGGCCGGGCAGCGGCAGCGCATTGGCCTGGCGCGGGCCGTGTTCGGCGATCCGTTTCTGCTGGTGCTCGACGAGCCCAATGCCAATCTCGATGCCGACGGCGAGAATGCCCTGACCCGCGCCATTCTGATCCTGCGCCAGAACAAGTGCATCGTCATCGTCATCTCGCATCGTCCGAGCGCGCTCGCCGCCCTCGACATGATGATGGTGCTCTACGAAGGCAAGGCGATCGCGTTCGGTCCGAGCGCGGAAGTGTTTGCGCGGGTCCGCAATGTGACCGGTCAGGCCTCCGCGGCCAGGCCGGTAGCGCCTCCGTCGACAAAGGTAAGTCAGCCGAAGCTGGCCGAAAGTGTTCCGTCATGAAGATCGTGGAACGTACGCATGACGACGGCATGGCGCCACGCCGCATCGGTGCATCCGATGACGGGACTGTCGGGCCACAGGGAGCGGCGCTGATCCTCGAATTGCAGCGGCTTCGCCGGGCATTCGAATTGGAAAATCTCGACGACGCGCCTGCGTCGCAACGTCATCCGCCAAAATCTGGCCGTGCGCCGCGGGGCGACCCGCGTCCGCCCGCGCGCCCGCGCGCGGCGAAGCCGAAGCGGCAGCCAAAAGGCAAGATGGGCCGGGTGCTGGATGCGCTCGGATTCCATGGCGAGCGACGATTTCACGACGAACGATCTCGAGGCCAGCCCTCTCTTGACCGACGATCTCTTGAACAACCATCTCTTGAACAACCATCCCTTGCCCAGCGATCTCTTGAACAACCATCACGTGGCCAACCGTCGCGTTCCCAACCATCGCTTGGCCAACCATTTTTTGGCAATGCCCCGGCGAGGGAGCGCGGCCACGCCACGCGCGAGCCGGTCGCCGCAAACCCGCGCCGCGCGCGAGGTCCGATCATCGCGCCCGACGATCCCTCGCTGCTCAATGTGCCGGCCGCGGGGCCGGCGGCTTCGGCGACACACGATTCACGGCACCCGGTTCATGTCGAGGCCCCGCGATTGGCCCCTGTGGACATCACGGGGTCTACGGAGAGCAAGGATTCCGTGGTGCGGACGATCGCCAAAGGCCGCGATGGCCTGATCGCGGGCGTTTCGTTCCTGGTCAATCGCGATGACGCGCCTGACGTGCCGGGGGAAGGCATCGTGCCACGGGCGGCCCGCGCCTTCGCGCAAGAATTGCGTACCGGGCTGCGGGTGCTGCTCGTCGTTGGTGTACTGGGGGGCGGCTGGATGGTGCTGGTGCCGCTGGCAGGCGCCGTCGTGGTGCCCGGCAATCTGGTGGTGCAGTCCAACGTCAAGACCATTCAGCATCCGACCGGCGGCGTGGTCGCGGAGATTCCGGTCCATAACGGCATGCGGGTCCGCTCCGGCGATCTGCTGCTGCGGCTGGACGCGACCCAGGCGAAGGCCAGCCTTCAGGTGGTGAGCAAGCAACTCGACGAAGCGCGGGCGCGCATGTCGCGCCTGACCGCCGAGCGCGACAGCCTGCCGCGGCCGGTCGTGCCGGCGGAGCTGTCGGGGCGGCTGGAGGAGGGCAACGTCAAGACGCTGCTCGCTTCGGAGGCCTCGTTGTTCCGGGCGCGGGCGACCGCGCGCGACAGCCAGAAGGACCTGTTGCAGAGCAGGGTATCGCAGCTTGGCGAGGAGATTGGCGGCCTTGAGGCGCAGGTCGCCTCCAAGGCCCGGCAGATTGAACTGATTACCGGCGAACTCAGCGGCGTGCAGGAGCTCTACGACAAGCATCTGGTGCCGTTGACGCGGCTCACGACGTTGCAGCGCGAGAGTGCGCGGATCGAGGGCGAGCGCGGGCAACTGGTCTCTTCGATCGCCGAGACCAAGGCGAAAATCGGCGAGGCCCAGCTTCAGCTCGTCAAGCTCGATCAGGATTTCCGCACCGATGTGGTGAAGGAGCTCGGTGAGGCGCAGGGCAAGGAAGCCGAACTCTCGGAACGGGGCGTCGCCGCGAGAGACGTGCTCGAGCGCATCGAACTTCGCGCGCCGACCTCGGGCGTCATCCACCAACTGGCCGCCCACACTTTGGGCGGGGTCATTCGTGCCGGCGACGCCATCATGGAGATCGTGCCGGACTCGGACGATCTGCAGATCGAGGCGCGGCTGCAGCCGAACGATATCGATCAGGTGCGGAACGGCCAATTGGCCTATGTCCGCTTCTCGGCGTTCAACCAGCGCACCACGCCGCAGCTCGCGGGACAGGTCGCCTTCGTGTCGCCCGATATCAGCCACGACCAGCAGACCAGCGCGCCCTATTTCACGGTCCGGATCATGCTGCCGGATGAGGAACGCCACCGGCTGGCCGGCCTGCAACTGGTCTCGGGCATGCCGGCGGAAGTGTTCATGCAGACCGGCAGTCGGACCATGTTCAGCTACCTGTTCAAGCCGATTTTCGACCAGTTGCAGCGCGCCTTTGTCGAAAGGTGAGGGGGCCTTCCGGCTTCGGCCGGGTAGCGTAAATCTTGCCACCCCAGATGGCATTGCTATATCAGGGCTTTCCATTCCCTTCGATTGCGCTGCGAGCCCGATATGACCGAGACCGCCTCCGCCGCCCCCGAATCCCAGCCGTTCCAGGCCGAGGTCGCCGAACTGCTGAACCTGATGGTGCACTCGGTCTATTCGGAGACCGATATTTTCCTGCGCGAGCTGATCTCGAACGCCTCGGATGCCTGCGACAAGCTGCGCTACGAGGCAATCTCGGCGCCGGAACTGATCACCGATGGCGCGCCGCCCCAAATCCGCATCGTGCCGGACAAGAACGCCGGCACCCTGTCGGTGGTCGATACCGGCATCGGCATGGACCGGCAGGAACTGATCGACAATCTCGGCACCATCGCGCGCTCCGGCACCAAGTCGTTTCTGTCGCGGCTGACCGAGGCCAAGGACGGCGCCGGGCTGATCGGCCAGTTCGGCGTCGGCTTCTATGCAGCCTTCATGGTTGCCGACCGCATCGTCGTCACCAGCCGCCGCGCCGGTTCGGATCAGGTGTTCGTCTGGTCGTCCTCGGGCGGTAGCGGCTTTGAAATCGCAGGCGGGAGCGAGGAAGACGCGGCGCGCGTCGCGCGCGGCACCGAGATCGTCCTGCACCTGAAAGAGGACGCCAAGAAGTATCTCGAGACCTACGAGATCGAGCGCATCGTTCGCGCCTATTCCGACAACATCCAGTTCCCGATCGAGCTGGTTCCCGAAGAGGGCGAGCCGCGCCAGATCAATTCGGCCAGCGCGCTGTGGCAGCGCTCGAAATCCGAGCTGACGCCGGAGGATTACAAGCAGGCCTATCAACAGATCGCCGGCGCCTTCGACGAGCCTGCGATGACGCTGCACTACCGCGCCGAGGGCCGGCAGTCCTATGCGGTACTTTTGTTCGCGCCGTCGACGAAACCGTTCGACCTGTTCGACCAGGCGCGCAAGGGCAAGGTCAAGCTTTATGTCCGCCGCGTCTTCATCGCCGACGACGCCGATTTGCTGCCGGCCTATCTGCGCTTCATCCGCGGCGTCATCGACAGCGAGGATCTGCCGCTCAACATCTCGCGCGAAATGCTGCAGAACAACCCGCAGCTGACGCAAATCCGCAAAGCCGTCACCACCCGCGTGGTTTCGGAACTGGAGACGTTCGGCGACAAGGAACCGGAGGCGTTCGCCAAGATATGGGACGCTTTCGGAGCTGTCATCAAGGAAGGCATCTGGGAAGATTTCGAGCGCCGCGAGAAATTGCTGGGTCTGTCGCGTTTCACCACGACGATGGGCGAAAAGCGTTCGCTCAAACAATATGTCGAGAACCTCAAGCCGAACCAGACCGAGATCTATTACCTCACCGGCGACAGCGTCGAGCGGCTGAAATCGAACCCAAAACTGGAGTCGGCGGCCGCGCGCGGCATCGAAGTCTTGCTGCTCACCGATCCGGTTGACGCGTTCTGGACCTCGGCTCCAACAGACTTCGGCGGCAAGCCGCTGAAGTCGCTGAGCCAGGGCGATATCGATTTCAGCCTGATCCCGCTTCTGGAAGACAAGGCGGACGACAAGAAAGACGACGTCGGCACCGACGAGGCGACGACGATCGCGCTGGTGAAGGATGCACTCGGCGAGCGGGTCTCGGACGTGCGCGCCTCGCAGCGGCTGACGTCGAGTGCGTCCTGTCTGGTAGCCGGCGGCGACGGTCGCGACCGTCAGCTCGAGCGGCTGCTGGCGATGCAAAACAAAGGGCCGATCACGAAACCGGTGCTCGAGATCAACATGCGCCATCCGCTGGTCGCGGCGATCGCGACCGCCAGTGATGCCGCCGCGGATCTCTCGTTGCTGCTGCTGGAGCAGGCGCAGATCCTCGATGGCGAGCTGCCGGAAGACCCGGCCGGGTTTGCCAGCCGGCTCAACACGCTGGTGCTGCGCGGGATCGTGAAGGGGTAGCCGCTTCAGGCAGGTGAACCGAATGCCAAGATCGGGCGTATCTGCTAGATAGGCCCGAACCGGGATACCCATTGCCATGACCACGCCCGACGGCACCGATGTTTTCTACGGCGCGATTCCGGTCTTTCGCGGCTTTGGCAGCCTGATGGACCCGGCGCTGTATTCGCCGCTGCCGGATGACTGGACCATCGGCGTTGCCGACATCGTGGAATCGACCAGGGCGATCGCGGAAGCGCGTTACAAGGCCGTCAACATGGCCGGCGCTTCGGTCGTCGCGGCCGTCACCAATGCGCTCGAAGGACGTGAGTTTCCCTTTGTCTTCGGCGGGGACGGCGCCAGCTTTGCGGTGGCGCCTGGCGATCTCGAACGCGCCCGCGAGGCACTGGCCGCGACCGCGATCTGGGTCGAGGAGAGCCTCAATCTGGTGTTGCGGGTCGCCATGATACCGATCGCCGCGATCCGCGCGCAGGGTCTCGATGTTCGCGTCGCCCGTTTCGGGCCGTCGCCCAATCTTTCCTATGCGATGTTTTCGGGCGGCGGTCTTGGCTGGGCTGACGCTGCGATGAAGCGCGGTGAATTCGCGCTATCGAAAGCGAATCCGGGGACGCAGCCCGATCTGTCCGGACTTTCATGCCGATTCGAGGAAATTCCCGCCACCCGCGGACTCATTCTTTCGGTGCTGGTCGTGCCGGCCACCGGCGCCGATCCGCGCGCGTTCCGCAAGGTGATTGAGGACATTATCGAGTTGGTCGAAAAAAGCCCTGATGCGGGACGGCCGGTGCCGCCAGGCGGGCCGCCGCTGCGATGGCCGCCGGCGGGCGTGGAATACGAGGCCCGCGCCGCGCGCGGCGGACCGCTGTTGAAGCGGCGTGCGACCGTGCTCGCGGTGACGCTGTGGGCATTTGTGGTGATGCGCTTCGGCATCAAGGTCGGCAATTTCGTGCCGAAGACCTACGTGCAGCAGGTGGTGGAGAATTCCGACTTCCGCAAATATGACGACGGTCTGCGGATGATCCTCGATTGCACCCCGGAGCTCGAACAGGCGCTGACAAAGCTGCTGACGGAAGCCGCTTCAAGCAGAGTTGTGCGCTACGGCCTGCACCGGCAAGACGCGGCGATGATGACCTGCTTCACGCCGTCGGTGATGCGCAGCGACCACGTCCACTTCATCGACGGCGCCCGCGGCGGCTACGCGTCGGCCGCGACGGCGCTGAAAGCGACGGCCTGATCAAGCGGGGCACTATCTCCCGATAGAATATGCTTCGGCACCCCCACCCCAACCCCCCGCAAGCGGGAGAGGGAGTTCACCTGTTCCGTTGATGCACAGGTCGCATCGTTCAGAAAAAGTTCGCGCCACAAGCGCGCTCTATTCCCTCTCCCGCTTGCGGGGGAGGGTTAGGGTGGGGGTCGTGCGGCGTCGGCAGTCTCGATGGGTAGCGCGAGCTCACCGTCCGGCCCGCGTCCAGTTTTCGCCGCCGCACAGCGCGCCGACGCAGCCTTCGACTTTCAGCGTATCCGCGCCGGTCACCGAGACGTTGCTCGCATAGGTCGAACCGTCGTCGGCGTTGTAGATCTGGCCGGACCATCTGCCGGGGCCGGTCGGGTGCATGCCGATGAACAACGGCAGGCCGATCATCGGACGCTTTTTAAGCGCCGGATTGGGATTCTTGTCGTCGACCTGCGGTTTGCCGGTGGCGGGATCGATCGGGTCCTTCAGGCCGACGATGACCCCGCAAATTCCGCTGCCGCATTTGCTGACGCGCACGCGGGCGTCACCCGCCTGGGTCAACCATGTACCGGTTGCATTTTCGGCGCCTTGCGCGCGCGCCGGAGGCGCGGCCAGCAATGCCGTCAAAACCGCGATGGTGAAACCGAATCTGCAAGCCATGGATCATTCCCCGAAAAACGCAGGCTTGCATAACAACAAATCTGATTCGTGCAACCATAGCGTTTTCGAGCGAAGTGCATCGCGGTTCGCGTTAAGAAAACGCGTCAAACAAAAGAGCGCGCTTCAGATAGCGTTCGGAAGTTACACGCTCATTTGCCCCAGCGCGTCAGGCGAATGGCGAGCGCGGTGCCAAGCCCGTAAACCGCCATCGCCACGCCGACCAGCGCGAACAGTGCCGACGCCGGCGCGCCGGAGGCAGCGAGCCACCAGCCGCCGATGCCGACCAGCAGCAGTCTTGCGGTTCCGGCCATCACGGGTCCGCCGACCTTTGCGGCGCCCTGCGACGAGAAGTAGAGGCACGCGCCCATCCCGAAGAAAGCGAAGGCCGGGCCCGCCAGGGCAAAGTAGGAATAGGCGGCGGCGGTCACGCCGGGATCGTCGGTAAACAGCGAGACCCACAGCACCGGCTTGATCGCGACGATGATTCCGATGATGCCGACGGTTATGCTGGCCGCAGCACCCGCGGTCCACGCCACCTTGCGCGCGCGGGCCACCAGGCCCGCGCCCATCGCCATGCCGACCATCGGCACCGAGGCAACACCAAAAGCAAACGCGATCGGCGTCAGCAGAAATTCCAGCCGCGAGCCCATGCCGTAGCCGGCCAGCGTCTCGGTGCCGAAGGTCGCCAGGATTTTGGTGAAGATCAACACCGTGAGTACGGTTTGCAGCGGCGACAGGCAGGAGACCGCGCCTACCTTGAGAATGTCGAAGAACATGTCGCGCTGAAACGTGAACGCCTTGAAATTCAGTTTCAAACGGCTGCGGCCGCTGGCGAGGTACCAGGCCAGAAAAATCGCGCCGAGCGTGAAGGCGGTGAGCTGGCCCATGGCGACGCCGGGCATGCCGAGTTTCGGCAGCCCGAACAGCCCGAGGCCGCCGCCGACAGCGACCTGCACGATCGCCGTCAAGATCAGCGTCCCCGAGGGGATGCGCATGTCGCCGGTGCCGCGCACCACCGAGGCCAGCGTGTTGACCAGCCAGATCGAGATCGCGCCGGCGAACAGCACGTGCGAATATTGCATCGCCTGTTCGAGCACGCCGTCGCGGCCGCCGAGCAGCGAATAGAACGCGCGGCCCAGGCTCAGCATCATCACCGTGAAAATCAATCCGGCGCAGAGGCCGATGATGGCGGCGTGCAGCGCCAGCGTTGCCGCGCGCTCGCGATTCCCCGCGCCGAGCGCGCGGCTGATGGCGGAAGAAACGCCGCCGCCCATCGCGCCTGCCGACATCATCTGCGTCAGCATCACGAACGGAAACACCAACGCGATTCCGGCCAGCGGCTCGGTGCCGAGCCGGCCGATATAGGAGGTCTCGGCGACCGCGACCAGCGCGGTGCCGAACATCGCGATCGTGTTGGGGATCGCGAGCTTCAGCAGTGTCGGCAGGATCGGCGCGGCGAGCAGGCTGTTGACGGCGGCTGCCGGCACGGCCGCGGGGCGCACGTCGATCGGGGCGTCAATGGTCATGCGTCACCGGGTTTCCAGCCTGAATAGATTATGGGTGACATATTAACGGGCGGGCCAGGCGCAAGCCAGTCATCCCCGTGCAGGGGTCACCACGGCAGGCCGCATAGGTCAATGACGCCGTCGCGCGGCTTGCGGGTGAAATCGAACACGAACGGCGCCATCGCGTTGAAACGAACCCGGCCCTCTGGCTGCTCGGCGTAGACCTCGCCTTCGAAGCGATGCCAGCCGCGGGCCTGATAGAACGCCTCATTTTGCGGCTCGCAGAACAGCAGCCCGAACCTGATCGCTTCGTGGTCGCGCATGGTCTGGACCGCGGCGTTGAGCGCGACAGTGGCGTAGCCGTGGCCGCGGCAATCCTCGCGCGTGGCGACGCCGCCGATGCCGCCGACGTCGGCCTTGCGTCCGTCCCAGGTGATCGTGCGGAAGAAAATGCCGACATGGCAGGCCAGTCCGGCCCTGGGCGCCTCTTCCGGCGCGTCGATCAACACCCGCAAATCGGCATGGGCCCATTTGACGTGGCGCCAGGGCAACGTCGCCATGACATGGTCCGGCCAGACCGCATCCATCAGCGGTTTGACTGTCGGCCACGACGCATTCCCGTTCAGGATGTCGATCTCGATGCTCATTCTGTCTATTACCTCGCGGCGGAATGTATCCGTCATACGCTGGACGCGGAGGGGCGTACCTGAAGAACCACCCGGTTTTGTCAAATTGCGGTGTTTAAGCCCGATGGAACCTTCTATAAGGGTTCCCGTTAGATCACGTCTCCCATCAGTTCGGACATCACCCCATGACCTTCACGCTGCCCAATCTGCCCTATGCCCATGACGCCCTTGCGCCCCATATGTCCAAGGAAACGCTGGAATTCCATCACGACAAGCACCATCAGGCTTACGTGACCAACGGAAACAACGCGATCAAGGGGACCGAATTCGAGGGCAAGTCCCTCGAGGAAATCGTCAAGGCTTCGTTCGGCAAGAACCCGGCCGTGTTCAACAATGCCGGCCAGCACTACAACCATCTGCATTTCTGGAACTGGATGAAGCCGAATGGCGGCGGCAGCAAGCTGCCCGGCCGTCTGGAAAAGAAGATCAACGAGGACCTCGGCGGGCTCGAGAAGTTCAAGACCGACTTCGCCGCCGCCGGCGTCGGCCAGTTCGGCTCCGGCTGGTGCTGGCTGCAGGTCAAGAACGGCAAGCTCGAAATCTCCAAGACTGCGAACGGCGAAAGCCCGCTGGTCCATGGCGCCACGCCGATCCTCGGCTGCGACGTCTGGGAGCACTCCTACTACATCGACTACCGCAACCGCCGTCCGGATTACTTGAAGGCGTTCGTGGATCATCTCGTGAACTGGGAATACGTCGACGAGATGTTTGGCAAGGTTTGAGATTTACTCGACGTCATTCCGGGGAGCGAAGCGAACCTCAGATGCGCAATTGCGCATCGGGGAATCTCGATTCCGGGTTCGATGCTTCGCATCGCCCCGGAATGACGAAGCTCTCAGGGCGGCAGCAAAAACTGCCGCCCTTTCGCTTGCTACGTGCTTTCACGACCTTGCCGCGACCACGCGCTTGCGGCACAAACCGAGTGTCGGGTGACACTCACTGGCGCGGGAATGCTGTGATGAGCTATCTGCTGGTCTTTTTCGGTGGCGGTCTTGGCGCCTCACTGCGCCATTTCGTCAACCTCGCCTGCGCCCGCGCCTTCGGCACCGGATTTCCCTGGGGTACCTTCATCATCAACATCACGGGCTCGACCGTGATGGGGCTGATCGCGGGCTATCTCGCCTTCAAGGGCGCGGCGTCGCAGCCGTTCCGGCTGTTCCTGATGACCGGCGTTCTCGGCGGCTACACGACGTTCTCCGCCTTCTCGCTCGATGCCGGGCTGCTCTACGAGCGCGGTGAATTGGGCCTGTCGGCGCTGTATGTGCTCGGCTCAGTCGCACTCTCGATCGCCGGTCTGTTCGGCGGCCTCGCGCTGGTGCGTTCGCTGACCTGAACGGTGGGTTAAGCCTGCGTGACGCCTTCGCATGGGCATCCCTGAGCCGCGCATGGGTAGCGGCCAGCTTCCGTTTGCTTCACGGGGGTGCCGGGACTAAGCAGGGTGAATTCTCAATCACCCGCCCGACTTATCGCCTTTTCAGAATTTGGCCTTGTCAGAACCTCCGATCAAAGACCCGGCGCCTGCAGATGACGCCGAGCCGCGCCCCAGGCGCGCCCGCAAGCCGGTCGGCTGGTCGATGATCATGATCGGCGCGCTCGTCGCGGTCTCGGCCACGCTGGTCTGGCGGCGCGACGGCATCGACGGTGTGCTGGAAATTCTCACCCATGATCTGGCGCTGTTCGGCGGCATCCTGCCGCGCGTGCTGGCCGGCTGCCTGCTCGGCGCCTTCATCGCGGAAATTCTGCCGCACGAAAAAGTTTCGCGATCACTGGGGCCGAACTCCGGCCTGAAGGGATTGCTGATCGGAACCGCGTTCGGGGCGATTCTGCCCGGCGGTCCCTTCACCGCCTATCCGGTCGCGGCCGCGTTGCTCACGGTCGGCGCCGATTTCGGCGCCACCATTGCGATGGTGGTGAGCTGGACGCTGATCGGCTACGGCCGCGCGGTGGCCTGGGAATTGCCGATCCTCGGCGTCGATTTCACGCTGTGGCGGATCGTGATCTCGCTGCCGATCCCGGTGCTGGCCGGCGCGCTCGGCCGCTTCGTCTATGTGCGGATGTATCCGCAAGGCGAGGCGCCGCCGTCATGAATGTTTCGGCGCTGATCATCGACGTCACGCTGTGGGGCTCGGTGGCAGTGCTGGCGTTCCTGGTCTGGCGGCGCGGACGTGCCGTGCTGGTGGCGTCCGCGCGTGAAGGCACCATGGACTTCATCAACATCGTGCCGCGGATCGGACTCGGCGTGATCGGATCCGGCTACATCGCCGCCGTGATTCCGCCCGAGGTCATCACCGGCTGGCTCGGGCCCGACAGCGGCTGGTTCGGCGTGTTGACCGCGGTACTCGCCGGCGCGGCGACCCCGGGCGGCCCGGTGGTCGGCTTTTCAATCGGCGCGGTGGCGCTTAAAGTCGGCGGCGGCCCGCCCCAGGTGATCGCCTACGTCGTCGCCTGGGCGCTGTTCGCGTTCCAGCGGCTGCTTCTGTGGGAAATCCCTTTCATGCCGGCCAAGTTCGTCTGGTTTCGGGCCGCGGTGTCGGTGCCGTTTCCATTCCTGGCAGCGGCGCTGGCGATGGCAATCGGGAAGCCGTGAGGGGCGGGCGTCGGTAGACTTGGGTTATGTTATAATATAACATCTTCGGATGGCTCATTCCCGTTCCCACGACCACGACCACCACCACCACCACCACCACCACCACGGCCATGCCCATAGCCATGGTCCGGCGACGCCGCATCCGGCGCAGCCGGCGCCGTGGTCGATCCTGCGGATGACGGTGCTGGCGCGGCTTGCGGCGGCGGTCGCGGTCAGTGCGGGGCTGTGGGCGGTCGTGCTGGTGGCGATGAGGTGAGCATGGCTGCGCAAGTTCAATTCCGCGATGTCACGCTGGGTTACGACCGCCATCCGGCGGTGCATCATCTCGATGGCGAGGTCGCCTCCGGCGCGCTGGTGGCGGTGATCGGGCCGAACGGCGCCGGCAAGTCGACGCTGTTTCGCGGGCTTGCGGGCATTCTCAAGCCGCTTTCGGGATCGATCGATCTTGGCGGGCTCGACAGACGCGACATCGCTTATCTGCCGCAGAGCGTCGATATCGATCGCACGTTTCCGATTTCGGTGTTCGATTTCGTCGGCACGGGTTTGTGGCGCGCGACCGGATTTTTCGGCGGCATGGGCAAGGCCGCGCGGGATAAAATCGCGAACGCGCTGGCCGCGGTCGGCCTCAACGGCTTCGAGAACCGCAGCATCGGCACGCTGTCCGGCGGCCAGATGCAGCGCATGCTGTTCGCTCGCGTGTTGCTGCAGGACGCTCGGCTGATCGTGCTCGACGAGCCCTTCAACGCCATCGACGCCAAGACTTCCGCCGATCTGCTGGCGCTGGTGCAGCGATGGCACGGCGAGGGGCGTACCGTGCTGGCGGCGCTGCACGACATGGATCTGGTGCGCGCGAATTTTCCGGAAACGCTGCTGCTGGCCAGAGGACAGGTCGCGTGGGGCGCGACCGCGCAGGTGCTGACGGCGGAGAATCTCGCCGAGGCGCGGCGGATGTGCGAGGCGTTCGACGACGGTGCTGCCGCCTGCGTCGTGCACGACGCGCCGTCACGGGCGGCCTGATCGCAAATGATATTCGACGCGCTGATTACACCTTTCACCGAATTCGAGTTCATGCGCCGGGCGCTGGCCGCCGTGATCGCGCTGTCGCTCGGCGGAGCGCCGATCGGCGTGTTCCTGATGCTGCGGCGGATGAGTCTCGTGGGCGACGCCATGGCGCATGCGATCTTGCCGGGGGCTGCGATCGGTTTCCTGATTTCAGGGCTCAACCTGTTTGCGATGACCACGGGCGGATTGCTAGCGGGCTTTACCGTCGCCATTCTCGCCGGCGTGGTCGCGCGCACCACCGAGATGAAGGAGGACGCCTCGCTGGCGGCGTTCTATCTGGTGTCGCTGGCGCTCGGCGTCACCATCGTCTCCATCAAGGGCACCAACATCGATCTGCTGCATGTGCTGTTCGGCAACATTCTGGCGATGGACAACCAGACCCTGCTGGTGATCGCCTTCAACGCCACCATCACGCTGCTGGTGCTGGCGGTGATCTATCGCCCCCTGGTGATCGAATGCGTTGATCCGGTGTTTTTGCGCACCGTCAGCCGCGCCGGCGCGCCCGCACATCTGGCGTTTCTGGCGCTGGTCGTGATCAACCTCGTCAACGGTTTTCATGCGCTCGGCACGCTGCTCGGCGTCGGGCTGATGATCCTGCCGGCCGGCATCGCACGGTTCTGGTCGCGCGACATCACCGGCATGATCTGCATCGCGGTCGCCAGCGCCATCGTCTCCGGCTATGCCGGGCTGGTGCTGTCGTTCCAGACCCGGATTCCCTCCGGCCCCGCGATCATTCTGGTGGCGGCGGCGATCTATGTGTTTTCGGTGCTGTTCGGCAATGTCAGCGGCCTGGTCCGGCAGTTGTTT
>JBBRSX010000169.1:0-13571 GCA_038244925.1 Hyphomicrobiales bacterium | reverse complement strand
GAAATCGCCGCCGACAATGCGACCCGTGCGCTCTGGGGTACGCTGTCGACGATCCCGTTCATCTACATCGTGTGGTCGCTGTTCAAGGGCCTGGGCGACTCGATCAACCGCCAGCCGGAAAGCGTCCGGGGCATGATCAAGAGCGCGCGGTTGCTGACCTTCGCCTCGTGGGGCTTCTATCCGCTGGTCTACATGCTGCCCTATACCGGTCTCAGCGGCGGCACCGTCACCAGCGGCGTCCAGATCGGCTACACCCTGGCCGACATCGTCTCGAAGGTCGGGCTCGGCATTCTCGTCTATAACATTGCCGTCCGTAAGTCGGCCGCCGAGCAGGACGAGGTGCACGCCGGCCGCCAGACCGTAACGGCGTAGAACGGTCCACGCGGTGGCGATCCCACCGCGTGGCCCTTCCATCGTGACGATTTCATCATCCTTTCCCGGTGCCGCAGTCGGCCTCGGCGTGACCCTGTCGCTGCTGGCCGCAGCGGCGGCAGGTCTGCCGCTGTCCGGTTCCGCCGCGCTGATCGCGGCCTGTACGGCGATCCTGGTATTCGGCCTGCCGCACGGCGCCCTCGACGTGGAGGTCATCCGTATCCGGGGCGCAGGCGAAAATGGTCGTGCCGCGATACTGACCGTCTATGTCGGTCTCGCCGCCCTGACCGCGACCGCCTGGCTGGTTGCGCCCGTCGCCGCGCTGGCGGGGTTTCTCGGCATCGCGGTGGTCCATTTTGCAGAGGACTGGACCGAAATGCAGTCGCGCTTTCTGGCGACCGGCTTCGCCGCTGCGCTGATCGCCGCGCCGGCGCTGCTGCATCGGCAGGCGGTCGCCGGTATCTTCGTCGCCCTGACCGGCACGCCCATGGCTGCGCGCCTGGCAGATGGGTTGTTGATGGTCGCGCCGGTCGCGCTGGCGGTCGCGGCGGTTGGCATCGCGGCGCTGATCGCATCGCGCCGCTTCGTGGCGGCCGCCGCCGCGGCAGCGAGCCTGGTCGCGCTGCTGGCCCTGCCGCCGGTGCCCGGCTTTGCGCTGTTCTTCTGCCTGTTTCATTCGCCGCGGCACTTTGTCGGCGCGCTGCGGGCCGCGCGGCGCTGGCGCGTCGCCAACTGGCTGCCGGTCGTCGTCCCGGTGACCGGCGCCGCGCTGGCGATCGTCACCGGCGTCTATCTGCTGCACGGCGGGCTGGCCGTCCCGGACCGGCTGGGAGCCGCCACCTTCATGGCGTTGTCGATCCTGACCGTGCCGCACATGCTCGCTCCGGCAACTCTGCGCCACTTTGCACAGCAACGCGTGTCAGGCCGGAGAAATGTTGCAGGTATTGGCAAGTAAAATGCAGTATTGATGTCATAGGAATGAAACAAAGGCAAAATGCCACACGCGACAGATTGGCATGAACGATCTTATCGCGCCGCGCTGTACTGCTCCTCGCGTGCCGACGTATTCGTGGGTGCCGATCTATATGAAGGAATATCATGCACGATATCGTCGATACCGCTGTAGCCGCGGGTTCGTTCAACACGCTTGTCGCTGCCGTCACCGCCGCCGGCCTCGGCGCGACCCTGAAGGGCACCGGCCCGTTCACTGTATTCGCGCCTTCGGACGATGCATTTGCAAAGCTGCCGGCCGGCACCGTGGACGAGCTGGTCAAGCCTGAGAACAAGGCCAAGCTGACCGCCATCCTCACGCTGCACGTCGTCGCCGGCAAGGTCATGGCGGCCGACATCACCGGTCCGATGACGCCGGCCTCGGTCGGCGGCGAGGAGCTTCACATCGCCACCGACCACGGCGTGACCGTCAACGGCGCGCACGTCACGACTGCCGACATCGAGTGCACAAACGGCGTCATCCACGTGATCGATACCGTCCTGATGCCAACAGCCTGAACAAAATTCGGGGGCGGCGTGTCGTCGCCCCCAACTGCTTAAGATCCTGCGGCAAATGGAAGCCTTTGCCGGTTAGCGACTCGCATAGCACGCAGATTGCCCGCGCGCCTACCAGGCTGGCTTGTCGACACGCCTTGGAACGGTCCGGCCAGGTCGCTCGAGATCCAGCCCCTGTCGAACTCGCCCGGCTGCGGCCGCACGCGCTTTCCGTTCACAACGCAAAGGTCGAGTGCCGCGAAACTATAGTCAGGGTAGCCAACGATCGCAGTGAACGCGGCAGTCATCATGGGAAAAAAATGCCAGGCGACGTTGGGCCGCGCAACGCGCGCGCAGACGACGTCGATTTGGGCCGGATTTCACCATAGGCGATCAGCCGAAGGCGTCATACATCGAGGGAGCGGCGATCCGGCACAGATCTGAAGGCTTCGGCCTCAGTTAGGAAGAATGCATGAGACCGATGCTGGTCGCCGTCGCGCTCGCGCTCATTCTGGGAACGCCCGTCATGGCCGCCGAAGAACCGCCATTCACCGTCAAGCTTAAGCACGGCGACTTCGAGGTGCGGGATTATCAACCGCTGGTTGTCGCGGAAGTCTCGGTAACGGGCGACCGAAAGGACGCGGCGGGAAAGGGGTTCCGCCTCCTCGCCGACTATATCTTTGGCGCCAACACCCGCCGGCAGAAGATCGCCATGACCGCGCCAGTGATTCAGTCGCCTACCAGCGAGACGATCGCGATGACCGCGCCGGTGTTGCAGACCGGCGGCGAAGATACCTGGGCCATCCGGTTCATCATGCCGCGCGGCTCGAAGCTGGAAACGCTGCCGCTACCCAACAATCCAAGGGTGAAGCTCTACGGCTTGGCCGCGGCGCGCGTGGCAGTCGTCCGGTTCAGCGGGCTCGCGCGGCGGGATGACGTCGCGGCTAAGACGCTGGCCTTGTCGCGGTTCGTCGCAGCGCAGCATCTTCGGGCAGCTGGTCCGCCATCGCTGGCGCAATATGATCCGCCATGGACGCCGTGGTTCATGCGCCGGAACGAGATGATGATCCCGGTCGCGGTCGCGACGGGCGTGAAGAAATGACGGGGTTGCCGGAACTGCCGCCCGCGGCCTTCGCTCGGCAAGACAACGGCGACGACCTCGACTTCCATGTGCCGCCACGCCTGGTCACGCATATCGACGAACGCGCGACCGTGGCCCTGACCAGCTATTATGCCGAGACCATTCCACCCAACACCGCCGTGCTCGACCTGATGTCGAGCTGGGTTAGCCACCTGCCGGCGGACCTGCCCACCAGCGAGGTCATCGGCCACGGCATGAACGCGACCGAACTCGGCGCTAACCCGCGCCTCGACCGCTGGTTTATCCAGGATCTCAATCGCGACCCAATACTGCCGCTGCCCGACATCTCTGTCGACACGGTCCTGTGCTGTGTCGGGGTCCAGTATCTGACACGACCGCTCGAGGTATTTGCCGAGGTCCGTCGTGTCCTGCGACCGGGCGGCCGGGTCATCATCAGCTATTCAAACCGATGCTTTCCGATGAAGGCCGTTCGCATCTGGCTGTCGCTCGACGTGGCAGGCCAGGCCAACCTCATCCATATCTATATGGGGCGGTCCGGCTTCACCTCGATCGCCGCGCACGTGCTGGCCGATGGCAACGCGGGCGATCCGCTCGTTGCTGTGGTGGGTGTGGCCCCGGGCTGATGCGCCCAGGTAGTTCTTCCCGAACCGCCGCTCTATCGCAGCATGCGGCGCACGGCCGATCTGTCATGCACTCCGAAGTGACGCTTCAGAACTGCGCCAATATGGAGACCGAGCATGACATACAGCAGCGTCGGCAGCACCCATGAATGGATCGACAGTGCGCTTTTCGACGCGCTCGGCCAAACGATCGGCGCGAACGTCCAGCCATAAAGATCGATGCCCGGATCCTGGCCAACGAGGTAGCCACTGATCGGAAACGCCAGCAAAACGACATAAAGGCAGACGTGGACGGCGCTGCCTGCGCGTCGTTCCAAGGCTGTCGATATCGTGAGCGGCGGTGGCGGCGGGTTGAAGGCAATCCACCCAATCCGGCCGATCACCAACAACAGCACCGTTAGACCCAACGATTGATGCGCGCAGACGAAGCCTGCGCGTTCGGGTGAACTCTCTGGCAGGATCGCCATGAACAACCCGATTGGTACGAGACAGAACATTAGGACAGCAATGCTCCAATGGAACGCTCGCGATGCCTTTCCGAACTGACGTGTGTCATTGCGCAACGGCAGCGCAGCGACGACGGGGCGGCGTACCTGGATCCAGGCGGACCAGCCCAGGAACAAGATCGCAATAGTCGCGATCACGGCCTGGACGTTCAGGATCGTGGGCGTGATGCGGTGGATCAGGGAAGCACTGGCAGGAACCGCAGCGAACGTCCCGTCCAGATCGGCAAGCACGATCGACAGGACCATCATGCAGAGCGCGAGCGCGGCGACGAGAGTGCCGGCTGCCCGTAACCACACCGCCTTCGCGTTCAGCGTGCCGGCAAGCACGATAGCGAGCATCAGATATCCGATCGCCATATTACCCCCTGCTGATCAAAGGAATTGGCTTACCGAGACTGGTGCGAAAGCCCAGCCCGTCAATTGGCCGCAGGCCGACGGGCTTCCCGTCTTGTAAGACAGCGATGTGAGGCGAACACTCGTGGTCGCGCGTTCGGCCCGCTGCGGGTGTCAATGCCCGCGTGCTCAGTGATCTACGCCGAAGCGGTCGATCGCGCGAACTTAGACAGGGATGAGGCCCCGACGCTTCCTTACTCAAACTGAAAAAATGCTCTAGACACTACTCTGAGCTGCCGGGCGGAACGGCTGCCGGCATAGAGAAGGCGAGCTAAACTATGTTCGACGAAGTTGGCTTTCCACGCGGCCCTGATTTGGACTACGTCGCGCCCATCCTTGATTTTTTCGTGTATTGCAGTCGTGCAGCCGAAGGCGTCGACGACGCCGAGGTCGATCGCATGGTCGAGTGGTCTCAGCGCCGCAATGTCGAGCGCGACATTACCGGGGTGCTGGTTTTCGGCAGTGGTGTATTTTTCCAGTGGATCGAGGGACCGCCCGTCGAGGTGGAGAGCCTGATCGCAAGCCTTCATGGCGATCCGCGTCATTACGACATAGTTCCGCTGGACCGGGGCGTAGAAATGCGCGAGCGTCTGTATCCGAATTGGGAAATGGAGCGGGTCGCAGCCGACGATATCCACGCGGTGCTGCAGGAAGCGCTCGAGAGCGCTGACGACGAAAACAACATCGCGGCGCTGAGACGTATTCTCAAGCACCTCGATTTGGGTCCGCTGGATACGCTTGGGCGAAATTGAGTCGGTCAGCAACTGGCGCGTCTAGCCGCTCCACCGCAGGGCTGCAGCGGCAGAACGGCATATAAGACTTCACATGCAGCGCGCTGGCTTTCAGGTGCAAAGTTAGTTCTACCCAGATCCCTCGCATCGTCATCGGCCGGTTCAAACTAAAGTCACACAATACCGAATGGCAGGTTTCGAGCGTGGCTAAAACGACTTGTGATTCGCATTCAAGGCGTCTTCTTAATTGGGCCCTCGTAGCAGCGAGGACCCACATTCAGACATTCGCTGTCCCCGGTCCCCGTTCGAAAGCGGACGTTGGTTCAGGTACGGTGCTAGGCCCGAAATTTGGTCCGGTGACCAATGGCAGGTTCTGGGGTGACATGGAATTATAGCCGACAGGCAGATTTCAGGCGCCCGGAAAAACCTGATGAGAAGTTGGTGGGATGGCGAATGTCAACTGCCGGAGAGTGGCACGCACAAAGCGGACGCGATAGCTTGTGCAATGGTGCCAGGCTCGGTTTTTCGCAAAGGCTGCAGGTCTCGTCATCGGGCTAGTGCCTCCCGACAGCGAGGCAGCATTGAACTGAAACGGCTGGCGGACTGCATAAGGGACCCGAGGGGCCACCTAATGTCGGCGTCCCAGTTCGCCGACTCTGTCGGACGCTCATGGCGTGATCCACAAGCCAAACGCCTGGTAGACGTTCACCCGCCGGGTCCGCTTAGGCGGCCGCAAGCGGACTATCCGATATCGGACTGCAAGCGGGATAAAGCGGACCTTCGTTCAGCTCGATGCCATGACAGTGTAGACCCAGTGCCGGACGTTCCGGACAGCTATCAAGTCTCTCCCAACCTGCGCTCTGCAAATGAGCGCTAGATCCAAGGCGCCGCTTCGACGACATGCTCGACCAACGCAAATGCCGCAGGCCGGATCGGACCTTTAGCTAATAACGTGTGAGCTCTGATTTCCCCGAGTTGCCAGTCTGGCAGCAACCGGACGATTTCGCCGCGCCGGAAGCCGGCCGACACCAAATCGGATCTTCAATTCACCGAAACACCAAAGCGGAATTCCTATGATCATAGTCAAAATCAAGAATGTTTCCGACACACTAAACACCGACTGTGCTGCAAGAGAAATCATATCCACTCCTAGATTGGATCAACTCTAAAGATGTAGCTCATAAGATATTATTCCATTTAATGGATAAAGTTACAAAGTGCTTTGTCTTGTACTAAATGCATAAAGTTCGTAACGGCACCAGCTGCACTCGTTCGCGCATAATCCGCGCCAACCGACGACGCCGACGCCGCTAGCTCAGCTACTTCAAGCGGCCTAACATGCCGAGCCGGCTGCCGCCGGTCGTTCTCTCGGGAAATGAACTGCATGTTCCATTCGGAGAACATTCGCGCAGGTACGATCCGCTGACCCAGTACCTCGATAAGGCGGTGCCGAGGGTCCTGCTGGATAGAACACCAAATTTTTTGCAATGAATCGGGCGGCCCTTCTAAGGTCTGGAAGAAGCGGCCATCTTCATACATGAGCATGCCGGTGATGCCGGCGGCTTGGTTCCGGAGTCTTGCTGATTTGAGCAATTCAACGAGAGCTCCCGGCGACGGGGGCTGTATGGCCTCGCTCCGATAAGTGACGCTCGCAATCGCGTGCTGTCGGTTACTCCCGGAGTCGCGTAGTAGCATCGACATATAATTCATTTAGCCAGAATGCGGGCAGGCTGTAAGTCTGCCGAAGACCATGAGATATCGGTTAGCGCGCCGTTCAGACGCGAGTGGCGCAGAAAGACAGCTTTCCATAGAGCGGTAGATCGCGGCGAGATATGAATTATGTGGGGCATACGAGCCGCCTTGATTTAAGCCGCGCTAATTAAATAGATTTCTATGCAGTCCATGTCGGTCACCAAAGTCGAGAAGTGACATTATCTGTTCCTTCAGGCCGCTTGCGCGACGCCTTCGAGCCGGTCTTCGAGATCGTCGTAGGCCGCGTGCAGCGCGCTGAGCGTTGCCGCATCGGGCTTCCACAGGTCGCGGTCGCACGCTTCGATCAGCCGGCCCGCCATCCGCGCCGATGCCTTGGGGTTGAGCGCCGCCAGCCGGGCTCGCATCGCGTCGTCGAGGACATAGGTCTCGGCGGTGCGCTGGAAGACCCATTGATCGACCTCGCCGGTCGTCGCCGACCAGCCGAGCGTCGTGGTCAGCTGCGCCTCGATGTTGCGAACACCCTCAAAGCCGCTGGCGAGGATCGCCTCGGTCCAGGCCGGGTTGAGCATCCGGGTGCGGGTCTCCAGCGCGACCTGCTCCCCGAGCGTGCGGACCTTGGCCGCGCCTTGCGTGGCGTCGCAGATATAGACCGGTGCCGCCGCGCCGCGGTTCTTCGTGATCGCCCGGCTCATGCCCCCCAATGCGTCGACATACTGGTCGACCGTGGTGACGCCGAGTTCGACCGACTCGAGGTTCTGGTAGGACAGCTCGACGCCCGCCAGCGCACTCTTGAACAGCGCCGCCTGGCGGACCGGGGCCCCGGTGCGGCCGTAGGCGAAGCCCTTCTGGCGCTCGAAACTGTCGGCGAGGTCATCGCCGTCGGTCCAAGTGCTGCCGTCGATCATCAGGTTGACGTTGGCACCGTAGGAACCCTCGGCGTTCGAGAACACCCGCAGCGCGGCGGTTTCGAGGTCGCAGCCCTGGGCGGCGGCATGGGCGAGGCTGTGCTTGCGGACGAAGTTCTGTGCCTCGGGCTCGTCGGCGACCGTCGCCAGCCACGCGGCTTCGGCGAGCATGCGGGTCTGCAGCGGCAGCAGGTCGCGGAAGATGCCGCTCAAGGTGACGATGCAGTCGATGCGCGGGCGACCGAGTTCGGCGAGCGGGATCAGCTCGGCACCGGCGAGACGCCCGTAGCTGTCGAAGCGCGGGCGCGCACCGATCAGCGCCAGTGCCTGCGCCAACTGCGCACCCTCGGACTTCAGATTGTCGGTGCCCCACAGCACCATCGCGATCGACTCGGGGTAGGGCGCACCGCCCTCGACGTGGCGGGCGATCAGCAGGTCTGCGGCACGGACACCCTCCTGCACCGCAAAATTGCTTGGCAGCCGGAATGGGTCGAAGCCGTGGACGTTGCGGCCGGTCGGCGCGATCTCCGGGTTGCGGAGCACGTCACCGCCGGCGACCGGGGGCACGTAGCGCGCATCGAGGGCACGGATGATGCCGGCCAGCTCGTGATCGACCGACAGCAGCGCATCGAGTGCAGCGAAATCGTGCGGGCCGTTCTGGTCCATCGCCGCCGTCATCGATTGGCGCTCGGGCGCCGACAGCGGCTTGCCGACGACGTGGAGGCCGAACGGGATCAGCGTCTCTTCGAGCTCGTAGACCTTTGCCGAGAGTGCGGCGATGTCGGTGCCGTCGAGGTCGAGGCCCTCGGCCTGCGTTCCGATCATTGCGGCCAGCGCATCGCGCTCGGCGGCGGCCTCGGGCGGCGTCGTGCGCCAGCGGTCGAGGCTCGCTTTCAGATCGACGAGGCCCTTGTAGAGGCCCGCAGCGCTCACTGGCGGGGTCAGGTAGGAGATCAGGGTGGCGCCCGAACGGCGCTTCGCAAGCGTGCCCTCTGACGGGTTGTTGGCGGCATAAAGGTAGAAGTTCGGCAGGCTGCCGATCAGCCGCTCGGGCCAGCATTTGGCGCTTAGGCCGGTCTGCTTGCCGGGCATGAACTCAAGCGCGCCATGGGTGCCAAAGTGAAGGACAGCGTGTGCGTCGAAATCTTCGCGCAGCCAACGGTAGAACGCGCTGAACGCGTGGGTGGGCGAGAACCGGCCCTCGAACAGGAGGCGCATCGGGTCGCCCTCGTAGCCGAACGCCGGCTGGACGCCGATGAAGACGTTGCCGAAGCGCTCACCGAGCACGAAGACGTGGCGGCCATCGGACTGCGCCTTGCCGGGTGCGGCGCCCCACTGTGCCTCGATCTCGGCGAGGTGCGGTTCGCGGCGGACGAGTTCGTCGGCGGGGATGCGGACGTGAACGTTGGCATCGGCACCGTAGCGTTCCGCATTGCCTTTGAGGAGTGCGTCGCGGAGCGCGTCGACCGAGACGGGCACGTCAACCGTGTAACCTGCCGCCTTCATGGCGGTCAGGGTATTGAAGGCGCTCTCGAACACGCTGAGAAAAGCCGCGGTGCCGGTCGCGCCGGCGTTGGGCGGGAAGTTAAACAGAACGATACCGATGCGGCGCGTTGCGCGCTCCGACCGGCGCAGCGCGGCGAGCTTGACGACCTTGGCGGTCAGCGCCTCGGCGCGCTCGCGGCACTGGCGCATCTCGCGGACCAGGCCGCCCTGCGGGAAGACGCAGCCGTAGTCGCAGCCGGTGCAGGCGGTCGCGGTGCCGTCCGACCGGCCGCCGAACACCGTCGGGCCGGTGGCACCGTCGAGCTCGGGGATCGCGACCATGATCGTCGCCTCGAGCGGCAGCAGGCCCTGGCGACTGCCACCCCAGGCCTGCAGCGTCTGGAATTCGAGCGGGTGGGCGGCGATGTAGGGGATGTCGAGGCGCTCGAGAATCTCGGCCGCCGCGGCGCTGTCGTTATAGGCCGGGCCGCCGACGAGGCTGAAGCCGGTCAGCGAGACGAGGGCGTCGATGGTCGAGACGCCGTCCTTGAGGAAATAGCGCTCGATCGCCGGGCGCGAGTCGAGGCCGCTGGCGAACGCCGGAACAACCTTGACGCCGCGCGCCTCCATCGCCGCGATGACACCGTCGTAGTGCGCGCTGTCGTTGCCGAGCACGTAGGAGCGGAGCAGCAGCAGCCCGACCGTGGCGACGGGTGCGGCGCACACCGGCAGTTCGCTCTCGTCCTCGCCGATGCGGCCCGCCAGTGCCGGGTGGTACACACCGACCTCCGGATATTCCTTGGGCGCGACCGGCTTGAGCGTACCCTTCAGTGCGGCGCGGTCGCCGGCGGCGTAGCGGTCGACCAGCGCGCGGACCATCTGCACGAAATTCTCGTCCGAACCCGACAGCCAGTATTGCAGCGTGATGAAATAAGCGCGCACGTCCTGTGCGGCACCCGGGATGAAGCGCAGGATCTTGGGCAGACGCTTCAGCATGCGCATCTGCTTCTCGCCCGACTGCGCGCCGGGCTTGGAGTTGCCGCGCAGTTTCTTGAGCAGCGCCATCGCACCGGTGGCCGGCGTGTCCATGCGGTAGCCGCCGAGCTTGGTCAGGCGGACGACGTCGCCGTCGCTCATCAAGCCGACCATCGCGTCGCAGCTTTCGCGCCGAGCCTGCAGAGCCGGCAGCACGGCACGGATATGATCTTCCAGAAACAACATTGTCGAGATGACGATGTCACCGCGGGCGATGTCGGCATGGGCACGGGCGAGTTCGGCCACGTCGTCGGCAAAGTCGGCAGCGGCGTGGAAATGCACTGCGATGCCGTCATTCGCCAGCGCGATCGCGGCACGTTCAGCGGCGCCGGACAGATGGTTGTCGAGCGTGATGATGGTTACATGGACGCCCGGCAGCGCCACGGCCTCAATGCCCATAAATGGCTCTAAACAAGGGTGACTTGTAAACCGATTTACACTGGTTGCTACGGGTACGGCGTGTAAGCTCGCTGGAAAGCGCGAATCGCGAGCTTTTAGTAAGAATCAATTGGCTTGAGAGTGGCCCTGCGATCCGCGCCATAAGCACTGTATACCGATCATCTGGCAGCACACCCCTATAACTCTGGTTCAAGGCCGCTAACGCTGGCGCTTGACCCAGTGCGAATTGATAGTTGCAGCCCACCTCAAGCACCGTTCGTTCCAATCTCGCGACCGTGACCGGGTGTCGTGGTTAAATACGCACCTGCGGAGACAAGCCTATCAGCGCGAGAAAAAGTGTCAATCAAGTTGGACGTCAAGCAGCTTGGACACCTGGGTCATGGGCTTTGGGAAATGAGGAAGGAACTGGATCCGAGCCGCATCTCCAGTTCGAAGAATCACTCGATTTGTTCTAGGACCTTCGCTAAGTTATTGAACAGATGGCTATTCCTGTCTGGCGCGATGACCGGAACAACACGTAGTTAGCTTTTCGCCGCTGATCGCATATCACCATGCTGCGACAGCACGACGCGGGTGGAGCGGTAATGTTTGCGCTGGAGAGATCTGCGACGAACACCTGTGACCGAGGCAAAACTTGGCTCGCCAGTCACGCTCGTAGCAAATGTCTGAACTTCGCCCAGAGCGAAGCCTTGGCGGGTCAAAATCGAAAGACGGCGGGAACGTTTAAGGGTGTCCCAAGATACGCGAGCGGGCTCGAGTCTGCCCCCCGCCTCCAGCTGTGCCCCGACACGGTATACTAGCCATCATCGAAAAAGACCGCGCGGCGGCAGCGACGGTGCGTCTGAAAGGAACATCGACAGAGCACAAATGATCTGCTGGAATGTAGCTAGGGCCAGCAAACGCGGGCTAGCACAAGGGGAGTGTGATGGGTCAGGTTGCCTGGGCGGAAGCTCCACCTCGGATCGACCCTAGCAGCTTGCAAATTCTCGAACGTCGCTTCATTGCCCCGGAATTCTATCGCCGCGATGACGTCGCCGACCGTCAGAGTAGGATCGCGAGAATGGTGTCTGGCGAGATTATTCCACGGCTGCTGCGCCTACACGATGAAATTGTCCCAGACGCGCCTCCTGCCGCTGCAGTGGTCGCGGCGCTGTCCCCTACGAGCGCGGATATTAGTGGTCTGGCCGACATCGTACTCGGCACCGATCTGGAAGCCGCAGTTGCCTACGTAATCGTCCTTCGGGAACGCGGGTTGTCGACGGAAACGCTGTTCGTCGAGCTGCTCGAGCCAACGGCTCGCCATCTCGGTGAACTGTGGAATTTGGACGAGTGCGACTTCATAGACGTGACACTAGGCGTTGGTCGCTTGCAAAAATTGCTGGCGATCTTCAACGATACGCACGATGTTCCGACATTCGAGATGCGACGTCGGGTACTCATGGCGACTGCGCCGGGCAACCAGCACTCTTTCGGTATCGCCATGGTGGAGCAGTTTCTGTCGGCCGCGGGGTGGCAGGTGCATATTGAAATCTCATCGACACCCGACCAAATCGTCCAGGCTGCAAATCACGATTGGTTTGCTGTGATCGGGCTGACTGCGGCATCAGATGGACAGCTAGACGCCCTTACCTCTGTGATCGCGCAGCTTCGCGCGCGCTCTCGGAATCGAAATGTTGGCATCATGGTCGGAGGCCCGATGTTCACTTCAATGCCGGCGCTCGCCTCGCAAGTTGGTGCCGATGCGACGGCGCCGAATGCAGCGGCCGCGGTGCTTGTAGCGCAAAAGCTTTTTGATCTCGGCGCGTTGCCGCTTGCGATGCGCGCCACAGAGTGTTGATTGAGGCTAGCTCGCCGACGGCTGTAAGTAGCTTTTAAGGAAGCTGTATTGCGGTCTCGTCAGCTAGATACTCTCTGCGGAGTTGGAGACCATCTCGGCCTAGTTAGACAAGGGACCGCTCTCGTCGCCAAGCGCAAGCCTGGCATGGTCGCGGTTGCGGCACGAGCTTCCGACCGTTCGAGGCTGAACCAAACGCAGCTCACGTCTCGCCTACACTCAAAACGGACGGGCTGGTTTCCACCGGCCATCGCTCTTGTTGCCTTATGAACGAACGGCGGCTTTTGGGATCACGGTCAGCGCGACTGAACTTCCGGAATGGGGCGCAAAGCGGACGCGGCCGAATTGGTCGGCATCCACTAGCAGGAAATGATCGACGCCTGCGGCGTGCGCGTCTTGCGCGCTACCTTCGACGGTGCTTACGCGCCGGCAGTCCGGGGCTTGCGTCCTAGGTCGAGCAGCTTCGCCACTTCGCGACGTGCATCCGAATAGCCGGGCGCGACCATGATGTAGTTGGACGGCAAACCGAAGCGCGACCGGTAGGCGTCCGGCACGAGACCGTGGCTCGTAAGCTGCCGCTTGAGGTTCTTGTAGGCTTACCGTCGATCAGTGAAATAATGAAGTCGCGGTCGGCGAACGATTTGCGCGGTCACCGGAAGCTGGTGTAATTCAGAAGCCGCAGCCGGGTCTTACTCAGGCACCGAAAGGCCCGATGATGCAGCGTCGGCCGATGCGGTCAGCGCGGGAAGATCGCAACTGCAGACATGGTTGTTTGCCGTGCATGGCAAGGTTCTGATGTACCAGTACTGGAAGCGGCGTGACTTCGCGCGTCATCTTGGCGCTGGCATCGCTGTGACCCGGTCTGGTCTGAGGTCAATAGGGTCCTCCTCACCGCCCCAAGGCGGGTGCACAACTCCTGCCCAACAAAAAGCAGACTATCTCGTTCTCTCTTTGTTTCAAGAGAACAAAATGGCACTCGATTGTGGCGTAG
>JBBRSX010000168.1:0-13705 GCA_038244925.1 Hyphomicrobiales bacterium | reverse complement strand
GTCAGCGACGCGCCGACCTGCATCGCGACGTCGCAGCCGGCGATGGTGAACACCACAAGCCCGATCGCATCGAGCACCAGGAATGCCAGATTGAGCCGGTGCACCAGCTGCGCGATCAAAATGGTCGCGAACGCCGCGACCGCCGTCAGCCAAAGGTAAAACGGGTTCTGCACCCAGACCAGCGGATAGTGCCCGAGCAGGACGTCACGGATGGTGCCGCCACCGAGCGCCGTGATGCAGCCGAGCATGCATACGCCGGCCCAATCCATGCTGCGCCGTCCGGCCGCCAGCGCCGCCGTCATCGCCTGCGCGGTCAGCGCGACGTAGGACAACACATGCAACACGGTATCGCTCGGCGGCAGTACCCACATGACAACCTCTTAGTTTGCGGAACCGGATCGTAGGTTCCATTCTGAACGCGTGGCAAGAAAATCCGGAACCTCAGCGCCCGCGAGCGATTGTCCCACGCTTAGCTTTGGGGGCTAACGGAGGAACCTATGACCTATCAACCCGATCTGAACGATCCCACCCGCGCCAACGCGAGCGAGGACGAAATGCGCCGTCAGGCGCGGCTGCGCAGTCTCGACACCGAAGTCCAACCCGATCCGGAACTGGTGGAAGGCCCCGCCAGCGGCGGCAAAATCGCCATGTTCGTTGTCGCCATCGCGCTGGTCATGGGCGCGCTGTTTTACGGCTTGAACACCACGAGCGTGAACCAGGCCGGCACGACCCCGGCGAGCCAAACCGCGCAGACCCAGCCGCCCGCGGCGCCTCCGGGCATGCGTGACGTGACGCCGAAGCCCAACACCGAGCCCGGCACCACGACCGGCGCAGCGCCGGCGCGCCCGACGGCTCCGGCCAATCCGAACATCAACACGACGGCCACTCCCCCGGCTGGCGCGCCGGCCGCGAAATAACGGCTGACGCCAACTGAGCGCGCGGCGGGCATTGAATGGCCCGCTGCGCTTTTTTCCCTGCGATCGGCGTTACGGCTGCGGCAGTTTACCCAGCCATGCCACGAGCGCCTCGGTCACCGCGGCAGGTCGCTCCGGGATCAGCGCATCGCTTGAACGGATCGAGCTCGGCCTGCACATCCAGCAGCGGCGCCTTGCCGCCCGGCCACCACTCCGATTGTTTGGTGGCGCGCCCGGCCGTGAACTGCGCTTCGTCCACTTCGGGATGCCAGCCCGCCAGCCATACCCGCGCATCGTGGCCCGGCGCGAAGAACGCCATCTGCAAGGCTTGAAGCCGCTCGGCCTCCGGCCGCGACAGATCGCCGGCTTTTTTGACCGCGTCAGACAATTCCTTGGCACCGGCAAACCCTGCCGGATAGGCCTTTGCGGCAGCGGCAACAATCACGACCCCACGCACCAGTTCGGGATAGTCGGTCGCCGTCATGCGCCCGACCCAGTTGCCAAACTCGTGGCCGACGATAACGGCGGGCGCGTTGCCGTCGTGGCGGATCACAGCGGCAATATCGCGGGCGAAATCATGCAGCGTCAGGTTTTGCATCGGGCCATGGCTATCGCCCGCGCCTCGCGGCTGCGGCCGCAACACGCGAAAGCCTGCCTTGGCAATGCCGGCAGCGAAATCGTTGAAGTCTTCGGAGTCCCGGCCGCGCCCGGGCAGCAGCACCACCGGCGGACCGCTTCCTTCGCTGATGACATCGATGCGCACGTCGTCATACGAAACGATCTCTCGTGCGCGCTCGGCCTGCGCTGCCGGAGCCAGCACCAGCAGACAGATCGAAAGGCCAGAGAGAACCAGACCGCGCCGCTTCATCGCGCTAGCCGGAAAACATCTTGTTGAGTTCGCCGCCGGGAAAGCCGCTTCCGAGCTCCGTGAACATGCCCTGCTCCGCCATCTCGCGCGCGGCCTTCATGAAACCGCCCCAGGCCGAACGCGCCAGCGAACCGCCGACGCTGATGCGGCGAACGCCGAGATCTCCGGCTTCCTTCAACGACAGGCCGGAGGCACCAATCAGCAGGTTCACCGGCTTCGGATGCACCGCCTTCACGATCGCGGCGATGTCTTCCCTGGTCTTGATGCCCGGCGCATAGAGACAATCGGCACCGGCCTCGGAATAGGCGTTGAGCCGCTCGATCACGAAACCAAGGTCGGGCTTTCCGACCAGATAGGCCTCGCAGCGGCCGGTCAGCATCACATTGCTGTTGCCGATCGCCTTGCGCGCCGCCTTGATGCGCTCGACCGCAAGCGCTGCATCATACAGCGGCTTGGCCTTGTCGCCGGTGGAATCCTCGATCGAGAGCCCGGCCACGCCGGTCTCGACCCCGCGCGCGACGTTGATGCCGACTTTTTCGGGCTGGTGGGCAAAGCCGCCCTCGAAATCGGCGTTGACGGGAATATCCACCGCCGCGCACAGCGCGGTGAGATGATCGCAGACCTCGTCGAGGGTGACGCGGGTGTCCGCCTTGGCAATGGTCCAGGCAAAGCCGGCGCTGGTCGAGGCCAGCGCCTTGAAGCCGAGCTGCTGCAGCGCGCGGGCGCTGCCGACATCGAACGGGTTCGGAATGATGAAGCATCCACTTTCGTGAAGCTTGCGGAACGCGGCGCGCTTGTCCGCTGTCGTGACCGGCATGGTTTCTCTCCCTGACTTCTCGTTTCGCCGATGAAGATAGCGACGCATGGCCGCGAGCGCCAGCGCCGCTACGCGACGACCTGCCTCAGGAATGTCCGCTCTTCGGCAAGTATCAACTTGTTCTCTTCGGCGAAGGTGAAATTGGCCGCGCCCGCGTTGTCCTCACGGAGACGTGCCCGATAACTTTCATACTCCGCAAGACTGGGAAATTTGAGCAGCCCGAAAGCGATGTTGTTGGTGCCTTCATGGGGCATCCAGTAGCCCAGGCATTCGCCGCCGCATTTCGGAATGATGGTGAGCCAGCGTTTGGCGTACTCCTCGAACATCGGGCGCTTGAACGGATCGAGCTGGTAGCGGATGAAAACGGTAATGGCCACGGGAACCTCCAATGTGTTGCTGGCCCCGATGTAGCCGCTTGATCGTCGTCGATGCTTCGGCTAGCATCGAACTATGAAAGCAGGTCCCGATATCGCCATTGTCGCCTCGCTGGTCGGCGATCCCGCGCGCGCCAACATGCTGACCGCGCTGATGACCGGCCGCGCGCTGACCGCGAGCGAACTGGCGCACCAGGCCGGCATCACGCCGCAGACCGCGAGTTCGCACCTCGCCAAGCTCGAGGCCGGCGGCCTGATCGAACCTGAAAAACAGGGAAGGCATCGCTATTACCGCCTCACCGGCCCTGATGTGGCCGGTGTGCTCGAAGGACTGGCGGGCCTCGCCGAGCGCGCCGGACACACCCGCGTGCGCACCGGGCCAAAGGAGCCGGCGCTGCGCCGCGCGCGGATCTGCTACGACCATCTCGCCGGCGATCTCGGCGTGCAGATGCTCGACAGCATGCGGAAGCAGAAACTGGTGCGGCAGAGCAAGCAGGAGATTGAACTTACCGGCGACGGCAAGCGCTTCATGGCCAAGGCGCTGCAGATCGATGCCGAGATGCTGGCGCACCCTCGCCGCCCGGTGTGCAAGGCCTGCCTCGACTGGAGCGAGCGGCGCCATCACCTCGCCGGCACGCTGGGCGCCGCCATGATGAATCGCTTTACAGAACTGAACTGGGCGGCGCGCGATCCCGCCCCCGGCAGCCGCGTCGTCAACTTCACCCGCACCGGCGAGAAGCGTTTCGCGGCGCTGTTCGGCGAGAGCCGGAGCGCGGACGCCTGAGCGCTCAGGCGCGTCGCCTGGCCGGCGGTCCGCCAAAGTCGAGCTTCACGCCGATTGTATCGATAAACCCGCGCCGGCCGGCGGCGGTCACGAGGACGGCACGGGCCTCGCGCTGCCGCATCACCCAGCCCAGCTCCAGCGCACGCCGGCAGATTTCCGCGCCGACAAAACCGGCGATGTGATAGCGCCGTTCGCTCCAGTCGAGGCAGGCGCGGCAGAAAATCCGACGGCCCTTCGATTTCGAATTGAACTCCGCACCAAATCTGGTCAGGAAGCGCGCGCCGGCCGGGGTAACCTCGCCGCCGTCTTCGGTAAGGAAGACATAGCGCCTGGCGGAAAGCGCGTCCGCGATCGCGACGCCAAGCTGCCCGGCCAGATGATCGTAACAGGTGCGGGCATGGCGCAGCGCCTGGTCCTGCGCAGAACGCGGCTGATAGCGCGCCGGCGTCTCGAGGGCGGCCACCGCCTTGATGCTTTCCAGCATGCTGGCGACCAGCGGCGAAGCGATGCAGTAGTAACGGTTGCGCCGCTTCTGCGTCACCGTGAGCAGTTTCGCGCCGACCATCTTCGTAAGGTGTCCGCTCGCGGTCGGCCGCGAGATCCGCGCCAGACTGGCAAGTTCGCTGCTGGTCAGGGGCTGCCCGCCCATCAGTGCGCCAAGCATGGTCGCCCGCGCGGTGTCACCGACCAGCGCCGCCACCTCGACCATGTTTGCCGCCGCGACCATGGCGGGATGCTAGCCCCCGGCCCCCGCGATTGGCAAGCAGCGACGGTTCGGCGCCGGCCGAACCATCTTTACAGACGCCTGCGCTAGGATCGCGGCGTCAATTCAAACGCCGAGGCCATGATGAAACGATTACGCGTGGAGCCGATTTCGAGCTACCTGGAACGCCGCCGCAAAGGACCGATCTATCCGGTCGCGGTTGCCAACGGGTTCGTGTTCCTGTCGGGCCTGCCGCCTTTCGACCCCGAAACCGGCGACGTCAAGCCGCTCGCCTTCGAGAGGCAGGCCGAAATCGTACTCGACCAGATGAAATTGTGTCTCGAAGCTGCCGGCTCGTCGCTCGCGCAGGTGGTCAAGTGCAACGTCTATTGCACACCGGACCCGTCGCACTTTGCCCGATTCAACGCGGTCTATGAGCGTTACTTCCCAACTGAATCACCCGCGCGGATTTTTCTGCACGTGCCGTCCTGGCCCGGGCCGTTCGATGTCGAAATCGATTGTATCGCGGCGGTTCAAGCTCCGGGTGAATGAGGTGTTTTGCCCCATTAACTTCGGAGTGCGAATCAAAAACATTCATTTTTCATTCAGGGTTATGAATCTAGGTTCGCGCCACGCCGCCTTTGCGGCCAAAAAACGGGAGAGACTATGAAATACCTTTTCGCAGCAGTCCTGATCGCCGGCTCTTTCACGAGCTTTAGCGCGGCAAATGCCGCGGGCGGATGCGGCCCCGGCTGGCATCGCGGTCCCTATGGCGCATGTGTCGTCAATCGCGCCGTTGTGGTCGCGCCGCGGGTTGTGGTGCGCCCTGCCCCGATCGTCGTGGTGCGGCCCGGTCCCCACTGTCCCTACGGCACCGTCTGGCGTCATGGCCGCTGCCGCGGCTATTGAGATTGCCTGACACTTCAAAAGCCCCGCTCACGCGGGGCTTTTTTTGCGTTCGAGTGTCGTCGCCGCCTGGTGTGTAATTGCGCACGGGCGCGGGATCACTGCCATCGGTGAGAGCTACTTCTGCTTTTTCTTCTGCTGTTCCAGGAATTCCAGTCCCTGCTTCTGCATTTTCTGCATCAGCGCTTCGGCCTTGGCATCGTCGTCATCGTCCTTGCTGTCGATCTCGGCCTTGCTGCCGGTTGGCGGCGCCGACGGATCCGGGCAATTGAGCGAGGCGCCCTTGACGCGGGTATAGCTGTGGCCCTCGGTGGCGGTCTCGGTGCACATCACAAAGTCCCTCGCACCGATTGGCACCGGCTTGACGCAAACCACCGTCCCGATGCCGTTGGGAATGGCCATGTCGCAATTGACCTCGCAGGCCATGACCTTGGAATAGGGATTGGTGGCCGATACCGTGACCGTCTTCTTGTCCGCGCTGAGCGTGCAGGTGGCGACGTCAGCCGCGAAAGCCGGAGCAGCGACAACGAGCATCGTTACCGCGCCAATCAGTCTGTTCATGAAGGCCCCTTCCGTGTCACCGATGCCGTTGGTCGCGGCGAAACGGAAGCGGGTTCGAAGGGAAGGCTGTCATTCCGGGGCGATGCGAAGCATCGAACCCGAAATCTGGAGATTTCCGCGCGAGATTCCGGGTCTGGTGCTTACGCACATCCCGGAATGACGGCTTACGCCGTCACCTCCTCCGCCAGCACCAGCAACTTGCCGATCCACACGCAACTGTCACATGCTCCGTGATATCAAGGCCGCGCGCAATGCGTCATCTGAGACGCAATTGCGTCTCTGGAGGTACCGCCCATGCCGATCCGCCACCGCTCCGTTTTGTTGTCCGCATTCTGGCTCCTGACCGCGATTCTTCCCGCTTTGGCGCAAGAGATTGCGCTGCCGCGCGAGGCGCAGATCGGGCCGCGGCCGTTCTATCTGGTCGACAAGATGAAGGACGGGCCGCTGAAGCGCGAGCTCAGCCAGTGCACCGGGCCGTTTCACAAGACCGGTTTTTCGGTCGGCCATCGCGGCGCAGCGCTGCAGTTTCCCGAGCACAGCCGGGAGGCCTATATGGCGGCGGCGCGCATGGGCGCCGGCGTGATCGAATGCGACGTGACCTTCACGAAGGACCGAGAGCTGGTCTGCCGGCATTCGCAATGCGACCTGCACACCACGACCAACATTCTCTCGGTGCCGGCGCTCGCCGCCAAGTGTTCGCAGCCGTTTGGGCCGGCCGATCCCGCGACGGGCAAAAAGGCGTCGGCAAAGTGCTGCACCAGCGATATCACGCTGGCCGAATTCAAGACGCTGACGGCGAAGATGGACGGCTTCAACCCGGACGCCAAGACGCCGGAGGAATTCCAGAACGGCACGCCGCGCTGGCGCACGGATCTCTACGCCAATTCCGGCACGCTGATGACCCATGACGAGAGCATCGCCCTGATCAAGAGCCTCGGCGCCAAGTTCACACCCGAACTGAAGGCCGCCGAGGTGCCGATGCCTTTCGACGGCGACTACACCCAGGAAAAATACGCGACGCAAATGCTCGGGGCGTACAAGATCGCCGGCATTCCGGCCTCCGACGTCTTCGCGCAAAGTTTCAGCCTCGCCGACATCCTGTACTGGGTGAAGACCGAACCGGCGTTTGCCGAACAGGCGGTGTATCTCGAGGACCGCTACGAGAAGCGCGGCCTCGATCCCGCAAAACCCGAGACCTGGAAGCCCTCGATGGCGGAGCTGAAGGCGCAGGGCGTTAAAATCCTGGGCCCGCCGATCTACACGATGCTGGCGCTGAACGCGGAAGGCAAGATCGTGCCGTCCGAATATGCCAAGGCCGCGAAGGCCGCCGGGCTCGATCTGATCGGCTGGTCGCTGGAGCGCGACGGCCCGCTCAACAAGGGCGGCGGCTTCTATCACTCGACGGTCAAGGCCTCGATCGATCGCGACGGCGATACGCTGACGGTGCTGGATGTCCTCGCCAAACAGGTCGGCGTCCGCGCCATGTTCTCGGACTGGCCGGCGACCACGTTCTATGCGAGTTGCATGGGGATGAAGTGAAGAAGATGAGCTTCGTCGCTTCGCAGGGTGGTTGGTACTCACCCGACTTGCTGATGAGAGCACCACGCTGCCCGCAGCCGGGGCATTCGCGCCTCAACCGCAAGATGCTTGCCCCGAGCTAGACCCTCCAGCGCCATCAGTCGGCCTCTAACCAGCCCGAATTGATTCTGAAGCTGTGAAGCGCCGTCGATCCCGGGCTCGGGGGACACGGCCGGCTTTTTGTTCAGATGGCCTCGGGGAAGCGGCAATGAAGCAAAACATCATGTGGCTGGCATTGACGTTGTTGTTTGGGATTGGCGTCACCCTCTCGATGACCGCAGGAGCATTCCGGCCCGCGGCCACGGTGGAGACGACAGAGTCCGCAACCGCGGTCGAGGAGACACAACCCATCGTCACGGCGAACGCGACACCGGCTCAGCCGGAGGTACCAGTTGCGCTGCTCGATGACGTGCCGCCGAGACCGACCATTGGATCTGAAGCGCTTGCTCGCTGGATCGTCGACCCCGGCGCATCGCCGGCGACGCGCGCGGCCGAGACGACGGTCCCCTTGCCGCCTGCTCAGGCAATGACCACGACCGTTGCCGGCCAACCCTGGCAAGACTCCAAAGCGGGCATCAAGCCGCTGGAAGGCGACGCTCGGCCGACCAGAAAGCCCAAAGACAGCAAGGCGGAATTGCCCGGCAAACATTTGAAGGGAACGGCTAACGCCCGGGCATGCGGATCGGAGTCCGGCCGTTTTGCCGATCTATTGCGACGATTGAATCTCGGACCGCGCTGCATGACCAGGCGATCAGCCACGTAAGTCTCGACATCCAGCGATGCTTCGCAGGGTGGGTTAGCGAAGCGTAACCCACCCTCTTCCAGCCGCATAACCCGGAATGTATAGATTAAACAACTTGAAGATGATCGCCTCCCACGTCTAATCTCCCGCGAGCAAAGGGGGGACGAGATGGCAAAGAAGGCAAGCAAGGTAAGCAAGGTAAGCAAGGCAAAGAAGGAGCCAGGCGCGACCAGTGCCAAATATCCTCGTCATACGGTCGAGAAGGCTCTTAGAATCCCTCGCGCTATCATCGATCAAAACGCCGGCAAGGAATGTTCGGATCAAGACTCCGCGAATTTTGCCGGAGTGGGATTCAACGGTCCTTATAAGGTCGAGTTGAGCTCGTCGATAAAGTATGGCTTCCTGACTCGACCCAAAGCTGGCCACGTCGCTGTTACTGATCGGGGTCGACAAGCAATACGACCACAAAAATCAGGCGATGAAATTGAAGCGTTGCGCCAAGCAATACTGGAAGCACCTGACATATCGGCTGTCTACAAACATTATCGAGGAGAAAACCTCCCTGATGGAGCTTTCTTCGAGAATGCGTTAGTCGATAAGTTCGGCCTTCCATCGAGTGAAGTCGCCAAATTCACTGACATTTTTGTCTCGTCCCTGAAGTCGGCACACCTTCTTGAACCGCAAGGCGATAAGCAGCGGATTCTTGACGTCACAGATAGCAGCGAGAGAACAGAAAGCAGTCCAACCACGCTGAGAAAAAAGCAGCTAAGGACGTCAAGATAGATGGTAGCGACACGTGCTTCGTTGTTATGCCGTTTGCCGAACCAATTGGAAGTTACTACGCAAGAATCTATGAACCTGCGATAAAAAAAGCTGGCTTGCGTCCGGTAAGGGCCGATGCGGATATTTTTGGTACTGGCAAAATCATTGATCAGATTTGGTCAGGAATAAACAACGCTAAAGTTCTTGTCACGGAGATGACCACGAAAAATCCTAATGTATTTTATGAATTAGGACTTGCTCACGCACTGCAAAAACCGGTCGTACTAGTTTCGTCAAACGAAGGGGACGTGCCTTTCGACCTCAAGCACATCCGCGTTATATATTACGACGTAACCGACCCGTTCTGGGGAGAAAAATTGATCGACAAGGTCGCAGAGAACATCATCTCCGCATTGAAGAATCCTGAAGAAGCAATTTTTCAACGGGCCTTGGACACCTAACTCTCTACAACGGCAAATTGTCGTGCTTCTTCGCCGGCATCTCGACCTTCTTGTCTTTCAGCATCGCCAGCGCGCGGGCGATCCGCTTTCTTGTCGAATGCGGCATGATGACGTCGTCGAGATAGCCGCGTTCGGCTGCGATAAACGGTGACAGAAAACGGTCTTCGTATTCCCGGGTCCGGGCGGCGATTTTTTCGGCGTCGCCGATATCGCTGCGGAAAATGATTTCCACCGCGCCCTTGGCGCCCATCACGGCGATCTGCGCGGTCGGCCAGGCGTAGTTGATATCGGCGCCGATTTCCTTTGATGCCATCACGTCGAACGCGCCGCCATAGGCCTTGCGGGTGATGACGGTGACGAGCGGCACCGTGCATTGCGAATAGGCGAACAGCAGTTTGGCGCCGTGCTTGATCAGGCCGCCATATTCCTGCGCGGTGCCCGGCAGGAAGCCCGGCACGTCGACGAAGGTCACGATCGGGATGTTGAAGGCATCGCAGAAACGGACAAAGCGCGCGGCCTTGCGGGAGGCGTCAGAGTCGAGCACGCCCGCCAGCACCATCGGCTGGTTGGCGACGAAGCCCACCGTGCGGCCGGCGATGCGGCCAAAACCAGTGACGATGTTCTTGGCAAAGGTTTCGGAGATTTCGAAGAAGTCGCCCTCGTCCACGACCTTGAGGATCAATTCCTTCATGTCGTAGGGCTTGTTCGGATTATCCGGGATCAGCGTATCCAGCGACAGGTCGACGCGTTCGATGTCGTCAAAACTCGGCCATTCCGGCACGCCGTCGGTGTTGTTGGACGGCAGGAAATCGATCAGCCGTCGCATCTGCAGCAGCGTCTCGACGTCGTTGTCGAACGCGCCGTCGGCGATCGAGGAACGCGTGGCATGCACCGAGGCGCCGCCGAGTTCTTCGGCCGTGACGACCTCGTTGGTCACCGTCTTCACCACGTCGGGGCCGGTGACGAACATGTAGCTGGTATTCTTCACCATGAAGATGAAGTCGGTCATCGCAGGCGAATAGACGTCGCCTCCGGCGCAGGGGCCCATGATGACGGAGATCTGCGGGATCACGCCGGATGCAATGACGTTGCGGCGGAACACATAGGAATAGCCCGCCAGCGCCGCGACGCCTTCCTGGATGCGCGCGCCGCCGGCGTCATAGAGCCCGATGATCGGCGAGCGCGCCTTCATCGCCATGTCCTGCAGTTTTGTGATCTTCAACGCGTGGGTCTCGGACAGCGAGCCGCCGAACACGGTAAAATCCTTGGCGAACACGAAGGTCTTGCGGCCATTGACCGTGCCCCAGCCGGTGACGACGCCGTCGCCGGGCACCTTGTTCTTTTCCATCCCGAACTCGGTGGAGCGGTGTTCGACGAACATGTCGAACTCCTCGAACGACCCCTTGTCGAGCAGCAGCTCGATACGCTCCCGCGCCGTCAGCTTGCCGCGGGCATGCTGCGCCTCGATGCGCTTTTCACCGCCGCCGAGCTTGGCGCCGGCGCGCCGTTCTTCGAGGGTGTCCAGGATGTCTTTCATCTGCTTCCGCCCGTATTTGGTACCGAAATAGCTGTGGTTTATCCGCGTTCTAACACGGGTTTTTCTTAAACTGAAACACCGCTGAACACCCTTGCCGGCCTCTGGTACCGCGGCGCAGCACGCCCTATATGCGCACCCTGAGCTAAAGGGGACGGAATGACCGATACTGCAAGCGCCGAGGCCTCGGATGAGGCGACCTCAGGCGAAACGACCCCGGGCGCCGTCACCTCAGGCGCAGTATCGGGCGGCGTGCGGACGCTGCTCCGGCTCGAAGGGTTTGCGCTGTTTACGGGGATGACCCTGCTGTACGGGGTCTGGGACGGCTCCTGGTGGATCTATGGCCTCCTGTTCTTCGTGCCGGACCTGAGCTTCGCGGCCTATCTGGCCGGGCCACGGTTCGGCGCCATGATCTACAACGCCGCGCACAGCTACCTGGCGCCGATGACGATGATGACGTTGGGATTTTCCACCGCCGAGCCGCTGATCCTCTCGATCGCGATGATCTGGCTCGCTCATATCGGCTTCGACCGCATGCTCGGCTACGGCCTGAAATACGCCGCCGGTTTTGTGTTCACGCATATGGGGCGGATCGGGAAGAAGAGTTGAGAGACGGCGGCGCCTCCTACTTCTCCCCGTCCCTGAACGGCGGCTCCTTGCCCGGAGGCACGCTTTGCTCGGCCATCGCCAGCAGCATCGCCACCATGACGTAGTTGCCGGCGACCGCGGTCAGGTCGACGATCTGCTGGTCGTTGAAGGCTTTCTTGGCGCGCGCCCAGGTGCCGTCGGAAACCTTGTGCGTGGTGGTGAGCTCGGTGACGAAGTCGTACACCAGCGCCTCATCATCGGCCATGTTGGACGGGCGCTTGCCGGCCTTCAGCTCGGCCATGATTTCCGCCGACAGTCCCGCTTTCGCTGCGATCGCAGAATGTGCGAACCATTCGACCTGCGAGCGCCATTGCCGCGCGATGACCAGGATCGCAAGCTCGTTGAGCTTGTGCGGCACTGAAGTTTCCCAGCGCAAATAGTGAAACAGATCGAACAGCAATTGCCCGAGCCGCGGGCTGCGGATCATCGGGTTATATGGCCCGCCAAGGCCGACGCTGGAGACCTTTACGATCTGCTCGCCGAGCGGCCTCTGCTTTTCGTCGAGCTGGTCGAGCGTCAATTGCGGAAAGCGCGGCGTCTTGTCGGTCATGTTTCCTCCGGCGGTTTTTGTTGGCCGGGAAACTAGTCGAACGTGTGCGTGCGCGCCAGCCGCGGCCCGCGCAGGTCAGCCCGTCAGATCGCGACGATATCGGTCAGGCACTGTTGCGTGACGGTCATGCGCGCGGGGATCTGGCTGGGGTCGCGCACATCCATGTTCATGGCAAACACGGTTTGCTGGGGGCCCTTCTCGGCCCAGCCGACCATCCAGCCCAGCGACGGTTTTCCGACTTCGGCACCCAACAGGCCACTCTTGGCGCGGATGGTGGCATCGCCGACCTTGGTCACCGGCAGGATGTCGCGCACCAGGTCCTGGCTGCGTTTTGAAACCGGCAGCACACCGCGACGCAGACGATCGACGAAATCGATCTGCTGGATCGGATCGATGCGCAGGTTGCCGGTGAGCCAGAACTGGTCGATGCCGCCGCCGATGTCGCGGTTGCCGTATTCAAACAGGTCGACGTATTTCTGCATGCGCTCCGCGCCGATGCGGCGCGCGATTTCCTGATAGACCGGCACCGCGGAAGCCGCGATCGCCGAACGCAGCGTGTGGTCCTTGTTCCAGGCCTCGATGCTGCGGGTCACGCCGTCCCACTTGAAGACGTCCTTGTCGGGATCGGCGACCACGCCGGTCTCCAGCGCGATCAGCGAATTCGGAATCTTGAAGGTCGAGGCCGGCAGCTTGCCCTCGCCCGAGCGAACCTTGTCGCTGGCGATGATCAGGTAGTCGTCGACCTTGTAGCCGACGAAGGTGCCGACGGTGCCGAGATCGAAGAAGTGTTTGGCGAGATCGTCGCGAAACTCGCTGCGCTGGTAGGAGACATTGGCAAAAGCGCGCGAGGGCAACAGACTCGCGGCGGCAAAAAGACCGAGCGCATGGCGGCGATGGATCACGGCTTGTATCCGACTGGTTGGAAAACGCGACAACGATGCGGATGGCATCGTGGTGAAACGATGACGGGGAAGGCTTGATTTGGCGGGTTTCTAGCGGATTCTGCCCGACAACCGAAGCACGAAAATCAGCACTTCCGCGACGGCCTTGTACAGGTCCGCCGGGATCTCATCGCCGAGTTCGACATTGGACAGAGCGCCCGCCAGCACCTCGTTCTCCTCGATCGGGATGTCGTGCTGCCTGGCGATCTCGATGATCTTGGCGCCGATGACGCCCTTGCCCTTGGCGGTGACGCGCGGCGCACCCGTTTTGTCGTAGTGCAGCGCGACCGCGAGCTGGTTCCGGACATCAACGCTCATAGCGCGCGATCCAGAAAATGCCCGGCGCGCGCGGGTGCGGCCTGCGGCGGCGCGCCGTCGCGGATCACGATGTCAGCGGGCTGCAGTTCGGCGCGGCTGAGTTGCTGGCTCAATTGCGCGGCGCCGGCGCGCAGTTGCGCCGCCGTGGAAGGCCGCTCCGCCCACATCCGCACTGACGTCTTGTCGCCGACCAGTGATATCTGCGCATGGACCGGTCCGGACGGTTCGACGTCGAGCGAAAAGC
>JBBRSX010000167.1:0-13712 GCA_038244925.1 Hyphomicrobiales bacterium | reverse complement strand
TATAAGCCGTAAAGCCATTGCGCAGGGAAGGCCGGAGTGTTTCCGCCAAACCTGTATGCTCGTGTGCGCACTACGATGCATCTATTGCACGCGAGACCGCGGGTGCGGCGCGCACCCGGTCTTCCCTGCGCCCTCTGTATTTATGAGGGCCGAGGCTTCCAGCAAAACTCCGGGCGCATCGCGCCGCGAGAACGCGAAGCTGTATTCAGATTCGTAGCCCGGATGAGCGAAGCGAAATCCGGGGTGGTGCGAGACGGTTCCCGGATGTCGCTACGCTCATCCGGGCTACAAGCTGGATTGCGTCGCTTCGATCGCAATGACAGTCTGACGTGAACGCTCGCCTGCCAACGAAAAACTCCAAAAAGGAAACCCCATGCTCACGCTTCACCATCTCAACGACTCCCGTTCGCAGCGGATCCTGTGGCTGCTCGAAGAACTCGGTACGCCCTATGAGATGAAGCGCTACCAGCGCGACGCCGTCACGCGGCTGGCGCCGCCGGAGCTCGCGAAAATTCATCCGCTCGGCAAATCGCCTGTGATCACCGATGGCGATATCGTGATCGCCGAGTCCGCCGCGATCGTCGACTACATCATCCGCCGCTATGGAAAAGGCGCGATGATGCCGGCCGTCGGCAGCGCCGACTACGAGGCCTATAATGAGTGGCTGCATTATTCAGAAGGTTCGGCGATGCTGCCGCTGATGCTGAACCTCTATGTCGGCAGGCTGAAGGAAGCGGGCGCGCCGCTGCATCCTCGCATCGATAGCGAAATGGCCAACCATCTCGGCTATGTCGATGCCGCGCTGAAGGGGCGCGATTTCTTCGTCGGCCCGTCGCTGACGGGGGCCGACATCCAGATGAGCTTTGTCGGCGAGATGGCAAAAGTGTTCGAGAAGCTTGCACCGTATCCGAACCTGGCGGCCTGGCTGACCCGGATGCACGCGCGGCCGGCGTTCCAGCGCAGCGTGGAAAAGGGCGGGGCGTACCGGTTTGCGAAGTGACGCCGAAGGCGTCATTTCGGGATGGTCCGAAGCATCGAACCCGGAATCTCGAGATTCCGGGTTCGCTTCGCGCCCCGGAATGACGGCGGGCGGCCCGCCCAACGGCATTGCGGAGCCCCCTTTGGAACCCGCCCCATCCACCATATCTTGCATAAATATCAGGCCCATACCGCAAGTGCTTGGCCAATTCCGGGCGATGTGGTATCTCGCAAAGACTTCTTTCGACCGCCACACGTGACCGACCGTTTTGCCCCTAAGGGCCTGCGGCGGTGGAGATATTTGGCCCAATGACCTCCTCTTCCAGCGCAAAAACCGCCTCCGCGCCCGACTCGTTCTTTTCGGCCACCCTGGCCGAGGCCGATCCCGAAATCGCCGCCGCCATCAAGGGCGAACTCGGCCGTCAGCGCCACGAGATCGAGCTGATCGCCTCGGAAAACATCGTCAGCCGCGCGGTGCTGGAAGCGCAGGGCTCGGTGATGACCAACAAGTACGCCGAGGGTTATCCGGGCAATCGCTATTACGGCGGCTGCGAGTGGGTCGATGTCGCCGAGACGCTGGCGATCGAGCGCGCCAAGAAGCTGTTCGGCGCGGGCTTTGCCAACGTCCAACCCAATTCAGGCAGCCAGATGAACCAGGCGGTGTTCCTGGCGCTGCTGCAGCCCGGCGACACCTTCATGGGCCTCGACCTCGCCGCCGGCGGCCATCTCACCCACGGTTCGCCCGTCAACATGTCCGGCAAGTGGTTCAAGGCCGCGCACTACACCGTGCGCCGCGAGGACCAGATCATCGACATGGACGAAGTGGCGAAGCTGGCCGAGCAGGCGCGCCCGAAACTGATCATCGCCGGCGGTTCGGCCTATTCGCGCGCCTGGGACTTCAAGCGCTTTCGCGAAATCGCGGACAGTGTCGGCGCCTACCTGCTGGTCGACATGGCGCATTTCGCCGGCCTCGTCGCCGGGGGCGTCCACGCCTCGCCGGTGCCGTATGCGCATGTCACCACCACGACCACGCACAAGTCGCTGCGCGGCCCGCGCGGAGGCCTGATCCTCAGCAACGACGAGGCGCTCGCCAAGAAATTGAATTCGGCGATCTTCCCGGGCCTGCAGGGCGGTCCGCTGATGCACGTCATCGCCGCCAAGGCGGTCGCGTTCGCCGAAGCGTTGCGGCCGGACTTCAAGATCTACGCCAAGAACGTCGTCGAGAATGCAAAAGCGCTGGCGGAAACGCTGCGCGGCCATGGTTTCGACATCGTCTCCGGCGGCACCGACAACCATCTGATGCTCGTCGACCTGCGGCCGAAGGGCCTGAAGGGCAACGTCTCCGAAAAGGCGCTCGTGCGCGCGGCGATCACCTGCAACAAGAACGGCATTCCGTTCGACCCCGAAAAGCCGTTCGTCACGTCGGGCCTTCGTTTGGGCACCCCTGCGGCGACCACGCGCGGTTTTGGTGTGGCCGAGTTCAAGCAGGTCGGCGGCATGATCGCCGAAGTGCTGACCGCGCTGGCGCAGTCCCCCGACGGCAAGGCGCCGCTGGTGGAAGCCGCGATCAAGGAACGCGTCAAGGCGCTCACCGACAAGTTTCCGATTTATCAGTAAGGTCGCAGTACAAGGTCTTCGTGAATGCGCTGTCCGAGTTGTAACAGTCTCGATACCCAGGTGAAGGACTCGCGTCCGACCGAGGATTCGGCTGTGATTCGGCGGCGGCGGATATGCATCGCCTGCAATTTTCGTTTCACCACCTTCGAGCGAGTGCAGTTGCGCGAACTCACCGTGATCAAGCGCAACGGCCGCCGGGTGCCGTTCGACCGCGACAAGCTGGTGCGCTCGCTGCAGATCTCCTTGCGCAAGCGGCCGGTCGATCCGGAGCGGGTCGAGAAGATGGTTTCCGCGATCGTGCGTGAACTCGAAAGCGGCGGCGAGGCCGAGGTCTCTTCTGAAGCAATCGGCGAGATCGTGATGGAGCATCTGCGCGGGCTCGACGACGTCGCCTATGTCCGCTTCGCGTCGGTCTATCGCAATTTTCGTGAAGCCAAGGACTTTGAAGCCGTGCTGGGCGAACTCTCCGCCGAAGACGACGCGCGGGTCGCCACGTTGCGCAAATGATCTTCCGCATCCTGGAAGACCAATACGCCCAGAAGTCAAAGGACGCGAAGGCCGCCGACCTGCGCTTCATGCAGCTTGCATTGGCGCTCGGCCGCCGCGGGCAGGGCCGCACCTGGCCCAATCCCGCCGTCGGCGCGGTCGTGGTGAAGGACGGCGTCATTGTCGGCCGCGGCTGGACCCAACCCGGCGGGCGGCCGCATGCCGAACCCGAGGCGCTCAAGCGCGCCGGTGAGGCGGCGAGGGGCGCCACGCTCTATGTGACGCTGGAGCCCTGCTCTCATTTCGGCAAATCGCCGCCCTGCGTCGATGCCGTGATTGCCTCCGGCATCGCCCGCGTGGTGTCGGCGATCGAGGATCCCAATCCGGAGGTGGCGGGGCAGGGCCATGCCAAACTCCGCGCGGCTGGTATTGTCGTCGATGTCGGGCTCGGCGCCGCGGAAGCCGCACACGACCACGCCGGGCATTTCCGCCGCATCCGCGACAAGCGCCCGCATGTGATCTTGAAACTCGCGGTCTCCGCCGACGACAAGATCGCCGCTGCCGGCCACAAGCCGATCGCGATCACGGGCGAGGCCGCGAAGACGCGCGTGCATCTGCTCCGCGCGCAGTGCGATGCCATCCTGGTCGGCATCGGCACCGTACTGGCCGACGATCCCTTGTTGAATTGCCGCTTGCCGGGCATGGAAGCACGCTCGCCGGTGAGGATCGTGCTGGATCGCGCCTTGCGCATGTCCGGCACCAGCAAGCTCGTTCATTCGGCACGCCAGACGCCGTTGTGGGTGATGGCCTCGGACCTCGCCGAAGCCCCGGCCGCCGCCAAACTTGGCGCTGCCGGTGCGCAGGTCATCCACGTCGCCGCCACGGCGAAGCCGCCGGGGCTCGATCTGGCGGCCGTGCTGCACGCGCTCTCCGACAAGGGCATCACGCGGCTGATGGTCGAAGGCGGTGCGCGGGTGGCATCCTCCTTCGTCGCCGCGGGTCTCGTTGACGAAATCTGGCTGCTGCGCGGCCCCGAAAACATCGGCGCCGACGGCATTCCCGCGCTGGACGCATTGCCGCTGTCGGCCATCACCGGGTCGTCCGCGTTCAAGACACGTGCTAGCGAAACGCTGGATAAGGACACCCTTACGATTTACGAGCGCGCTTAATGTTCACCGGAATAGTCACCGATATCGGCGAGATCGTCGCCCTGACGCCAACCGCGCAGGGCCAGTTGCACCGGATGCGGATCGCGTGCGTCTACGATCAGAAGACCATCGCCGACGGCGCCTCGATCGCCTGCAACGGGGTCTGCCTGACCGTGGTCGGCTCCGGCGTCGAGGCTGGCCGGACCTGGTTCGAGGTCGATGCCGCCGCCGAAACGCTCGGCATGACCACGGCAAAACACTGGGCCAAGGGCACCAAGCTCAACCTCGAGCGGGCGCTGAAGATCGGCGACGAACTCGGCGGCCACATCGTCGCCGGCCACGCCGACGGGATCGCCACCATCGTCAAGCGCGACGACCTCCCTGACATGGCGCGGTTCGAGCTGAAAACCACGCGGGAACTGGCGCGCTTCATCGCCACAAAAGGCTCGATCACGCTGGACGGCGTGTCGCTCACCGTGAATACGGTCGAAGACGTCGTGTTTTCGGTACTGATCATCCCGCATACGCTCAGCGTCACCAAGCTCGGCAGCTGGCGCGCCGGCAGCGAGGTCAATATCGAGGTCGACCTGATGGCCCGCTACGCGGCGCGGTTGTCGGAAATGAAGTGACAGGGACGACAAATGTGTCATACGCGGGCTTGACCCGCGTATCCATCCTCTTAACAAGATGGCTTGCTCCCCGGATGGATTGCCGGGTCGAGCCCGGCAATGACAGCAAGGGTATTTAATGGCAGACGCACGGCGTGCACCGCTGAAGGACCAGACCGACATCAAAGGCGCGCGCGTGCTGATCGTCGAGGCGCGGTTCTATGACGATATTCAGGATGCGTTGCTGGAAGGCGCCGTCACCGAGCTGAAGGCGGCCGGCGTCAGCCATGACGTCATCACGGTGCCCGGCGCGCTGGAAGTGCCGGCCGCGATCGCCATTGCGATCGATGCTGCCGAGGCGAACGGCAAGCCTTATGATGCGGCGATCGCGCTCGGTTGCGTGGTGCGGGGCGATACCATCCATTTCGAGATTGTCTCGATGGAATCCTCGCGCGCGCTGATGGATCTTGCGGTCGCCAGAAAGTTTCCGCTCGGCAACGGCATCATCACCGTCAATACCGAAGCGCAGGCCTGGGCGCGGGCGCGTGCCAGCGAACTCAACAAGGGCGGCGACGCCGCGCGCGCTGCACTGGCGATGCTGCGGATCAAGCGCCGGCTGGCAAAGGCCTGATGATGGCAGACAGCAAGAAGCCCGCCAAAAGTCCCGACAAGAAAGCCAACCGCCGAGGTGCTGCGCGGCTCGCCGCGGTGCAGGCGCTGTACCAGATGGACATCGGCGGCACCGGCATTGAAGATATCTTTGCGGAATTCGAAAGCCATTGGCTCGGCGGCGAAGTCGAGGGCGAAAAGTATCTGCCGGCGGAAGCCGCGTTCTTCCGCGACGTCGTCTCCGGCGTGGTGCGCGACCAGGCGAAACTCGATCCGTTGATCGACGACGCGCTGTCGAAGGGCTGGCCGTTGAAGCGGATCGACGCGATTTTGCGCGCCGTGCTGCGGGCCGGTTCGTATGAGCTTGAACACCGCAAGGACGTTCCCGGCCGTGTGGTCGTGTCCGAATATGTCGACGTCGCGCATGCCTTTGTCGAAAAGGAAGAGACCGGCATGGTCAACGCCGTGCTCGACCAGATCGCGCGGCAGTTTCGCGCCGACGAGTTCGCGCGAGGATAGATAGCGCAATGATCTTGACCGTAGCCGTCATCCTGAGGTGCCGTAGCGAAGCGGAGGCCTCGAAGGGTGGCGGCGTGTCGTTGAGGTTACATTTGGGTCGAACATCCTTCGAGGCTCGCAAGAGCTCGCACCTCAGGATGACGAGATGACGGACTGCAGTAAACCCGCGTCCGGCGAGGAGTCGCTGATCGCCCGCTATTTTCGGCCGATCGCGACCGACCCGGGCGCGTTCCAGCTTGATGACGACGCCGCGGCCTTGATGCCTGATGGCAACGACATCGTGGTGACGACCGACGCAATCGTCGAGGGCGTGCATTTCCTGCCGGACGATCCGCCCGACACGGTCGCGCGCAAGGCGCTGCGGGTGAATCTTTCCGATCTCGCCGCCAAGGGTGCCACGCCGGCTGGCTTCGTGCTGACGCTGGCGTTGCGCAACGCCGACGAAGCCTGGCTCAAGCCGTTCGCGGCGGCACTCGGCGAGGATGTCAGGCAGTTCGGCTTTCCGCTGCTGGGCGGCGATACGGTTTCGACGCCGGGCCCGCTGATGATCTCGGTCACCGCGTTCGGGCGGGTGCCGCCGGGCAAAATGGTTCATCGCCGCGGCGCCAAGGCCGGCGACCGCGTGATGGTGACGGGCACGATCGGCGACGCGGCACTGGGACTTGCCGTGCTGAAAGGCGGCAAGGTCCACGCCGCCACCAGCGCGATTTCCGCGCGGGAAATGCTGGTCGGGCGCTATCGCGTGCCGCAGCCGCGCGTGGCGCTGGCGGAAGCCGTTCGCGGCCACGCCAGTGCGGCGATGGATGTCTCGGACGGTCTTGCCGGCGATCTCGCCAAACTCTGCGGCGTGTCGGGTGTGTCCGCGGTGATCGATATCGAGGGAGTGCCGCTGTCCGATGCTGCACGGGATCTGGTGTCGCGCGGCATCGTCGGGCTGGAAACGCTGATCGCCGGCGGCGACGATTACGAGATTCTCTGCACGATCCCGGAGGATCGGGTCGAAGGGTACGCGGCTGCGGCGCAGCGTGCCGGCGTGCCGGTCCATTCGATCGGGGCAATTGTCGCGGGAGTTGCTGCGCCCAAATTCGTCGACAATCAGGGCAGGGAAATCGTGCTGGAACGGCTGTCCTACAGCCATTTTTGAAGACGACGGTGTTAACCGCGCGGGCTTTATTTCCCCCAGGCCATTGCAATTTCACAGGAAATCTATACGTCTACGGTCATTCGATTACCGCCGTGCCTTTTTGAACGCGCCCCTTGGGGCTTCTTCCAGAGACATCGTCGAGAACGGATTTGAATCCGCGCGATCATCGCGCGGAATTAAAAGCCTATGTGCTTTGGAGAAGATAAAATGGCTACGGGAACAGTGAAGTGGTTCAACGGTCAAAAGGGTTTCGGTTTCATCGAGCCGAGCGATGGCAGCAAGGATGTGTTCGTTCACATCTCCGCCGTCGAGCGCGCCGGTCTCGGCGGGCTGGCTGAAGGTCAGAAGGTTCAGTTCGAACTGAAGACCGACTCGATGCGTGGCAAGGTCAGCGCAGAAAACCTGTCGCTCGTCTAAGTCCTTTGGTTCTGACGCGTTTTCTTGATGTGAACCGCTACCCACTTCACTCGAAAACGCTATGGGACCTCGAAACGGTCGTTTCACGGATGTACTGAGATGGCTCGTGAGCCCGCCCGCCCCAAAAGGGGTTGGGCGGGTTCTTGCGTTTTGCAGCTATCGAAGCGTCAGCCTTGGCCGGCGGCAGCGATTTCCCGGGTTTTTACCCCTGATTCCTTTCTAAAATCGACGCTTTTTGCCCCTCGCGGCGTTGCGCCGGGGAGACGATTTTGGCATGGTCCCGCCGATTTGAGGCCGCCCTTTTGGGCAGGGTGGGCCTCCTTTTTATGCGCCTGCCGCGTTCGCGGAGAAGGCGTGGGGCCAGTTCAAGAAAATCTGAGGCAACGTCAATGACAGCATTATGGGTGATTGTGCTCTGCGGAGCGCTTTCGATCGTTTACGCCATCTGGGCGACGGCATCCGTGTTGAAAGCGGACGCCGGCAATCCGCGCATGCAGGAGATTGCAGCCGCGGTCGCCGAAGGCGCGCAGGCCTATCTGAAGCGTCAGTACGCGACGATCGCGATCGTCGGCGTCGTGATCTTCGCGCTCTTGGCCTACTTCCTCGGCATGCTCGTTGCGGTCGGCTTCCTGATCGGCGCGGTGCTGTCGGGTGCTGCCGGCTTCATCGGCATGAACGTCTCGGTTCGCGCCAACGTACGCACCGCGCAGGCGGCGACGATTTCGCTGGCCGGCGGACTTGAACTGGCCTTCAAGGCCGGCGCGATCACCGGCATGCTGGTCGCCGGTCTGGCGCTGCTCGGCGTCACCATCTACTTCGCCTACCTGACCCAGTATTTGGGCCTGGCTGCCAACAGCCGCACGGTGATCGACGCGATGGTCGCGCTCGGTTTCGGCGCTTCGCTGATCTCGATCTTCGCCCGTCTCGGCGGCGGCATCTTCACCAAGGGCGCTGACGTCGGCGGCGATCTCGTCGGCAAGGTCGAAGCCGGCATTCCCGAGGACGATCCGCGCAACCCGGCCACCATTGCCGACAACGTCGGTGACAACGTCGGCGATTGCGCCGGCATGGCCGCCGACCTGTTCGAGACCTATGCGGTGACCGCGGTCGCCACCATGGTGCTCGCGGCGATCTTCTTTGCGACTTCGCCGCTGCTGGTCAACATGATGACGCTGCCGCTCGCGATCGGCGGCGCCTGCATCATCACCTCGATCATCGGCACCTTCTTCGTCAAGCTCGGCGCCAGCCAGTCCATCATGGGCGCGCTGTACAAGGGCCTGATCGTGACCGGCATCCTGTCGTTGCTGGCGGTTGCGGGTGTCATCAACTGGCTGATCGGCTTCGGTCCGCTGGCGGGCGTGAAATACACCGGCATGGCGCTGTTCGAATGCGGCGTCGTCGGTCTCGTCGTCACCGGCCTGATCATCTGGATCACCGAATACTACACCGGCACCGACTATCGCCCAGTGAAGTCGATCGCGGCGTCCTCTGTCACCGGTCACGGCACCAACGTGATCCAGGGTCTGGCGATCTCGATGGAATCGACCGCCGGTCCGGCCATGGTGATCATCGCCGGCATCCTCGTCACCTACAGCCTCGCCGGCCTGTTCGGCATCGCGATCGCGACCACCACCATGTTGGCGCTGGCCGGCATGATCGTGGCGCTGGACGCCTTCGGTCCGGTCACCGACAACGCCGGCGGCATCGCCGAAATGGCGGGCCTGCCGAAGGAAGTGCGCAAGGCCACCGACGCGCTCGACGCGGTCGGCAACACCACCAAGGCGGTCACCAAGGGTTACGCGATCGGCTCCGCCGGCCTCGGCGCGCTGGTGCTGTTCGCGGCCTACAATGAAGATCTCAAATTCTTCATCGCCAACGCCACGAAGTATCCGTACTTCCAGGGCGTGCTGCCCGACTTCTCGCTCAACAACCCCTACGTCGTGGTCGGCCTGCTGTTCGGCGGCCTGCTGCCGTACCTGTTCGGGGCGATGGGCATGACCGCTGTCGGCCGTGCGGCCGGCGCGATCGTCGAGGAAGTGCGGCGCCAGTTCCGCGAGAAGCCCGGCATCATGCAGGGCACCGAAAAGCCGGACTACGGCAGGGCCGTCGACATCCTGACCAAGGCGGCGATCAAGGAAATGATCATTCCGTCGCTGCTGCCGGTGCTGTCGCCGATCTTCGTCTACTTCGTGATCTACGCGATTGCAGGCGGCGGCGCGGCCGGCAAGTCGGCGGCGTTCTCCGCCGTCGGCGCCATGCTGCTCGGCGTGATCGTGACCGGTCTGTTCGTCGCGATCTCGATGACCTCGGGTGGCGGCGCCTGGGACAACGCCAAGAAGTACATCGAGGACGGCCACTACGGCGGCAAGGGCTCCGACGCCCACAAGGCAGCCGTGACCGGTGACACCGTCGGGGATCCCTACAAGGATACGGCGGGTCCGGCCGTCAACCCGATGATCAAGATCACCAACATCGTGGCCTTGCTGCTGCTGGCGATCCTGGCGCACTGAGCTTCGAAAAGTCGACTGAAACGAAAACCCCGCGGTGCAAGCCGCGGGGTTTTTCTTACTTCGTAGGGCGGGCATCAAATAAGTTCGCCGAGAACCTACGCAACACGGAGATCAATCGATGTCGCTGTCATCCGCCCGCAACTACGCGCTGCGCGCCGCCAAATCGCAGGACCAGAAGGAGGCCGCCGAATTGCTGTCGAACGCGATCCTGGAACTGGCGCTGTCGATCGAAGCCACCGATGCCAAGGTCAAGAAGATCAACAAGGGGGCCTAGTCTAGCGAAGAGCTACGGCAATGCGGCCTTCAGTTCACGTCCATCTGCAAGCCTTCGCGCTTGATGATCTCGCCGAACTTGGTGGTCTCCGCCTGCACGAAGTCGCTATACTGCTGCGGCGTGCCCCAGTCGGTGCGCGCGCCCATCGCCGCGATGGTCTTCTTGATGTCGTCGCGCTCGAGCATCGTCTTGATCTCCTTGTTGAGCGCATCGACGATGGGGGCGGGGGCTGCTTTTGGCAGGAACACACCGAACCAGGACGACACATCGAATTTCGCGAGTTCAGGCGCGCCCTCCCGCATCGTCGGAATGTTCGGCGCCACGCTGCTGCGCTCGGGCGTGGTGACGGCGAGTGCGGTGAGTTTGCCGTCCTGGGTCTGCGGAAGCGACGGGAACAGGTTGTCGAACAGGATCTGGATGTCGCCGGCCAGCGCCGCCTGCAGCGCCGGGCCTGCGCCGCGGAACGGCACATGCACCATCTTGAGGCCGGTGAGTTGCAGGAACCAGGCGCCGGTGAGGTGAGGGCTCTGTCCTACCCCCGAGGACGCGTAGTTCAGCTTGTCGGGGTTGGCCTTGATGTAGGCGATCAGTTCGGCGATCGACTTGATGCCGGTGGACGGATGCGCCGACACGATGTTCGGGGTCCGGATCATGTTGGAGACGGCCTGCAACTGGTCCGCCTTGTAGTTCAGGTTGCGAAAGATGCTGTAGGCGATGGCGTTGGGGCCGGGATTGCCGATCAAGATGGTGTGACCGTCGCCCTTCTGGCGAATCACCTCGACGGTGCCGATGGTGCCGCCGCCGCCGGAGCGGTTTTCCACCACGGCGGACTGGCCCCAGGCGGTCTGCAGATGCGCGGCCAGCAGCCGCCCCATCACATCGGTGGTGCCGCCGGCCGCGGCCGGCACGATGATGCGGACGGTTTCCGTCGGCCGCCAGTCGGCGAGGCTGGCGCGGGGCAGGATTGCCGCGGCCGAAATGGTTGCAGCTCCGGTCAATACACGTCGGCGAGAAAAGATTTTATTGGTCACACGTTCGCTCCCTGCTGAATCGCTATTTTGCAGAGAGCCTAGGGACCATGGGCGCGCAGGGCAAGCGGGCGACTTGGCAGCGGGCGACTTGGCGCAGGTGTTTTGGCGCAGGCGTTCCCCGGATGCTGCGCAGCACGAAGTGGTGCGCTGCTGGTCCGAGGTCCGCAGATGGCGTGCCTCAAGTGATCGGCTCTGCGGAGCGGCGTTTCACGCCGCGCCGCGTCCGGGACACGAGAATGGCGTTAGTTGAAGCTGAGCAGCTTGAACAGCGGCGTCAGGTAGCTGAGCTCCTGGCCGGAGGTCGGCGTGGTGCGGCTGATGAAGTCGAAGATCCTGCCGTCCTGCAGGCCGTAATTGGCGAGCCGCTGCACCTGGCGGTTCTTGTCGAAATAGATCGCGATGACGCGCTGGTCGACGACCTTCTGGTTCATGAAGGCGACTTTGCGCTCGGAACGCTGCGAGATGTAATAGAACACCTCGCCGCTCAGGGTCGCGACCGTGGAGGGGGTCCCCATCACGATCAAGACCTGGTCCTGGCTGGCGCCGATCGGGATCTGCTCGAGCGCGCCGGGCGGCAGGATATAGCCCTTCTGGAACTGCTCGCCAGCGCAGGCGCCCAGCGCCGCGCACATCAGGGCCACGGCGGCAACGGCGCGGAAACCGCGCCAGCGCGCGGGCAGGGCGCGCGGCGAGGGCGTGTATGGGCTCTTGTGGCTGGTCTTGGTCATATCAGGAACTTGCCCGTACCCTTGCATCGCGCGAGGCGTTGACGTACCGGGCAGCACGCTGGATTGCAACATGCGCGGGCTCCCAACAAGGAAACCTCCAATGAGGAAACCTTGGGGGCTCGCATACGGAACCCACAATGCTTTGGCCGTTCAATCACTTCAGGAAACCCCGGACGCCCCTGCGCGGCACCATTGAGGCCATCTATGGCATGATCGTGACGCAGGCGCGAGAACCGTTGTTTTATCGGGCCTTGGCGGTGCCGGACACGGTTAACGGCCGTTTTGACCTGCTGGTGCTGCATTTGTGGCTGGTATTGCGGCGGCTGAAGCCGGCAGAGGGCGGCGCAGCCCTGTCGCAGGCGCTGTTCGACCATTTTTGCAACGATATGGACGATAATCTGCGCGAAATGGGCGTCGGCGACCTTACCGTGCCAAAGCGGATGCAGGCCTTCGGCGAAGCCTTCTACGGCCGGACCGCGGCCTACGATCTCGCGCTGACCGGCGGCCACGAGGCGCTGGCGCAGGCGCTTTGCAAGAACATTCTGAACGGCGAGAATATTGCCGAGGCCGACCAGCTCGCTGCTTATGCGGAGGCGGCCATGACCGGCCTGGATGGTGTCGACGATGCGGCGCTGTTGAGTGGTTCGGCGAGGTTTCCCTCGCTTGAGGGTGTGGGCACGCGACAATGAGCAGCAGCATGACAGAGAAGCCGGACCCGTGGCGCGTTCCGCTGGCGGTCGCGCAAATCCCGGACACGGGCCTGCATCGCGACCTCCAGGCCGACGAGGCCATACGCCGTGCGATTGCCGATGTCGGCGAACTGCGTGAGGTGCTTTCGGCGCAGGCTTCCCTGGATGTGACGCCGAAGAGCGGCGGCCGCTACCATGTGGCGGGCCGTGTGCGGGCGCGGATCGGACAGACCTGCGTGGTGACGCTCGAGCCGATCGAAAGCGATATCGACGAGACCATCGATCTGATCTTCGCGCCGCCAGAGCAGATCCCGCAAATGGCCGATCTGGTCAACGAGGCCGAGCAAAGTGACGGCGATACCCCGGACCCGCCGGAGCCGATCGAGAACGGCACCATCGATCTCGGCAGGGTGGCCACCGACGCGCTGTACCTCGCGATCAATCCCTATCCACGTAAAGCCGACGTGATTTTCGAACCGCTGGTTGAAGCCGCCGATCCCGAGGATCACCCGTTTGCCGCCTTGAAGGCGCTGCAGGTCGAGCCCAAAAAATCGGGCAAGAAGAAGCCCAAAGGCAAGTGACCGTCCGTTTAAGTGGATCGTGTGTAGGCCTTCGACCCGAGACGATTGCATTTTTCCGTGAGGAAAATGTCATAAATAATTGATTTATATGAGTTTAATTGCCGGTCGTGATTTCGGGCGACAGCGCTTCAGTTTACCAAAAGACGGTGGTCAAGAGGTTGTGTCGGGACGGGGACGCGCTATTGTCGCGGCCCGGCGGGGGCGCTGCTTCGCGCTTTGCCAAGCACCGCCATGGCGGTGCCTTTTCCAGTGTGCGGCCGGGCTCGACGAGGGCCGCAAGAGATCAGGTTTCCGGGACGTTCATGCCTCAAAAGGTTCGAATCGCGCTTGACGCCATGGGTGGCGATGTCGGCGCATCGGTCGTCATTCCCGG
>JBBRSX010000166.1:0-13743 GCA_038244925.1 Hyphomicrobiales bacterium | reverse complement strand
TCAGCGCGCAGCAGAAGCCACTGAAGAAGTACGAATCCGGCACCAAGGAGTTCTGGACCAATCCGCCCGATGACTGGTTCCTCGGCGACGAGACCGAAGCCCAGAAGGGCCAGGCGCCGGACGCGGGTCCGCCGACCGGCGCGTCGGAGGCCGAACTTGCCGCCATGATGAAAAAGATCAAGCTGCCGGCGGGCTTCAAGATCGAAGTCTACGCCTCCGGCGTGCTGGCCGCGCGGCAGATGGCCTGGGGCGACAAAGGCACGCTGTTCGTCGGCTCGTTCGGCCTCGGCAACGTCTACGCGATCAAGGACAATGGCGGCAAGAAGGAGGTCAAGACCGTCCTCAAGGGCGGCAAGATGCCGACCGGCATCGCGTTTCGCGATGGCGCGCTCTACGTCGTCGATATCGACAAGCTGAGGCGATACGACAACGCCGAAGCCAATCTCGACAAGCTCGGCGATGGCAAGGTGGTCTATGACGACATGCCGAGCTATGTCGCGCATGGCTGGAAATACATCGCGGTCGACAAGGAAGGCTGGTTCTACATCCCGTTCGGACCTCCCTTCAACGTCGGCATCCCCCCGACCAGCGTGTCGCAGATCCGCCGCGTCGATCCCAAGACCGGCAATGCCGAGGTCTATGCGCTCGGCGTCCGCAACAGCGTTGGCGGCGACGTCGATCCGCGCACCGGCAAATACTGGTTCACCGAAAACGCCCGCGACTGGGTCAGCGACGATCTGCCCAGTGACAAGCTCAACATGATCAACAAGATGGGCGAGCATTTCGGCTACCCCTATTGCCACCAGGGCGACATGCCGGATCCGAAGTTCGCGATGGGTCACAAGTGCTCGGAATTCACACCGCCGGTGCTGAATCTCGGCGCGCACGTTGCTCCGCTCGGCATGAAATTCTATACCGGCGATCAATTCCCCGCCGAGTACAAGAACTCCATCCTGATCGCCGAACACGGCTCGTGGAACCGGCATAAGTACCAGGGCGCCAACATCACGCGCGTCACCGTCGGTCCGGATGGCAAGAACGCCAAGAAGGAGGTCTTTGCATCCGGCTTCCTCGAAGGCGATCAGGGTTATCTCGGCCGTCCCGCCGATATCATCCTGGCCAAGGACGGCTCGATCCTCGTCGCCGACGACTGGGCCGGTGCGATCTACCGCATCAGCTACAGCAAGAAGTAAGGTACATAGCGTTTCCGAGCGAAGTGGGTACCGGTGCGCGTGAAGAAAACGCGTCAAAAAGAGACTGATCATCAGGGGCTGCGGTTGCTCGGGAACGAGTGGCCGCAGCTTCCGTTGTTTGGAGTACGCCCGATCGTCATGCTCGGACTTGCCGTCTTCGCTTGAGCTTCGCCGGCCTGATACAGAGTGCCGGACGTAGCCGGGATCCGGGCATCCATCAAAACAAAAAGTTTTTTTGCAAGCACGATGGATTGCCGAGTCAAGCCCGGCAATGACAACCAAAGGAGCTACGATGCCCAAAGCGCTGTTTGGGGCAACATTGGCCGCGCTGATGGTGTGCGGCTCGTTTGCCCATGCCGCCGATGTCGCCGCCGGCAAGGCAAAGGCCGAACTTTGCGTCGGCTGTCACGGCGACAACGGCATTTCTCAGACCGAGAACATTCCCTCGCTCGCGGGTCAGCTCGATCAGTTTATCCAGTGGCAGTTGGTGTTCTTCCGCGCCGGCACCCGCAAGAACGCGCAGATGCAGCCGATCATCGATCAGCTCAACAACGACGATATCCGCAACCTCGGCGCCTATTTTGCGCAGCTCCCGCCACCGAAGGCTTCAAAGCCCGACGACGATCCGGATCTGTCGAAGAAGGGCGCGCAGGCGGCCGCCGGCCGGCGCTGCGCCTCGTGCCACACCGATAGTTTTGCCGGCACCAAGGCTGTCGCCCGTATTGCCGGCCAGCGGGAGGAATATCTCGCGAAGGCGCTGCGCGACTACAAGTCCGGCGTGCGGGCCGGCGGCGCGATGGCGGCGATGACTGACGTCGCCTATCCCCTCAGCGAGGAAGAGATCGAGGCGCTGGCGCATTATCTTGCGCATCTGTAGATTCGCCGTCCCGGACAAGCGAAGCGCGATCTCAGATGTGCAATGGCACATCGGGGGACCCATAGCCACCGGCAGGTGTTGTTGCCGGTGGTATCAGCTACCTCTGCCTGAAATCGACAGGCCGCGGCGTTTGTGTCCCCGCCTGCGCGGGGACGACGACCGGTGATGACGTGACTGCGGAGGCCAACCTTACCCCCGCTGCTTCTCATACGCCTTGAGATGCGTGTAGGCCGTACGCAATCTCGCCAGCGGTACCTTCGCGGCGTCGCCACGCGCGACGAGATCGCCGATCACGTGATCGGCCTCGACAGCCGCGCCGGCCTTGATGTCGCGGAACATCGACGCCGTCATTTGCGAGCCGTCGGCTGTCAGCATGCCGCGCGTGCGCTCGAAGAACGGCCCGGTCGGGGCGTGGCCCGCGGATTTCGCGACCGCGCTGGTTTCGTCGAGCATGCCGAGTATGAAATCCCTGCCGCCGGGTGCGGCCAGGATATTGCCGACCGAGGTGCGCATCAGGCAGGTCGCAGCGGCGAGCGTGGAGAGAAACACCCACTTTTCCCACATCTCCTGCACGATGTTCGCGCTGGCGACGGCGCCGGTGATGCCGTTGGTCATGATTTTCGCAATGGCGTTGACGCGATCGGACATCTTGCCGTCGCGTTCACCGAAGTTGAGCGACTGCATCGGTGCGAGCTGCACCACCTCGCGCGCGTCATTGAGCGTCGCGGCGATCGCGCAAAGCCCGCCGAGCACGCGCTCGCGGCCGAATTTCTGGTCGAGAATATCCAGATGCAGCATGCCGTTGAGCATCGGAATGATCGACGTCTGCGGCCCGACCGCGGACGCGAACGACTTGATGGCGTCGTCGAGGTCGAAAGCCTTGCAACTCAGCAGGATGACGTCGAATTTTTCGGTGAGTTTGTCCGCCTGAACGGTCGGGGGATTTTTCAGCGTGACATCGCCGTTCGGGCTCTTGATGACGAGGCCGGCGCTGGCGAGCTCCGAGGCGCGTTTCGGCCGGACCAGGAACGTGACGTCGTTGCCTGCCTGAAGCAGCCTGCCGCCGAAATATCCGCCGATAGCGCCGGCGCCGACCACGAGAACGCGCATGGCTCAGTCCTTGTTGTTGGTTTTGAAGGTAGCGAATGGCGAGTGGCGAATAAGGTAAGGGCTCTATTCGCTATTCGCCACTTCGCTCTCTCACCATTTCTCGCCGAACGGGCGAATTTCGAGTTCAAAGGTCCAGGCGCTGCGTGGCTGCTGGTAGAGCTGCCAATAGGATGCCGCGACCGAGGCGGGCGGCATCAGCAGGTCGGGATTATCGAGCGCTTCTTTGCCCCAGAGCTGCTCGCGGCGCTCGCGCACCCAGGCGGTATCGACGCCGGAATCGATGATCAGGTGGGCGACATGGATGTTTTTCGGCCCGAGTTCGCGCGCCATCGATTGGGCCACCGCGCGAAGCCCGAATTTGGCACTGGCAAACGCGGCAAAGCCGCTGCCGCCGCGCAAGCTAGCGGTCGCGCCCGTGAAGAAGATATTGCCCTTGCCGCGCGGCAGCATCAGCCGGGCCGATTCGCGTCCCGCCAAAAAACCGGCCCAGCAGGCCATCTCCCAGACCTTCCGGAAGACCCGGTCGGTGGTTTCCAGAATCGGGAAATTGACGTTGGCGCCGACATTGAAGATGCAGACCTCCAGCGGGGCGTGCTTGTCGGCGTCGTTGAGGAAGGCCGCGACCTCGTCCTCCTTGCGCGCATCGAGTGCGCGCGCCACGATCGAGCCGCCCGCGGCCTCGATCTCTTTCACCAGCGGCTCCAGCTTGGCGCCGTCGCGCCGGCCGGCGAACACGGTAAAACCTTCGGCGGCGAATTTCTTGGCGATCTCGCCGCCGATGTAGTCGCCGGCGCCGATGACTGCGACGGTAGCGTTCCGTTTTTCCATTTTAGGTGCTCCACCAGGTCTCTGTCATTCCGGGGCGATGCGAAGCATCGAACCCGGAATCTCGAGATTCCGGATCTGGTCCTGACGCACCAGTCCGGAATGACGACGTCACTTCCCCGCGACCATTTCCTCGACTTCGCGCAACTGCTCCTTGCCGAAGAACATTTCCTTGCCGACAAAGAACGTCGGCGAGCCGAACGCGCCGCGCTCGACGGCGGCCTGGGTGTTCTCGATCAGTTTTGCTTTTACCTCAGGTTCCTGCGAACGGGCGAGCAGCTTTGCCGCGTCGAGGCCCGAGGAGGCCAACGCTTTTGCGGCGACTTCCGGATCGTCCATCTTCTTCGGCTCCACCCACATGTGGTGGAACGCGGCCTCGACATATTTCTCGAACACGCCCTCGAGCTGGGCTGCGACCGCCGCCCGCATCAGGTTCAGCGTGTTGACCGGGAAGAATGGATTCCAGGTGTAGGGCTTGACGCCGAAGCGCTTGACGAAGCGCGCGGTCTCCAACGCGTGAAACTCGCGCTTGTTCTTGACGCCGGCCAGCGTTTCGGCCGGAGATTTGTTGTTGGTGGCCTTGAAGATGCCGCCGAGCAGCACCGGAACATATTCGAATTTCACGCCCGTGCGCTTTTCGATTGCCGGGATTGCCTCGTGGCTGAGAAAGGCGTTGGGGCTGCCGAAATCGAACAGGAATTGCGGATTTGAGCTCACGGCGGTCTCCCTGCGCCTTCTTATATGATCGGTATCATTCCAAACAGCCTAGCGGCTGGCTCCCGCGGGATCAACCGGCGCCGGCTCAGATTTCGCGCTGGAATGCCCGCTCTGCCAATTTTGCAGCATGGTCGCGGATATCGGCGGGCCATTCGCCGATCAATTTTTCGAAACGAGCGGAATCGCCGGCGAATAATGCGCGGATCGCCTCCTCGTAATGTGACCGGTTGCCGGCCATGACCGACATGAAGCGGTAAGCCGATTCCTGCGCGAGGCGGATACGGTCCCCACTTTCATTCGCCCGCCGCGCCTCGTCGACCAGCTTACGGATCGCAACCGAGGCGCCACCCTTTTGCAGCGCCAGCCAGTCCCAATGCCGCGGCAGCAGCGTGATTTCGCGCGCCACCACGCCCAGTTTCGGACGGCCCGGTCCGCGGGGGGCTACGGCGGCAGCTTCTTCCTTCGCCGGCGCAATCTCGGCCGGCGGCAGTCGCGCCAGCACGTCGTCCACCGAGCCGCGAAAGTCGATCTCGACCGGCGCGCTGGTTTGGCCATTGAAGATCAGGATCGATGCGTTCTGGTGCCGGTCGAGTGTCTCCCTCGCGGCGCGGGCGACCTCGCGGAGATTGCCCGACCCGATGCGGCGGTCGCCTTCGAAGGCGATATAAGCTGTTTCGGCGGGATTCATCGGCAAACCTCAGTTTCGAAGCAAATATTACCCGGGTAAATCTGTATTGTCAATAGACCCGGGTAATACACGCGTAGGCGTGTCTCGACTTTCCTGCGGGCGGCTGGCACCAACACGCGATCATTCAAGGGGACGGCCATGCTGACGGTGCATCATCTCAACAATTCCCGCTCGCAGCGCGTGCTGTGGCTGCTCGAAGAACTCGGCGTTCCCTACGAAATCGTCCGCTATCAGCGCCAGCCGGACATGCGCGCGCCAAAGGAACTGCGCGCCATTCACCCGCTCGGCAAATCGCCTGTGATCACCGACAACGGCAACACTATCGCCGAGTCCGGCGCGATCTGCGAATACCTCATCGCCACCTATGGCAAAGGCAGCCTGATCCCGCCGCCGAACACGCCAGAACGGCTGCGCTACACCTATTGGCTGCACTACGCCGAAGGCTCCGCGATGTCGCCGCTGCTATTGAAGCTGTTGTTCACGCTGATGCCGAAGCGCGCGCCTGCTCTGCTGCGGCCGCTGGTGCGCAAGGTTTCGAACCAGGCGCTGACCACGCTGGTCAATCCGCAGCTCAAGCAGCACATGGATTACTGGGAAGGCGAGCTTGCGAAAAGCGAATGGTTCGCTGGTAATGAATTCACCGGCGCCGATATCCAGATGAGTTTTCCATTGGAAGCCGCCGCCGCACGCGGTGGGCTGGAGCAAGGCCATCCCAAGGCGATGGCGTTCCTCGAACGCATTCATGCTCGGCCGGCCTATGCCCGCGCGCTGGAAAAGGGCGGGCCGTATGTGATCGGGCGGTAGTTGATTTCTGTCGACCGTCATTCCGATGGTGCGTTAGCACCAGACCCGGAATCTCGAGATCCCGGGTTTGATGCTCCGCATCGCCCCGGAATCACGACCATCAAGGCTGCGTCGCCGCAATCACTTCCTTTACCAGCCGCCCGAGTCCTCTGATATCTCCGGTCGGATCGACGCTGTCGCCGAGACGCACCACGACCAAATGCTGCGACGGCATGATCACGATGCGCTGGCCGAGATCGCCCGACGCGAAGAACGCGTCGCGGGGAATGCCGAGTTGCACGCGTTCTTTGGCATTCGGGTGTTCGCTGCGATTGGTCCAGAACCCGGCGCCGTAGTCGGTGTCGAGCGTCGCTGCTGCGGAAAAATCCACCCAGTCCTCGTGCAGGATGCGCTTGCCGCCGACGATGCCGTCATTGAGATAGAGCAGTCCAAATCGCGCCCAGTCCCTGGCGCTAGCGAACATATAAGTCGATCCCTGCAGCGTACCTGAGGCATCGAATTCGAGCGTGACGTGGCGCATGCCGAGCGGATTGAACAACTCGCGCCATGCCAATGCCAGCGTCTGCTCGGGCCCGCCGGCAGCATCGCGCACGATCCGCGCCAATAATTGTGTCGTCGGGCTGGAGTAGGCCCAGCGCGTGCCCGGCGGCGCCACGACCGCGGCGTTGACCGCGTAGCCGGCCATGTCGTTGTGCAGGTAGACCATCTGGCTGGCGGGATCGAAACCGCTATTGGTTTCGTCGAGCGCAAGGCCGGTGGTCATGCGCAGGAGATGCTCGACCTCGATCTCGCGCCTGAGATCGCCGCGCCACTCCGGGATCGGCGCCGGCATCGAAGGCGTGACCAGCCCCAGCTGCGTCAGGATCCCGATCAACGCGTTGATCACCGACTTGGTCATGGAAAAGCCGAGCAGCGGCGTATCGACGCCGATACCGTCAGCATAACGTTCGGCGATCACCTTGCCGTCGTGCACCACGACGACCGCCTTGGTCCGCCGGAACGGCGGCTCGGCCGGTTCCTCGAAGGCATGATCGAGCGCGGCCTTCAATGCGGGATCGGATGGAAGCACAACGTCAGGGCCGGCAATCTCGCCCAGCAGCGGCGGCATCTTCGGCACTTTCAGCGCATCAATGTCGCTCTTGAGAATATACGGCTCTCTGGAACCGTGCAGCAGCACGCAACCGAGCCCGTCATGAAAGACGGCGCGGCTGCCGAGCAATCCCGCCGCGGACGCATCGACTGCTCGTGCAGCGCGATCGACCGCAAGCCGCAGCACCGGACGCAGCCGACGCAGGCCGTCGCGTTCGACGGTTTCCGAAAACACGGTTTGCGGATCGAGGCCGGAGACGAAAGTCCTGGAACAGACGTTATGCGCGACCACGCCGGTGGCGACGCGAATGGCGCGGTCGGGACGGAACGCGATGCCGGCGGCCACCGGTACGATCAACATCAATCCGACGGCCATCCATGTTCGCCAACCCACGCGCTTCTCCCGCAGCCGGTCGATGCGGTTCTAGCGCGACTTCTGCGCCCCGCCAACCGAGGGCAGTGGCTGTATGGTGACGCCGGGCGGCGGCACATCGTCGTCCGGTACGAAGAAATCCGACATCAGAGCCGTCGTGGGATCGACACGGTAGTGCTCAAAATCCCGGACGCCGCTGGCGTAGAGGATCTTGTCGTCGATGCAGAAGTACCCGGTGAATTCGCGCGACGGCTTGGTGAAAATGGCGTGGGCGGCGTCGCCCATGATCTCGGGCGTGCGGCTGGCGCGCATCATGGCGTCGCCGCCGAGCAGATTGCCGACCGCGGCGGTGGCGATCGTGGTGCGCGGCCACAACGCGTTGACGGCAACGCCCGATGATTTCAGCTCGCCCGACAGGCCGAGCACGCACATGCTCATGCCGAACTTTGCCATCGTATAGGCGGTGGAGTGCTCGAACCATTTGGTCTTCATGTCGAGCGGCGGCGACAGCATCAGGATGTGCGGATTGGCGGCCTTCTTCAGGTGCGGAATGCAATATTTCGACACCATGAAAGTGCCGCGGGTGTTGATACCCATCATCAGGTCGAATCGCTTCATGTCGGTCATCTGCGAGTCGGTGAGGCTGATGGCGCTGGCATTGTTGACGCAGATATCGATGCCACCGAATTCGGCCACGGTCTTGTCGATCGCCGCCATCACCTGCGCCTCGTCGCGGATGTCGCACAGCACCGGCAACGCCTTGCCGCCGGCGGCGCGGACCTCGTCGGCGGCGGTATAGATCGTACCTTTGAGCTTCGGGTGCGGCTCCGCGGTCTTGGCGGCAATCGCGACATTGGCGCCGTCACGCGCGGCGCGCAGCGCGATGGCCAGTCCAATGCCGCGGCTGGCGCCGGAGATGAACAGCGTTTTGCCCTTGAGCGATGTCATGATCAGGCTCCCGTTGTAGACGCAGATGTCGGTCGTTCCCTCCCCCGCAAGGGAGGAGGGAACGGCAGTCGCCGCTATCTAGGCATCCGCATGCAGTACCCGGCCGCGGGTTTCCGGCAGCGCGAAGGCGGCGATGAAGAACACGCTGTAGGCAGCGACCGCAAAGATCGCGATCGCGTTGGCCAGCGTCGTCGAGGTCGACAGCCATCCGACCAGGAACGGAAACAGCGCCCCGATGCCGCGGCCGAAATTGTAGCAAAAACCCTGGCCGGAACCGCGCAGCCGCGTTGGATAGAGTTCGGTCAGGAACGCGCCGACGCCGGAGAAATAGCCCGAAGCGAAGAAGCCGAGCGGGAAGCCCAGCAGCCAGAGCACCTCGTTGGTCAATTGCAGCTGGGTGTAGAGGACGACGATCGCGATGGCGCCGAGCGAGAAGGTCAGGAACAGGTTACGCCGTCCGATGCGGTCGGCGAGCCACGCCCCGACGAGATAGCCGGCGAACGAGCCGATGATCAGCGCCGAGAGGTAGCCGGTCGAGGAAACCACCGAGAGCTTGCGCTCGACGGTGAGAAAACGCGGCACCCAGAAGGTGATGGCGTAGTAACCGCCCTGACAGCCCATGACGATCAGCGACGCCAGGATGGTGGTCTTGATGGTGGAGCTCGAGAAAATTTCCCACAGCGCCGGCCGGTCGCCGGACTCGGCCTGCTTGACCCGCGTCGCCACAGCGATCTCCGGCTCGGTGACGTAGCGCCGCAGATAGAACACCAGCAGCGCCGGCAGCGCGCCGATCGCAAACATCCAGCGCCAGGCGAGTTCGGGCGGCAAGTAAGAGAACAGGATCGCCTGCGACAGCACCGCAAGGCCCCAGCCGACCGCCCAGCCCGATTGCACCGAGCCCACCGCGCGGCCGCGATATTGCGCGCGGATCGCTTCGCCCATCAGCACGGCGCCCGCGGCCCATTCGCCGCCAAAGCCGAGGCCGAGCAGCGCGCGGGCAATGATCAACTGATCGAAATTCTGCACGAAGGCACAGACCAGCGAGAAGAACGAGAACCACAGGATGGTGAGTTGCAAGGTTTTGACGCGGCCGATGCGGTCGGCGAGGTAGCCGCCGAGCCAGCCGCCGACCGCGGACGCCAGCAGCGTCACCGTGCCGGCCAGACCGGCGCTGCCGGGATCGACCTTCCACATCACGATGATGGTGCCGATCACCAGCGGATAGATCATGAAGTCCATGCCGTCGAGCGCCCAGCCCGCCGCGCACGCCCAGAACGTCCGGCGCTCCGGCTGGTTCATGTCGCGATAAAAAGCGAGAAGGCTGGTGTCTTCGATGTCAGCGACTTCGATCGCGCCCGATGGTTCGGCCGTGCTCATGATGTTCCCCCGGAAAGTCCAAAGCCGGCCGTTGTCCCACCCCGCGCCGGCCGGCTGACGCGAGGGGCGGCACCTTACGCCGATGCCAGCGCCGGGCAAATCCCGCCGCGGCGCTGGATACCTGTTGACGCATTTTCTTCACGCGAACCGGTGTCCATCCCGGATCAAGCCCGGGACAGGCTTTCGCTGGAAAACGCTCTATTGTCCCGCCGCTTCCGCGCCGCGGGTGCGCGGGTCGGGCGCGCCGAGCAGACCGTTGGGCGTCACCGCGATCGAATTGGCCGAGGTCTGGCCGAGCGGCTCGATCACGCGATGGCCTTTCGCGGTCAACTCATCCAGGACTTCCTTTGGGAAGCCGCGTTCCACCCGCACTTCATCCGGCATCCACTGATGATGCACGCGTGGGGCCGCCACCGCCGCGGCGACATCCATATTGTAATCGATGACGTCGACGACGATCTGCAGTACGGCCGAGATAATGCGGCTGCCGCCGGGCGTCCCCGTCACCAGCACCGGTTTGCCATCCCTGAGCACGATGGTCGGCGACATCGACGACAACGGCCGCTTGCCGGGGCCAGGTAGATTGGCCTCGAATCCGACCAGGCCGAACGCGTTCGACGCGCCGGGCGCGGCGGTGAAATCGTCCAGTTCGTTGTTAAGCAGGACTCCGGTGCCTTCGGCGACCAGGCCGACGCCGTAGGGAAAGTTCAGCGTGTAGGTATTGCTGACGGCGTTGCCTCTGGAGTCGACGACCGAATAATGCGTGGTGTTGCTGCCTTCGCGCGGCGATGTCGCCAGCACCGCATCCGCCGGTGTCGCGCGCGCAAGGTCGATGCCGGCGCGCTGTTTGGCGGCGTAGTCCTTCGATATCAGGATGTCCGCCGGTGTGTTGACGAAGGCGGGATCGCCGAGATAGCGCGCACGGTCGGCGTAAGCGCGCTTCATCGCCTCGACGATGACATGCAGCGAGGCTGCGGAACCCTGCTTCATGTCGTGCAGCGGAAACCCTTCGAGAATGTTCAGCGTCTCGATCAAGACGGTGCCGCCGGATGAAGGCAGCGGCATCGACACGATGTCATAGCCGCGATAATTGCCGCGAACGGGGCTGCGGATCACGGCTTGATAGAACTTCAGGTCGTCCGCCGTCATGATGCCGCCGGCATTGCTGACGGCCTTCGCCAGCCTTTCCGCGACCGGTCCCTCATAGAAGGCGCGCGCGCCTTTTTCGGCGATCGTCGACAGCGTTACCGCGAGATCGGTCTGGATCAAGCGGTCGCCCTCTTTCAGCAGTGTGCCGTCAACGCGGGAGAAAGCCCTTGCCGTGTTCGGCCAGCGCGCCATCCGGCGGTACATGTCCGGCAAGGTATCGGCCATGTCGTCGGTGATCACGAAGCCGTCGCGGGCCAGTTCGATGGCCGGCTTCAGAATCTGCGCCAGCGTGAATTGGCCCGAGCCGTACTTCTCCAGCGCCAGCGTCAAACCGGCGACCGTGCCGGGCACGCCGATGCCGAATGCGGAATTACGCGATTTATCGGTATCGGGTTTGCCGTCCGGCCCGAGATAGATATCGCGGGTTATCGCCGCGGGGGCGGTCTCGCGATAATCGATCGCGATGTCTTCGTTGTGCTCGGCCGAGTGGATCACCATGAAGCCGCCGCCACCGATATTTCCGGCGCGCGGATAGGTCACGGCCATCGCAAAGCCGGTGGCGACCGCGGCATCGACCGCATTGCCGCCTTGCCTCAGGAAATCAGCGCCAATTTGTGCCGCGAGCTTTTCCTGCGCGACCACCATGCCGTGTTCGGCGGGGACAGCGTGAACGGATGCAAGGTCCGGCGGCGAATAGGCGCGGCGTTCCTGGGCAACGGCGGGAGCGACGCAGGCGGACACCAGCACGAGTGTCGAAATAATTCTGCGCCATCCGGTTGAAAAAACAGCCATCAAAAATCCGCCGCAGTTGGAGCCCGTGTGACGCTGGCAACAGCACAAGCGTCGCTAGCGCATGCTATATGGGTTCGCATTCGCGAGGCAAAACGCCTTCACGTGATTTTTCAGGGAATTTTGGGATATGGCGGTGATCGCTTCCGGGGCTATTGGCGGCGAAATTCCGCAATCCTATCCGCCCCGCGCCGCGGTCATCAGCTGGATTTTCTTCGATTGGGCCGCGCAGCCTTACTTTACGCTGATCACCACCTTCGTGTTCGCGCCTTATTTCGCCAGCTTCGTCGCGCCAAATCCGGCAAGCGGACAGGCGCTGTGGGGTTTTGCCACCGCGGCGGCCGGGTTGATGATCGCGCTGATGTCGCCGGTGCTGGGCGCGATTGCGGACGCCAGCGGCCGCCGCAAGCCGTGGATCGCGGGATTCGGCGTGTTGCTGGTGATCGGCTCCAGCCTGATGTGGATCGGCAAGCCCGGAGATCCCAGCGTTATTCTGCCGCTGCTGATCGCCTATGCCATCGCAAGCGTTGGCGTTGAATTCGCCACCGTGTTCAACAATGCGATGATGCCCACGCTGGTGCCGCCGGACAAGATCGGCCGGCTCTCCGGCACCGGCTGGGCCACCGGTTATATCGGCGGCATCCTCAGCCTGATCCTGGTGCTCGGCTTTCTCGCCGCCAATCCCGACACCGGCCGCACGCTGTTCGGCCTCTCGCCGCTGTTCGGTCTCGACCCGGTCACGCATCAGGGCGATCGCATCACCGGTCCGCTGACCGGCATCTGGTTCATCATCTTCGTGCTGCCGATGTTTCTGATGACACCGGATTATCCGGCCAGGCTTCCGGTGCGCGCAGCGCTGCGCGTAGGATTGAGCGGGCTCAAGCAAACGCTCGGCGAGTTGCCGAAGCAGAAGCCGATGGCAACATTCCTGCTCGCCAACATGATCTACACCGACGGGCTGGTATCGTTGTTCGCCTTCGGCGGCATCTACGCCGCGGGCACGTTCGGATGGCACACGATCCAGATCGGCACCTTCGGCATCATTCTTGCCATCGCCGGCACGTTTGGCGCATGGCTCGGCGGCAGGCTCGACGATCGCCTCGGGCCGAAGCGCGTGATTACCGGCAGCATGCTGATCCTGCTGTTCGCGATCATCGGGATCCTGCTGGTCGACAAGGATTCGATTTTCTTCGTGAAGGTCGCGCCGCCTGTTGCAGGTGGGGCGCTTTTCGCCGGCGCGGCCGAGCGCGCCTATCTCGTGCTCGGCTGTCTGATTGGCGCCGCCGGCGGTCCACTGCAGGCGGCGTCGCGCACGCTTTTGATTCGGCTGGCGCCGAAAGACCGGATCGCGCAATATTTCGGCCTGTTCGCGCTGACTGGAAAAGTCACCTCGTTCATCGGACCGCTGTTGATCGGTGCGATCACGGCCATCACCGCGAGCCAGAAAGCGGGCATGGCCGCGCTGGTGCTGTTCTTCGTCGCGGGGCTAGCGTTGCTGGCGCGGGTGAGGGAAGCTTAGCAACACCGTCATTCCGGGGCGCGCGTTAGCGCGAACCCGGAATCTCGCGCCCCCTCTCTGGATTCCGGGTTCATCGCTCCGCGATGCCCCGGAATGACGAGGCTTAATGCCGGAAGTGCCGCACGCCGGTGAACACCATGGCGATGCCGTGCTCGTCGGCAGCCTTGATCACCTCGTCGTCACGTAGCGAGCCGCCGGGCTGGATCACCGCCGTGGCACCGGCCTCGATGCAGTCCAGCATGCCGTCGGCGAACGGGAAGAACGCGTCGGACGCGACCACCGAGC
>JBBRSX010000165.1:0-13884 GCA_038244925.1 Hyphomicrobiales bacterium | reverse complement strand
TCGCTGGGGTAGCGCAAATGGCTGCGGTCATACCGCGCGCGGTTTTCATTCGTCCACATCGGCGGCCCCTCCGAATCAGGCCACCTCTCTTGAATCACAAATGATTCATAAGATTCAACTTCTTCCCGGACAGACACTTACAGATTAGAACGCTTTCAAACTACAAATTAGAATCCCTTTGAACTGGTTGGATTCAAGCGCGCTGTTGCCCTAATCGCATTGACCCGAAATTTCCGCGTCGGTAGCAAACCTCTGGGACGGTTCGTCGCGCGACAAATATGCGCGCGGACCGAAGTTCAGTCAGGGGCGCGAAAATGAATCTAGCAAAAGCACCGAGGTCGCTGCGTTTCGAAGCAGCAATCAACTCGGTCGGTCAAACCTTCGAAAACAATTCGGGCAAAACGGTAACCGCGTTCGCAGGTCTGATCGCGGCGGCATCGTTTTCGGGTGCCGAAGCGCAGCAGTCCAACCTCCCGCCGGTGACGGTCGATGCCCCGGTCGTTCGCCCCAAGCCTGCCGCTTCGAAGCCGTCGGCGGATCAGATCCGCGCCCGCACCGCCATGCGCCGCGCCGCGCAACGCTCGCAGCCGGCGCAGGTCGCCGCCGTGCCGTTCCCCAATGCCGGCGGCCTGCGCGCCGACCGCAACCCCTACGCGGATGCTTCCGCGCCCTACAAGGTCGATCACGTCCAGGCGTCGGGCAAGTTTCCCGAGCCGCTGCTGAACACGCCGAAGACCATCACCGTGCTCTCCAAGGAAGTGCTTGCCGATCAGAACGCCACCACGCTGAAGCAGGCGGTGCTGAACACGGCCGGCGTAACCCTCGGCACGGGTGAGGGCGGCAACGCCTTCGGCGACCGCTTCTTCATCCGCGGCTTCGACGCCCGCAACGACATCTTCCTCGACGGCATGCGCGATGCCGGCGTCAGCGTGCGCGAAAACTTCTTCACCGAGCAGGTCGAAATCCTGCGCGGCCCCGGTTCGTCCTTTGCCGGCCGCGGCACCACCGGCGGCGCAATCAACATCGTGACCAAGGAAGCCACGACGCAAAAAAGCTTCTACAACATGGACACCACGTTCGGCACCGATCGCACCAAGCGGGTCGTGCTCGACGTCAACCAGGTGATCAGCCCGACGCTCGCGATTCGTGCCGCTGGCCTGTTCCAGGACGCCGGCGTAGCCGGCCGCGACTATCGCAAGGAGGACCGCGACGGCGGATTCATCACCGCGAAGTGGACTCCGACCGACACCGTCAAGGTGTACGCGAACTACATCCACACCAATCTGCACGGTCTGCCCGACTTCGGCGTGCCGTATTACCGGCCCGGCACAACCCCCTATACCAACACCGCCGGCGGTCCGTACCCGGATTTCGGCTCCAGGAGCAGCAACTTCTACGGCTTCGTCAATCGCGACTATTCCAGCATCAAGCAGGACATCGGGACGGTCGGCGGCGAGATCTCGATCACGCCGGACCTGACGCTGAGCAACAAGACCAGGACGCAGCGCTCGGTGCTCGACTACATCGGAACGCTGCCGGAAGGGCCGAACGTGGCCACCGGAACCATCAGCGCCAATCCGCAGAGCCGCTATCAGGTGAGCGAAGCTACCACCAACCAGACCGAGGCGACCTACAAGTACAACGTCGCGGGCTGGAAGAACACCGCGTTGGCCGGAGTCGAAGTCTCGCGCGAGATCGCGAGCATCGACAAGTACAGCGGCCTGAGCTCGGAGGCGTTGCCCGGCGGGTTCAGCGGCACGGGTTCGCTGCCGAATGTCAGCATTTTCAATCCGCAATTTACCTTCCTGCCGTTTGGCGGCCCGACGAATCTGACTGGCCTGGCGACCAAGGTCGCGATCGACACCAAGAGCGTGTATGTGATCGATACCGCCAACTACAACGATTTCCTCATACTCAACGGTGGCATTCGCTACGACGACTATAATATCAAGGTCAGCGGCTTTGGGACGGTCAACAACGTTGCCAACACGTTCGGCACGCAGGCCCAGCAGGTCGGGTTGCCGAACTTCAACCTTGGCCTGACGCTCAAGCCGCTGCCGATCGGCAGTGTCTACGTTGCGTACGCGACGTCATCCAACCCGGTGGGCGCCGAGTTCGACGGTACCAGTTCTGCATATGGCGGTCTCGCTCCCGCACTCAACGGCAACAACAGCCAGATCTTCGGGCCGGAAAAGAACAAGGCGATCGAGCTCGGCACCAAATGGGAACTGTTCGACCGGCATGTGCTGGTGACGGCGGCATTGTTCCAGACCGAAAAGGAAAACGCGCGTGAGGCGCGCAACGTCGCAAACGCCACCCAGGCTGCCGCGGTTCCGGGATGTAGCTACCCCATCGGTATTACCGGCGGCATATCCTGCATCAGTGCGGGTGCCGCCTACCGCATCCGCGGTATTGATCTCGGTATCGGCGGCAACGTCACCGAAAAATGGAGTGTGATGGGTGGCCTTGTGCTGATGCAGTCGGAAGTGACGAAGTCGCTCGCTCCGTCCGCACAGCCGCTGATCTATCCGACCAATATCGGCCTGAAGCTTGCCAACGTCGCGCACCAGTCGTTCAGCTTGCTCTCGAAATACCAGCTCACCGATGTCTGGGAACTCGGCGGGACCGCCGTGTACCGGTCGAAGATGTACGGCGGCACGCTGCTCGCCGCCAACCAGGGCACGGCGATCCCGAGCTACTGGCGCTTCGATGCGTTTGCGGAAGCCAAGATCGACAAGAACTGGACCGCGAAACTCTACATCGCCAACCTCACCAACAAGCTCTATTACGATGCGCTGTATCAGAGTGCGACGCCGTTCGTGTACGTCGCGCCCGGCCGCAGCGCGAGCCTGATCGTGTCAGCGCGGTTCTAACGCGCATCAAAAACGAAGGACCAGAGCCCAGTCGTGATTCAACGACAAGGCTCTGAACGATGGGATGCTGGTGGAATGCTGATTTGCATCCCGAACGTTCTGAGCAAAGCCGATGTGGCGGACTTCCGCCGCATCATGGACCAATCCGATTGGGAAGACGGCCGCTCCACGGCCGGCGCCCAGTCGGCGCTGGTGAAGCGTAACGAGCAGCTGCCGCCGGACTCAGAGGTCGCGCGCACGCTCGGCAACCGCGTGCTGTCGGCGCTGACCGCGAGCTCGAAATTCATTTCGGCCGCGATCCCGCTGCAGATCTTTCCGCCGCTGTTCAACCGCTATGTCGCTTCCGACGGCCACCATTTCGGCGTTCACGTCGACAATGCGGTGCGGGGAGACCGCCTCACGGGCTTGCGGATCCGGACCGATTTATCGGTCACGTTGTTTTTATCCGAGCCGGACGAGTACGACGGCGGGGAACTGGTGGTCGAAGACCTCTACGGATCCCACGAAATCAAGCTCGCGGCCGGGGACCTCGTGCTTTATCCTGCGTCTAGTTTGCATCTGGTCACGCCAGTCACCCGGGGTATGCGGGTGGCGTCTTTTTTCTGGTTGCAGAGCATGGTACGGGAGGCGCACGCTCGCAGCCTGATTTTCGATCTCGATACCTCGATCCAGGTCCTGGTGGAGCGGCTTGGGCGAGATGACCCTGAAACGGTCAAATTGACCGGCATCTATCACAACCTGATCCGCTACTGGGCCGAAGTATGAATAGATCATTTTTCCGGGTGACATTTGCCACGATCGCAGCGCTGGCGATGCTGTCGCTGACGGCGCCGTCGTCGGCCCAGCAGGCCCAGCCGAAGATGAGCCCCGTGGCGCCGGCGCCGGCGGTACCCGCAGTCCAGCCGGCCCCTGCTGCATCGCAGCCATCCGCCGCACCGGTTCAGGCCGCGCAGCCGGCTCAGACCCCGGCACCATCGGCGGCGGCCGCGGCTCCGGCTTCAGACGCCGCCGCGCCACCACCGGCCGCGCGCGAAGGCAAGCTCTTGAAAGCGACTGCGGTTGAACTGCGCGAATTCTCGCCGTGGTCGATGTTCCAGTCGGCGGACGTGGTGGTGCAGGCGGTCATGGTCGGCCTTGCCTTTGCCTCGCTGGTGACCTGGACGATCTTTATCGCAAAAATACTCGAACTGACCGTGGTTCAGCGCACGCTGCGCGCGGCCGTCAACAAGATCGCCGATTCCAGATCGCTGGCGGAAGCGCAGTTCGCGCTCGGCGCCAAGGGCAGCGTGCTGTCGTCGCTGCTTGCGGCGGCGATGCGCGAGGCGCGGATGTCGGCCGGCATTTCCAGCGATGCCGGCATCAAGGAGCGCGCCGCTTCGAGCTTCGCCGAAATCGTGCGCGCCGAAGCGCGGCGGATCCGGCTCGGCATGGGACTGCTGGCTACCATCGGCGCGACGTCGCCGTTTGTCGGACTGTTCGGCACCGTCTGGGGCATCATGAACAGTTTCATCGGCATCTCGAAATCGCAGACCACGAACCTCGCCGTGGTGGCGCCGGGTATCGCCGAGGCGCTGCTGGCGACCGCGATGGGTCTGGTCGCGGCGATTCCGGCCGTCATCTTCTACAATCACTTCGCGCGCGTCACCAAAGGCTACATGGAACTGGTCAGCCGCGCCTCCGGCGCCGCGGGACGGCTGCTGTCGCGCGATCTCGACCGCACCCATATCAGCGGTGGTTCCCGCGCGGCGGCGGAGTAGCCGATGGGTGTTTCGCTCGCCGATTCCGATCATGACGACGACAGCGATTTTGCGGAATCGCACGAGATCAATGTCACGCCGTTCATCGACGTCATTCTCGTCCTCCTGATCATCTTCATGGTGGCCGCGCCGCTGTCGACCGTCGACCTGCCGATCGATCTGCCGACCTCGACCGCGAGCCCGCAGAAGAAGCCGGACAAGCCGACCTATGTCAGCATCAAGCCGGATCTCGCGGTGGCCATCGGCGAGGACCTGGTCAAGCGGGTCGATCTGGTGCGCTCGCTCGATGCGATGGCCGACGCGAACAAGGACCGCTACATCTTCCTCCGCGCCGACCGCGCGGTGCCTTATGGCGAGCTGATGAGCGTGCTGGAGATCCTGCGCGCCGGCGGCTATTCCAAGATCAAGCTGGTGGCGCTCGAAGGCGTTCCGGATGTGGCGGTTTCGCCGGCAGCGCCGGCGAAACCTTAAAGGGTGAAGCCTTGAACGGGATCGACGAGCAAAAGCCTCCCCGTCGGCTATGGGTTTTCGCCGCGCTGACCGCGTTCGTGCTTCACGCCGGCGGCGCGGCGCTGGCGATTGCGCACCTGCAGACCGAAAACGACGATTATGTACCGGGCAGCAGCAACGCGATCGAGATCGGGCTGGACCTTGCTTCCGAGCGCGGCGAAGCGTCCGAGCTGCCGGAGGGCCCGGACAGCAACGCTTCCGCAGCTGCGCCGCAACTCGCCGAACAGAAGGCCGAGCTGAAGGAAAGCGAGCTGCCGCAGGACAAGCCGACCGAAGACGTGGAGGCGGACCGATTGGTGACGCCGAACGAGTCGAAGAAACCCAAGGAGGACGATCCCAAGATCGCGGCGGTTCAGACCCAGGCTTCCACTGAGTCGGTGGCGGCGGAAGAAACCGCGGCGCAGCGCGCTGAAGCCCCGGCACGGCTCGCGCGCGCGACCTGGCAGAAAGAATTGGTGGCGCATCTCGACAAGCACAAGCGCTATCCGTCGGAGCGTCAGCAAAAAGCCGCCGAAATCTCCGTCCGCTTCACGCTCGACCGGCTCGGCCACGTGCTCGATACGTCGATCGAAAAGAGTTCGGGTGATAAGGTGTTCGACGAGGCGGCGCTCGCCATGCTGCGACGATCCGACCCCGTACCGGTGCCCCCGCCGCTGGTCGCCGACGAGGGGTTGAGCTTTACGGTGCCGGTGATTTTCCGGGTCAAGGGCAAGAGCTGAGATCGCCGCTGCGTAGGGTGGGTTGGGCGCTTTCGCCGTACCCCGCCGCTTCTTGTGGCGGCGGATTACGCTATCGCTAATCCGCCCTGCGGACCCGCGTAGCAAGTCTGACGACAGTCACTACCGTCATTGCGGGGAGCGTAAGCGACGAAGCAATCCATACTGTCTGCGCGGTTGGATGGATTGCTTCGCTTACGCTCGCAACGACGGAAATAAAAAATGCCGGCGATCGCTCGCCGGCATCTTCCTTTAATCGTCGTGCGTAAACGTCAGCTCTTCTTCACCAGCGGGCAGACGCTCTTTTCCAGCGGAATGAAAGCTTCTTCCGCCGGGATGGTGGCGATCAGCTTGTAGTAGTCCCACGGATACTTCGACTCTTCGGGCTTCTTGACCTCGAACAGGTAGGCAGGGTGGATCTTGCGGCCGTCGGCGCGGATCGAGCCCTTGCCGAACAGGGGATCGTCGGTCGGCATTTCCTTCATCTTGGCGACCACGGCGCGGCCGTCATGCGGATTGCCGCCGAGCGCTTCCAGCGCCTTGAAGTAATGGATCAGCGACGAATAGACGCCGGCCTGAACCATGGTCGGGGGCTGCTTCTTGAACTTCTCGTTGAAGCGCTTGGTGAAGGCGCGGGTCTGGTCGTTCATGTCCCAGTAGAAGGTCTCGGTGAAATTCAGGCCCTGCGACACCTTCAATCCGAGCGCGTTGACGTCGGTGATGAACAGGAGCATGCCCGCGAGCTTCTGTCCGCCGGCCACGATGCCGAATTCCGCCGCCTGCTTGATCGCGTTGGTGGTGTCGCCGCCGGCATTGGCAAGACCAATGATCTTGGCCTTCGAGCTTTGCGCCTGCAGCAGGAACGAGGAGAAGTCGGCATTGTTGAGCGGATGCTTGACGCCGCCGACCACCTTGCCGCCGTTGGCGGTGACGACCGCCGCGGTATCGCGCTCCAGCGCATGGCCGAAGGCGTAGTCCGCGGTCAGGAAGAACCAGCTGTCGCCGCCGGATTTCACCAGCGCCTTGCCGGTGCCGTTGGCGAGCATCCAGGTGTCGTAGACCCAGTGCACGGTGTTGGGCGAGCACTGCGCGCCGGTGAGGTCGGACGACGCCGAACCGGAGTTCAGGTTGACGACGTTCTTCTCTTTGGCGAGGTTGGCGATCGCGAGGCCGACGCCGGAGCTGGCGAGGTCGACGAACACATCGACCTTCTCGACGTCGATCCACTGCTTGCCGATGTTGGTGCCGACGTCAGGCTTGTTCTGGTGATCGGCCGAGATCAGCTCGATCTTCCAGCCCTTGGCCAGCAGCCCGGAATCCTCGATCGCCATCTGGGCGGCAACCGACGAGCCGGGGCCGCCGATGTCCTGGTAAAGACCGGACTGGTCGCCGAGGCTCCCGACCTTGACGACCTTGTCCATGGTTTGCGCCCAGGCGCCGCCAGCAAATGGCAAGGCGCTGCCGGCAAACACCAGGCTCGTGGTCATGACCAAGGCTGCAATGGATCGCTTCATTTCCCCTCCAAAGGATATTGTGAGCATTTAACTGAATTTAAGCGGCCATTATGCCCGGCATTCGGCCTGTCGCCTAGCCGTTGCGACTAATGGCCCGGGGCCTGAATATTCCGCCGGGCGGGTATCGGGGTGAAGGTTAAGAGCCGGGGAGGGAGCTTCGGCATTTCCAATGCCGCCGCGTCGCCCGGAAGTTTGCGATGGCCGGGGGCCGGCTGATTTGCCTTGCAGCGTGCATATCGGTCGACATGAGACGCCCGGCGGCGCCGCTCGACGGTGAAATCCATGCGGGCAACGGAATACTTGGTTATGAGCCTCGCTATTCGGTGAGGACGTACTATATCTGGCAGATCACCGCGCGCCCCCGGCTGTTATCGGTGACTGAGAGCATTGCGCTCCCGCCTCAATCAAAAAGGCGGTCAGATGTCCGAGCCCCCCCAATTCGATCTGCGTGAATGGCTAGTGCCGTCGGTGCTGATGTCGATCCTGTTCGGCTTGCCCTTGGCTGCGGCAAGGTTGTCTCCCGTGGCAGTCGGCCTGCGTCCAAGCGACGCCACACGACACCTGATCCTCTCAGGGCCTCGCAATGGCCAATAAGGCGACCATCAGGGATGCGTACGGCGCCCCGGCCGTTTTCGTCGGGTCGAAAACGGGCAGCGACGATGCCTCCTTTGTTTTTATCAGGGTAGGCGACGAGGAGCGGCGCATGCGATGGGCCGAATGGGATGCGTTGCCCGCGTGGACCGGTCCTCGTCCGGCTTCGGCAACGAAGCAATAGGCCCCTGAACTGCCTCGGCAAGGAAACCAATGCGACAGCTCTCGTTACCTGCACTGCTTTTTCAGAACGGATTGCCGGACCTTCCGGTGTCCTTGATCGAACCGCATCGCAACCACGCGGGAGTTTGGCGCATCAAGTTCAACTACGAAACCGGCGAGCCGCTCTCCATGAGTGTGGACCAGGCGTCAACGATGGTTCCCCTTCTCCATGAACTCGGTGAAGTCGAACTGGCTGACGAATTGGACGGCGCGGTAAAAAGCGCCACGCGTTATGCGTCCGTGTGAAGCGCCTTCGTTCGATCAAGCGCTGATTATCAAACCCAGGGAGACCGCTATGGCCAAAGGCGAGCAAAAGGGAAATCGGGAGTCGAAGAAGCCGAAAAAGGAAAAGATCAAGACCATCGCCGCGGCTCCGAGCCAGAAAACCGCGGGATGGCAACCGACTTTCGGTTCCGGAAAAAAGAAATAACAGCCGTTGGTGGGATGGCTGCACGCCGCTCGATCGAGTGGCCAGAGGAGCTGAGATGAAGAAGACTCTCGCGGTGTTGGCGCTTTGCATGGTTGCACAAGGCGCCCACGCCAAAGAGCCGGTTTGCCGCGACATTGCAAGTTCCAGTGCGCGTCTAGCTTGCTACGATCTGGCATCGCCTCCGAAGCCGGAACCGAGCGCGGTCACCAGCGACGCATCGCGGCCACCCTACAACGATCCGTTTATCGCCGAAGACGCCAAAACGACGGCCAAACTGAAGAATATCTGCCGTGGCTGTTGATCCGCGCGATGCTGCAGGACGAAACGATTCTGGGGTTTGCGGCGGCGGAAGGCAGAGGGTCACGTGACCGTCGAACGCGCTATCGTGCAAATCAAGCAAAAGCCGTGGGGCACTACCGATCTGCTTCCGTGGAGTGGCGCGTCGACGCGGGACGGGCCGGTCGGCGAGCTATGGTTTCAACGCACCGACGCCACGGCGCCGGACACCGCATTGCTGCTCAAGCTGCTGTTCACGACGGAGCCGCTGTCCATTCAGGTCCATCCCGACGACACGCTTGCGCGGTCGATCGGGTTGGCCAACGGCAAGACCGAGGCGTGGTACATTCTTTCAGCCAGACCGGATGCGCAGGTCGCCCTCGGTTTGAAGCGCACGCTGTCAGCGTCCGAGTTGCGATCAGCCATCACGGACGGCTCGATCGTGGACATGGTGCAATGGCATCCGGTTCGTGGCGGCGACGTCATTTTCGTTCCCGCGGGAACCATCCATGCGATCGGCGCCGGTATCGTTCTGGCGGAAATCCAGCAGCAAAGCGATGCCACTTTTCGGCTTTTTGATTATGGCCGGCAGCGGGAGTTGCACATCGACAATGCTGTCGTTGCGGCCATGGCGGGTCCCGCCGAACGCCAGTCGTCTCCGATGCAATTCGATGCAGCGAGGAAAGCCGTCGCGGTCAATCCTCATTTTGTCCTGGAGCATGTCGAATTTCCCCCCGGTTCTGCCTGGACGATCGACGTTCCGAAAGAGGCTTGGTTTCTCGTCATTGGCGGGTCCGCCCAAATCGGTTCGGAAAAATTTTCTCTCGGTGAGGCGGCGTTCGTGGAAGCGGATCGTGCCGACATCGAGATCGGCGCCGGCGGTCTGAGAGCTTTGCTGGCGTATCCGGGCCCGAATGTGAATCCGGATTTGCTCAGGCAGCGAAGCGAAAATCCTGCGTTCGTTGTGCCGTTAGCGCCGGCCGCACCCGTCCCATCCTTGCTCAAGACGCCGGAGGCGCAAACGTGACCGCTCTGAATCGTATCGCGTTCATCGGTAATTCGCTGCCGCGCCGATGCGGCATCGCAACCTTCACCACCGATCTGCAACACGCCGTTGCAGCCTCGAGGGCTGATGTCGAAACCGTCATCGTGGCAATGACCGATCATGGCCAGATCTACGATTATCCTCGCACCGTCGGCTTTGAGATCAACGACAACAGGCCGGAGGACTATATTCGAGCGGCGGAGTTTCTCAACAACGGTCAGTTCGAGGCCGTTTCCCTGCAGCACGAGTTCGGTATCTTCGGCGGTGAAGCGGGAAGTCATATTCTGGCACTGCTGTCGCGCCTGACCATACCGGTGGTGACGACGCTTCACACGGTTCTGTCCGAACCCACCAAAGTGCAGCGCGAGGTCCTCGTCCGCATCATCGAGATTTCGTCGAGAGTGGTGGTGATGGCCACAAAAGGCGTGGAGCTGCTGCGGTCCGTCTATCAGGTGCCTGACGAAAAGATCGAGGTCATCCCGCACGGAATTCCCGATTTCGCATTTGTCGAACCCGACGAGTCGAAAGCCAAACTCGGTTTCAGCAACAAGGCGGTCATTCTGACGTTCGGACTTCTTTCGCCCAACAAGGGCATCGAGGTCATGATCGACGCCATGCCGTCGATCCTGAAGACGCGACCCGATGCGGTGTATGTGGTCCTTGGCGCAACCCATCCCAATCTGGTGCGGGACCAGGGCGAAGCCTATCGCGAGAGTCTGGCAGAGCACGCGCGCGCCGCCGGCGTCGGCGACCAGGTGGTGTTCCTGAACCAGTTCGTTGATCAGAAGACGTTGCTTGAATTCATCTCGATGAGCGATGTCTACGTCACGCCGTATCTCAACGAGGCGCAGATGACCTCGGGTACCCTGGCTTACAGCTTCGGACTGGGGAAGGCCGTCGTCTCGACGCCATACTGGCATGCACGGGAACTGCTGGCGGATGGCCGCGGCATCCTGGTCCCGTTCGGGGATGCCGCGGAGCTTGGTGCCGAGATATCGAAATTGCTGACGAACGATGTTCTGCGGCAGGCCATGCGCAAGCGGGCCTATTCAAGCAGCCGCTCGATGACGTGGGAGCGGACCGCCGAACGCTACATGTCCGTATTCGAAAATGCCGGAAGGAGACACCGGCTCAAGACGATTGCACGTTCCGGCACCGGCACGTTGCTGCGCGACAGAAGTGCTCCGCCGGAAATGCGGATCGATCATTTCTTGTCGATGTGCGACGATACCGGCCTGTTTCAGCATGCCGTGCACAGCGTGCCGGATCGCTCGCACGGCTACTGCGTTGACGACAATGCCCGGGCGCTTCTGCTGGCATGTGCGCTCAACAATCCCGGCGAGCAACGGTTGCCGGAAGTCCTGACGGCTCGATTTGCCGCCTTCGTCCAGCACGCCTGGAATCCGGATATCCGGCGATTTCGGAATTTCATGGGGTTTAATCGCTGCTGGCTGGAGGATTCCGGGTCGGAGGACAGCCACGGACGGACCCTATGGGCCCTCGGCGTATGCGCCCTTACCGACGCCAGTTTGTCGCGCCGGAGATGGGCCGCTTCGCTGTTTGCCGAAGCGATGGCGACCGCCGAGCAGCTTCGTTCGCCGCGGGCGTGGGCATTTGTCTTGCTCGGGCTTGACGCCTATTGCGCGGCGGCGGAGCAAGACGCCCGCGCGGCGGCTCTGCGCCTGCTGCTTGCCGATCGATTGATCGCGATCTTCGACGCCGTCGAAACCCGGGATTGGGTGTGGTTCGAGGAGGGGCTTGCCTACGATAACGCCCGCTTGCCGCAGGCGCTGATCCTGGCCGGCATGGCTACCAAAAATCCGGTCTATCTGCAGGCCGGGCTGAAGTCCCTGCGCTGGCTCGTCAAACAGCAGACATCAGCCGCCGGGCAGTTCCGTCCGGTCGGCACCGCAGGATTCGGCCAGACGCGGCGGCCGCCGCAGGCATTCGATCAGCAACCGCTGGAGGCTGCGGCCACCATCGCAGCCTGCTTTGCGGCGTGGCGGGCCGATCATGATGTCGAGTGGAAGGCTGAAGCCGCCCGCGTGTTCGCCTGGTTCCTTGGCAGCAATGACCTCTCGGTTTCCCTGGTCGATCTGGAAACGGGGAGTTGTCGCGACGGCCTGCATCCGGATCGTGCCAACGAGAACCGGGGCGGCGAATCCGTGGTGTCCTATCTCCTGGGCCTTTCGGAAATTCGGCAGATCGCCCGCCTCAGCGAAAGCCGCGCGACGCCCACGCCCTTGGTTGCTTGATGACGTCGGCACCTATCGTTTCCCCTCAACCAACCGAGGACACCTTGTCGCATCCCCCGTTCCTCAACCGCCAGGCGCTTTATTTGCGGCCCGATCCCTCAAGGGTTATCGTTCGCCCATTCAAACCGGCGACCGAACCGCGCGATCTCAATCCGACGGACAAGACCCGGGCCAATCATATTGTCGAGCGGGTGCTCTCACTCGATCCCGCGACCGCCGCCGCCCAACTGGCCGACGTGCTCGAGAATTTTCTGGGGCGGCATCGCAATTTGCTGCAGGCCTTTGAAGTGCGCGCCGAGGAAATGGAAGAGGCGCTTGCCGATCACGTCACATTCACCCAGGTGCAGCGGCAATTGGTGGGCGCGTACTTTCTCAATGAGTATTCGTTCGAAGCCTCGGCATTGTTCAATCCGAGCATCGTGCCCCATCCGGATCAATCCGGTGCGCCGGCCGGCGGTCTTCGCTTCGTCCTGAGCCTTCGTGCCGTCGGCGAAGGGCACGTGTCCTCGCTGACATTTCGATCCGGGTCCGTCGCAGAAAACGGAACTGTCGTGGTCGACCCCACCGCGCGGCTCGCCTCGAGCCCGAAGGTCGTCAAGCTCATGTCGGGCCCCGGCGGCGATGATATCGAGGTGTTCTTCAGCAGCGGTGAAGAAATCAGCGAGCGGGTGATCTTTCCCGTCACTGAATCGCAATCGAATGGAATCGAAGATGCACGGTTCGTGCAGTTCAGCGACGGCGAACAGCAGATCTACTACGCCACCTATACCGCGTATAGCGGAAGGGCGATCCGGTCGGAGCTGATCGAGACATCCGACTTCGTATCGTTCCGGCTCTCGACCTTGAAAGGTAGTGCTGCCCGCAACAAGGGCATGGCGCTATTCCCGAAGAAGATCGACGGCAAATATGCAATGATCGCCCGCCAGGACAACGAGAATCTCTATCTGATCTACTCGGACGATCTTTATACCTGGGATGGAGGCCAGACGATCCTGAAGCCTGAGTTTCCGTGGGAATTCGTGCAGATCGGCAATTGCGGATCGCCGATCGAACTGGATGAGGGATGGCTGCTGTTGACCCATGGCGTCGGACCGGTACGCAAATATTCGATCGGCGCGGCGTTGCTCGACAAGAAGGATCCCTCGAAGGTGATCGGCCGGTTGCGTGAACCGTTGCTGCGGCCCGATCCCTCGGAACGCGAAGGCTACGTCCCGAACGTCGTCTATACCTGCGGCGCGATGCGGCATGGCGATAACATCATCTTTCCGTATGCGGTCTCCGATACGTTTTCCAATTTCGCAACGATCGAAATTGCGGCCTTGATGAAGGCGATGAAGTCATAGTCGCGGGCCACATTGCCGGCCAGTCCGCCTGTCGGCAGTTTTTGCATGCTGCGAAGTGCCCTAAGGGCCCCGTGAAAGGGGTGCGACAAATTAACCCGACGGGCAAAATTTCGGTTGTCGCGTCGGGCAAATCACGGGCTTAATTCCGCCCGTCTCACCCAATTGAGGGGCGATCGCGATCGTTACGACGTGCGGTGGGATGTGATGGACGCTGATGCTGCGACTGACGAGCGCACCTCAAGCGTACGGTGAAATCGTGAGGGTCCGACGCCCCGGTGCTGGCGTCAAGTTGGCGGATGCGAAAGCTTCCAATGATGATGGTGGCAAGAAAGCCGGTCACCAGGACGACCAC
>JBBRSX010000164.1:0-13933 GCA_038244925.1 Hyphomicrobiales bacterium | reverse complement strand
GCGCTGCCGGATGGATGTGCAGGTCGCCGAACTTGCGGCCGAAGGCGAGATGCTGTTGCGGGGTGATGTGCTGGTCGCGGAAAAATATCACGAGGTTTTCGGCGAGCGCGCGATGGATCTCGTCCATGGTGCGGTTGGACAAGGAGCCGGCAAGATCGACGCCGGATATCTCGGCGCCGATGATCGGCGTCAGCTTCTCGACGCCGATGGTCTCGTAAGGATCGGTCTCGCCGGCGATGTGCCGGTAACGAGGTCCCTGCTTGCTGGACAGCGAGCTCATGGACGTCCTCCGATGGCTTGTTTATTTCAAGCCATCGTAGCGCGTTACTCCGCCGCCGTCACCGGGGCCTTCGCGCTCGCGCCGTACTTCTGGTCGATATAGTCGATCACCAGCGCCTTGAAGTCGGTGGCGATGCCGGGGCCGCGCAGGGTGCGGAACTTCTTGCCGTCGACGAAGACGGGGGCCGCCGGGGCTTCACCGGTGCCGGGCAAGGAAATGCCGATATTGGCGTGCTTGGATTCGCCGGGGCCGTTGACGATGCAGCCCATCACGGCGACGTTCAATTCCTCGACGCCGGGATACTGCGTCTTCCAGCCCGGCATCTCCGTGCGGATGAAATCCTGGATCGAGCGCGCCAGTTCCTGGAACGTGGTCGAGGTGGTGCGGCCGCAGCCCGGGCAGGCCGCGACCAGCGGCACGAAGGTGCGGAAACCCATGGTCTGCAGCAGTTCCTGTGCGACCTGAACTTCCAGCGTGCGATCGCCGCCGGGCTCGGGCGTCAGCGAAATCCGGATGGTGTCGCCGATGCCGTCCTGCAACAGGATACCGAGCGCCGCCGACGAGGCCACGATGCCTTTCGATCCCATGCCGGCCTCGGTGAGACCGAGATGGATCGCGTAATCCGAACGGGACGCCAGCGTCTGATAGACCGCGATCAGGTCCTGCACGGCGGAAACCTTTGCCGACAGGATCATCTTGTTCTTGGGCATGCCGAGCTCTTGCGCCCGCGCGGCCGACAGCAAGGCCGACTGCACCATGGCTTCACGCGTCACCGCCCGCGCATCAAGCGGGTTCGGCGAGGCCGTATTTTCGTCCATCAGCTTGGTCAGCAGTTCCTGATCGAGCGAACCCCAGTTGGCCCCGATGCGGACCGCCTTGTCGTTCTTGTTGGCGATCTCGATGATATCGGCGAATTGCGTATCGCGCTTGTTCTTGAAGCCGACATTGCCGGGATTGATGCGGTACTTGTCGAGCGCCTCGGCGCAGGCCGGATACTCGGCCAGCAGCTTGTGGCCGATGTAATGGAAGTCGCCGATCAAGGGCGTGGTGATGCCGAATTTGCGCAGGCCATCGCGAATATGCGGAACGGCGGCGGCGGCTTCGTCGCGGTCGACGGTGATGCGGACCATTTCCGAACCGGCGCGCGACAGCGCTGCGACCTGGGTAATGGTGCCCTGGATATCGGCGGTGTCGGTGTTGGTCATCGACTGCACGACGATCGGCGCACCGCCGCCGACGGCGACATTGCCGACCATGACCTGGGTGGTTTGATGCCGTGCGCGGGGGCCGGCGACGTCGTCTTGCGGCAGTTTTTCGGGCTTGTTCATGGGGTCTCGAATATCAGGTTTTGGTGACATTCACCAAGGGGACGATGGGGGTCGCGGCGGCCTCACCCATACTTGAAGCATATTACTGTTAATTCAACGGCTTATCCCGGCCATTCCGGTCGAAACCAGGCAAATGGCCCTAGCTTTCCCTTGATCGGTATATTGGACAGGTGAGGCCGGATTGGAAGGGCGGGCAGCGTCGAAGTTGCCGCCTTTTCAATGGGTATCGCGCGTCCTAGCATCGGTTCAACCAAACGGGAGGCAGGCATGTCGGGACGTAATGGGCTGATCAGCACGGCGGAACTTGCTGAAATCCTGGGGCAGCCGAAGCTGCGGCTGTTCGACTGCACGACCTACCTCGAACCGGCGCCTGCGGGCAGTGACGCGCCCTACATCGCGGTGCCGGGCCGGCACACCTTCGAGGCCGGGCATATTCCAGGCGCGGATTTTTTGGACTTGCAAAGCGAGTTCTCCGACCAGAGCACTGAGCTTCGTTTTATGATGCCCGATGTCGCGCAGCTTGCCGCCGCGTTCGGCCGTCACGGCATTTCCGGCGACAGCGACGTGGTGCTGTACAGCATCGGCACCCCGATGTGGGCAACGCGGTTCTGGTGGATGCTGACATCACTGGGATTCGAAAACCTGTCCGTGCTCGACGGCGGCCTCGACAAATGGAAGTTCGAAAACCGCGCGCTCGAAACCGGAGCGGCGAAGGGTTATCAGCCCGCGACGTTTACGGCGAAGCCGAAGCCGGGATTTTTCGTCGACAAGCGCGCGACACTGGCCGCCACGACCGAGCGCAACACCGTGGTCGTCAACGCGCTCGGCCCGCAGTTCCACAGGGGGTTGGAACCGAGCCGTTATGGCCGGCCCGGCCGCGTTCCCGGCAGTTGCAACGTCTCGGCGGCGACGCTGCTCGATCCGCAGACCAAGGCGTTCGTGCCGCTTGCGGATGCGGAAGCGAAATTCAAGGCGCAGGGCATTACGAAGGACAAGCGCGTGGTCGCCTACTGCGGCGGCGGCATCTCGGCAACGATCGATCTGTTTTTGCTGCATCGGCTCGGTTACCGCGATCTCACGCTCTATGACGGCTCGATGGGTGAATGGGCGAAGGATGCAGCACTGCCGATCGAGACGGATTAGATTGACGCCGTCATTGCGAGCGGAGTTTGCAGGATGAGTTTGCTCGGCGAATTCTCGGCTTAAACCAGATCGCCGTTATCGATCGCATGTCGGGCATGTTCGACCGCCTTGTCGGCGGTGAGCGCATCGACCGAGGTCGTGGTTTCGTTGCACACCGACAGCGGAAAGGTGACCCGGATTTTCTTGCCGTTCAGCCTGCGGATCGTCGCGTGCCATCGATCGGTGTCGCGCAGGAAGGTATCGATCACATAGTCCTTGTAGGTGATGCGCTGCTTGTCGCGCGAAAGCGGAGGCTGTCCGTTCGCGGCATCGTTAACGATTTCGATAATCTCCCGGACAATATCGTCCCGTGCGGCGCCGGTCGCATTCCGAAGCAGATACCTTGCCGCCGCGCCGATTTCCTTCCTGGCGTCGTCACCGACGAAATCCCAATCGATCTGAACCGACATGTTAGACAGGCGCCTCCGGGCGGTAATGCGTTTCAAAAGCCGAGATAAGCCTGTTCCTGTTAAGGTCCGGTTTCCGGACAAGTTTGGATTTTAAGGGCTTCTCCGACAGGCCGGCGACGGCGTTGATTTACGCCGGCGCGAAGCTGATCGCGCCGGTGCCATCGACATCGCGCGTCAGCCGGCCCGTCGATGCCAGCATGTTCAGATGCGCCAGCGACTCGCCAAACGCCTGGCGCGGATTGGCATAGAGCACACGCGGAAAAATCTCCTGCGCTACCGCGAACGCCGTGGTCTTGCCCGATATGACGGATGCGACGTCGTCGAGCCGGGCCAGATGATGTTCGCGCATCTGCGCAAGCCGGCTATGCAAGCCGCGAAACGGCAGCCCATGCGAAGGCAGCACCAGCGTATCCGCCGGCAGCATTTCGAAACGCGTCAGCGAATCCAGATACTCCTGCATCGGGTTGGCGTTCGGCTGCGCCGGCGGCACGATCACCGACGGTATCATGTGCGACAGTATCTGATCGCCCGCGATCAGGATCTTGTCCCGTTCGCAAAAGAACGACGCGTGTTCGGACGAATGGCCGCCCGTCGTCATCACCAGCCAGTCGCGCTGGCCCATCGCGATCACGTCGCCGTCACGGATGCGGATGAATTCGCGCGGCGGCCGCAATCCGAGATATTTCGACTTGCGCAGGGAACCTATGATCCCGGCCGCTTCCTGATCCGACGCGCCGTTGCGCGTCATGAAGGACGTCAACTGCTCGTCCTGCGCGTCCTCACGCTCGTGCCACAGCTTCCAGCCGCTGAGCCATTCGGCCAGCGGCATCCGCACCGTGCATTTGGATTCCTTGACCAAAAAACTGGCAAAGCCGAAGTGATCGAGATGCGCGTGGGTGCAGGTGAGGTTCTGCAGCGGGCGGCTGCGCAGCAAGCCCCGCCACAGCTTGTCCCAGATTTCGAAAATTTCGTCGGTGTCGAAGCCGCAGTCGACCAGGGTCCAGCCGGGGCCGTTGTCGAGCAGCCAGCAATTGACGTGATTGGGCAGGTTCGGCATCGGCAGCCGCACCCAGAACATTCCGGGCAGCAGGTCCGTCAGTTCGCCATAGGCCGGCGGGCGCTGGACGGTGAATTGCAGATCGTCTGACATTGGCGTCCCCCGACTCGTCCGGCCCATGTGAATGGTGCAACGCGGGACGACCAGAACGAAGCAGGACAGCCCGATTATTCCACCAGCTTACGCGATTTCATCGGGCCATCAACGGCGGCGGGCACGTCGGTTATTCCAGGACAGGCCAGCATTGCAAAAAAATTGGCTACGCGAGCCTTGAGCAGGAGCGATTTTTCCTAGAAACGTAAAACGTTCCATGCGGGCTCCGCGCGCGGCGCCTCCCGAGGTCATCTGGGCAAGAAGAACAATAATGGACGCGATGAATCCCGAATCCGGGCTCAGGCCGGAAATCGATCTGGCCGAGAGGCTCGACCGGCGCGCGCATCGCAACCTGCTGCTGCTGGCCTGCTGCCAGGCCGTCGGCCAATCCTGCAACACCATGATGTTCGCGGCCACCGGGCTCTCCGTCATCACCTTCTATCACCGGCCTGATCTCGCCAACCTGCCGGTGACGATGCAGCACATCGGCGTCATGATCTGGGTGTTTCCGGCGGCGCTGCTGATGCAGCGGGTCGGCCGCAGCATCGGCTTTCGCGTCGGTTCGCTGTTCGGCATGGCCGGCGCCATCGTGATGTGCCTTGGGCTCTATACCGCCAACTTCCTCATCATGTGCGCGGGCGGGCTTGTCCTTGGCTACGCCGTGGCCTGCCTGCAGATGTATCGTTTTGCCGCCGCCGAGCTGGTGCCGATCCACTACCGCGCCAAGGCAATTTCGTGGGTCACCGCCGGTGGCGTCGCCGCGGCCGTGATCGGCCCGAGTCTCGTGCGCGTGACGCACGATTTGACCATGCCGCTGTACCTCGCGACCTATGCCGCGATTCTGTGCCTGCACCTGATCGTGTTCACGGTGATGTCGTTCATCACCTTTCCACCGGTTACACCGGTTGCTTCGGCCGCGAGCCCGATCGAAGCCACGGCCCCGCCGCGCCCGCTATTAGAGATCGCCAGCCAGCCGCGCTTCATCGCGTCCGCCATGGCCGGCATGCTGGCATTCGGCACCATGTCGTTCATCATGAGCGCGTCGCCGCTCGCCATCGTCGGTTGCGGCTTTCCGCATTCGGAAGCGCACTGGGTCATCTTCATGCATGTGATGGGCATGTTCGTGCCGTCGTTCTTCACCGGCAATCTGATCAACCGGTTCGGCGTCACCAACGTGATGGCCGCAGGAATCGTGCTGATGCTGACCGGGGTCGCGGCGGCGCTCAGCGGCACCGCCGAATGGAATTTCCGGATCGCGCTCACCGTCAACGGCGTCGGCTGGAATTTCCTGTTTGTCGGCGCCACCACGCTGGTGACGACCTGCTACCGCCCGAACGAGCGCGGCAAGGCCCAGGCGCTGAACGATTTCCTGGTGTTCAGCACCACCGCCACGTCGAGTTTCATGGCGGGCTTTCTGCAGGATCGCTGGGGCTGGCAGCCGCTGAACTGGTTTTCGGTACTGCTGATCGGCGCCGCCGCCGTCGCGGTGCTGTGGCTTCGCAACCAGCGGCCGGCGTTGAGCCCTGCGCATTAGACAGGGCTATTGCGACGAGGGAGGCGGTTCCAGCAAAGGTTATGCGACCTGCATCGAGTTCATTTTAAGCGTCGCATCCTCGCGGGAACGGTAGAAATTTCCCTTCGATAATCGGCCGGTGTGCGGGATACGATTCCCGAACACGGCGCACTTTATCTCCGCGCCTTCGCGATACCAATAGGCGAGGCCCGGCCGCACTTCTGCAACTTGAACGGGCGCTGACGGGACGATTGAAGGTGCAGCCGCATGCTTCACGGCAATGGGCTGACCCGCAACCTCATTCTTAATCGCAGTTCGGGTCGCTAGCCAGCGATGGAGCTGGACAGTTACTTCGCCCTTCCAAAACCTGGAGCAGACTTCCTCAAAGCCGTCCGCAACTGTGAAATTGAAGTTCGCATGACCGGGGCCAGTGCGGGTAGCCTTGAATCGATAACCCTGCAATGCAAGGTAGGTCGCTTCATCCAAATTGTTTGTGTCGTATTGCATTGGTTAGCCGTGCCGGATTGATAATCCGGCGAGAATGAGCTCAAAACCTTCAGACGGGAAGTGTTGGCGGTGAAATGTAGTTAATGGTTCTCACACACGGCGCGCGGGCCAACGTCCGGTCATGGGAGCAAAGCGGAAGCGATACGAGCCGACGGCAGCTAAGGTTTTTGACCCAAAGCAGGCATTTGGCGCGACTTACCTTGGCAGGAATCGCAGCACCCCGCGCGCGCCGCCGTCGCCTCGATCGTTCCTGCAATTGAACCAACGCCAAATCCGGCCACACCAAGTAGCGAGTGCAATGACTGCCGTAACCCTGCCGATTGACCGGTAATACGGCCCGGTCATCGAACCGGCACTTGATGTGCGGATGTTGGCATGCAGTTTTTACTTTATGAAATCGTCGCTCGCATAGTTGCGATCTATTTGTTCTTCGATTGCGGCCGCAAACTGCGGAATGGCTTTATCGAGAGAAAGATCACGTTCATCACGGGTGATCTCTTTGATGTTGTAGACTGGCTCGTAAACTGGAAGAATTTGATCTTTCATAGAGATACCCAGCCGGTCCGGTACTGGATGCAAATGGGCAGCAAGATGCTCGGCCTGGTCGCATGCTGCGTTGTTGCGATATTTGGCTGGTTTCACCCAACCAGCTGAGCGTCCGTTGATGACACGTTTCGGAAATGCTGAGCGCGCGGTCCAACGTCCCTTCATAGGGACCAAGCGGAAGTGACACGAGCCAACGGCGAGTTCAGGTTTTGACTCAAAGCGAACGTCAGGCCCCACTTACCTTGTCACGAATCGCAGGACCTCCCGCGATGCCGCCGGTGGCGAGCAATCCTCCGGCCACGACCATGGTTGCCATTGCCGACAGCGCCAGCGACCAGTGAATGCCGATCAGGCTGCCAACTAAGCCCACCGAAATTCCGCTGAAGGCGCGCAGGCCGAGGCTCGCCATGTTGAACAGGCCGATGACGCGGCCGCGCATGTCGAGCGGCGCATTGAGCTGAACGAGGCTCTGCGCCATCGCGTTGAACGACAGTTCGAGAAAACCTGCGGCGAACAGGAAGCACAGCGCCAGCACGTAGCTTTGCGACAGCGCGAACAACATCAGTGCGACGCACCAGAACAGCGCGAGCACGATGGCGGTGCGCGGCCGCGGCGGCAGCAGCCCTCGCCCTTCCAGCGCCAGTCCGGCCAGCAAGGCGCCGGCCGCATCGGCCGCCAGCAGCATGCTGTAGGACACGCCGGGATCGCCATGGCCGAGATCGACGGCAAATCCCGGCATCTGCGAACTATAGGCGTTGCCGACGAAGAACGAGGCGGCACCGGCCAGCACCGTCATAGATACAATAACGGCGTGGGGCCGGACGTCACGGATGGTCTGCACGATATCGGCCAGTCCCCGCACCGCGCGGCGCGGCGGCGGCGCACCGGCGCGGAAACGCGGACCGTAAGGCGCCTTTATCAACCACAGCACCAGCGGCAGATAGAAGATCGTGTTCAGGATGATGCCGTGCGCCGGTCCGAGCGCGAGCAGGATCGCGCCGCCGACGGCAGGTCCGATCAGGATACCGAGATAGCGCGCCATCGCGTTCAGCCGCACGGCGCTCGCCAGATCCGCCGGACCGACGATGTCGTAGATCAGCATCTGGTTCGGCGTTTGCCACAGGACGCCGGCGCAGCCGTGGATCACCAGGATCACCATCGCCTGCCACATCTGCAAGGTGTCGGTGATGAAGAAATAGCCCCAGGCCAGCGAGGCCGTGATGAACAGGCCCATGCCGACCTGAATCACGCGGCGCGGATCGAACCGCTCGGCAAGTGCGCCTGACGCCACCGAGAACAGCAGGAACGGCAGCCAGTGCGAGAGCACGGCAAAACCACCGAGCGCCGGCGAATGGAATTTCTGGAACACCACCCAGTAACTGATCACATGCTCGATATTGTCGGCCATCATCGACAGCACGTAGGTGATGAACTGGGCGCGAAAACCGCCGTGGCGCATAGCCGCAAAGGATCGCCGGGCGGGCGGTGCGGCGCTCGCGGGGGTGGACGCAGGTTCGGTCATGGGATCGGGAATGTCCTTGGGGAAGTGTGCGCGGCGCCCCGGCACAGAACGCATCCTGACAGTTTACAGCGCAGACAATGGCCAAGCGCAAGACAACGCGTTGCAGGCGACGTCTGCGCTGCGCGCGTGGGAAACCACCTGCCATTGGCACGACGCGGACGCCATTGCGCCGGGTCTTGCTTGTTGCGGCGGGCCGTTGTTAGTTCGAGGCGAGCGGACCACATCAAAAAATATCCGCATGGGGAGACAACTGCATGGTTTCGCATCGTGCTGCGATTTTCTTGATCGCCATCGCTATCTCTGTTGCGACATCGATCGGCGGCGCCTCGGCGCTGGATTATCCGACGCGGCCGGTGCGCTGGGTGGTCGGCTTTGCGCCGGGAGGCGCCAACGACATCATCGCGCGACTGATCGGCGCGCGGCTCTCGGAGCGGCTGGGCCAGCAATTCGTGATCGAGAACAAGCCCGGCGCCGGCGGCAATATCGGCGCCGAATCCGTGATCAATGCCGAGCCTGATGGTTACACCGTGCTGCTGGTCAATCCCTCCAACTTCATCAACACCTCGCTCTACGCCAACCTGAAGTTCAACTTTCCGCGCGACGTCGCCGCCGTGGCGTCGTTCATCCGGGTGCCGAACGTGATGACGGTCGGCAAGGGCGTGGAGGCGAAGACGGTCGCCGAGTTCATCACCTACGCAAAGGCCAATCCGGGCAAGATCAACATGGCATCGGCGGGCACCGGAACCTCGGTGCATCTGTCCGGCGAAATGTTCATGGCGATGGCCGGCATCAAGATGCAGCACGTGCCCTATCGCGGCGCCGGGCCCGCGGTCACCGACATGCTCGGCGGCCAGGTCCAGGTGATCTTTGACAGCATGCCGTCGATCATCCCGCATATCCGCTCCGGCGCGCTGCGCGCGCTGGCCGTGACCACGGCGGCGCGGTCGTCGCAGTTGCCGGACACGCCTGTGATCGCCGATACCGTGCCGGGCTACGAGGCCAGCGCGCTGTTCGGCATGGCCTCGCCGAAAAACACGCCGAAGGAAATCATCGAGAGACTGAACAAGGAGATCAACGCGGTGCTGGCCGAGCCCGCCACGCAGAAGCAACTGGTCGAACTCGGCGGCGATCCCGTGATCGGCACGCCGGAAGCTTTTGGCGCGCTGATCGTGTCCGAGACCGAGAAATGGAAAAAGGTGATCGAAGGCGCCGGCATCCCCAAGGTGGAGTGACGGCTCTCGAACCCGTCACGCCGGAACGTTGGGATCGGGTATCACTTTCGGGTCCGGCTTGTTGACCAGATAGAGCCCGGCGATCACCAGCAGCGCCGCGGCGCCGAACGCGATCGTCAGCGAGTCCTTCATGATAAAGTAGGCGGCGACGACGCCGAACAGCGGCGTGATGAAGGTGAAGGCCGACAGCTTGCTCGGCGAATAGGTTTTCACCAGCGCAAACCACAGCACGAAGGTGCAGCCGACCACCCAGAACGCCTGATAGGCCAGCAGCGAAATCGACAGCAGGCTCGGTATATGGGTGATGGTCTCACCCGACAGCCAGGAGGCGGCGCCGAGGATCGGGATCGATACCGCGACCTGGTAGCCGAGCGCTTTTTCCGGCGCGGCATTGCGCAAGCCCGTTCCCTTGGCGATCAGCGTGGTCGCCGCCCACAGCGCGCCGCCGGCAACCACCAGCAGATCGCCCAGCAACACTTTTGCGTCGACATTCGGCTGCGGCACGCCGATCGCGAGCGCCACACCAGCGAAGCTCAGCGCCAGCCCACCCCATTGCAAGGCGCGCAGCCGCTCGCCGAGAAAAACATAGGAGCCGAGCGCAACGAAGAACGGCGCAGTGTAGAGAAACACCGCCGCGCGCGACGCCGAGGTGTACACCAGCCCGGTGAAGATCAGCACGAACTCGATGCCGAACAGCACGCCCGCCAACAATCCGGGGACCAGCGTGCCTTTGTTCTCGAAGAATTTCACGCCACGCAGCCAGCCGATCACCAGCATCACCGGGAGCGCGCCCGCGGAGCGGATCAGCGCCTGCATCATCGGCGGCACATCTGATAGCGCCAGCTTGGTCGCAATCTGGTTGAAACCCCAGCTCAGGCACAGCATCAGCATCAATGCGATGGCGCCGGGCGTCAGCGCACGCCCGGTCGAAGAAGTCACTGGAGTGGAAGACATTGATCCTCGTGGCCGGCTTGGCGCCGTGTTGTCGTTAAATCTTCTGGCAGTGGGCGCAGGTGCCGGCGATTTCCACGACGGAGAGTTTGGGCGCGAAACCTGTCGCGCGCGCCGCGGCGTTGAGGCTTTGCGCCACGGGAGCGGCGGGGATTTCGCCGACCGAGCCGCAATGGTCGCAGATCAGGAACGCGACCATCGAGGTTTCGTCGTGGTCATGCGCGCAGGCCAGAAATGAGTTGCGGCTCTCGATGCGATGGACGAGGCCGTTTTCCATCAAGAAATCCAGCGCACGGTAGACCGTGATCGGCGCCGGCCGCGGCATCGACTTGGCGAGTTCGTCGATCACCTCATAGGCCCCGAGCGGCCGGTGGCTGGACAGCAGCGCCTGCAGCACCTGGCGCCGGATCGGGGTGAATTTCTGCGTCCGCCGCGCGCAGACCTGCTCGGCATGCGCCATTGCGTCCGCGGTGCAGCGGCCGTGATCGTGGTCGGGAGCGGGAAATGTCGGCTTGGCCAGGGTCATGTCGTTCATTTCCTAGCATTTTCGCGGCCAATCCCAAAGCCCGCCCCCAGCCATGCGTCCTAGCCATGCCCTGGGCGCGGGTCACGTCATTGTTAACCCCCGATGCAGGATTAATAAGCTAGCTTATTATATCCAAAGCTTATGGAGACCACCCCTGATGCGCGGTTCCGTGGATATGAACTTCCTGTTTACGCTCGGCGAGGTGCAGCGAATGATGCGCGCCTATGCCGACAAGCAGGCCGCGCGCCATGGCATCACCCGCGCGCAATGGGCGGTTCTGGCCAAGGTCGAGCGCACCGAGGGCCTGAAACAGACGGAACTCGCCGAACAAATGGAGATGCAGCCGATCACGCTGACCCGGCTGGTCGACAAGCTCTGCAACAATGGCTGGATCGAGCGCCGCGGCGACGAGACCGACCGCCGCGTCAACCGCCTCTATCTGAAGAAGGCGGCGCGACCGTTGCTCGGCAAGCTCTCGGGCCTGCGCTCGGAAATCACCACCACCGCGCTGGAGGGGATCAACCCCGCCGACGCCCACCGCCTGCTCGCGCAACTCGACCAGATCAAGGAAAACGTGCGCAACGCGATCCAGAATCCGGCCAATGAGCCGCCGAAGAAAGAACAGCGTTATGGCTGATCCGATCCTGAAGTTTCCGCCCGAACAAAAGGGCAGCCCGGCTTCGCCGCGTCCGAAGATATCAGCCGAACCTCGCCGCCGGCTGATGGCCGGCCTGCGGCGCTATCGGCGTTTCCTGCTGCTGGTGGTGCTGCCGCTGGTCGCCGTGATCGCCGGCATCACCTTCTATCTCAACGGCGGCCGCTACGTGACCACCGACGACGCCTATGTCGGCGCGCAGAAGGTGCTGATCACGCCTGATATCTCCGGCAAGATCGAGAAGGTCGTCGTCAAGGAAGGCCAGCAGGTCAAGGAAGGCGACGTGCTGTTCGAGATCGATCCGGTGCCGTTCAAGCTCGCGGTCGCGTCCGCCAAGGCCACGCTCGACCAGGCCCGGGTGACCTATGACAATCTGGTCGCCAACATCAAGATCTACGGCCAGATGGCCGACCTGACGCAGCAGGGCATCGACCTGAAACAGCGCGACGTCGATCGCAAGTCCGCGCTGGTGAAGAACAATGTCGGCTCGCAGCTCGACCTCGATAATTCCGGCACCGCGCTGGTGACTGCCGCGGCGCAAGCCCAATTCGTCAAGCAGCAGCTCTCCAACGCCAAAACCCAGTTGCTCGGCAAGCCCGATCTGCCGATCGAGGAGTTTCCGCCCTATGCCCAGGCCAAGGCGGCGCTCGACCAGGCCGAGCGCAACCTCGACCACACCGTGATGCGCGCGCCGATGGCGGGCATCGCCACGCAAGTCGAACAGATCCAGCTCGGCCGCTTCGTCGCCGCAGGTGCGGCGGTGTTCAGCATCATCGACACGTCAAACCCGTGGGTCGACGCCAACCCGAAGGAATCCGATTTCACTTATGTCGCGGTCGGACAGACCGTCGAGCTCGACGTCGACGCGTTCCCGAACCATGTGTTCAGGGGCACGGTCGGCTCGCTCTCGCCCGGCACCGGCGCGCAATTCGCGATCCTGCCGCCGCAAAATGCATCGGGCAATTTCGTCAAGGTGGTGCAGCGGGTTCCGGTGCGGATCTATTTCGACCAGAATGACAAGTTCGTCCGCAAGCTGAAAGCCGGCATGAGCGTCTACGCCACCATCGACACCAAACACAGCCGTTCGCTCGCAGCCCTGCTCGGCCTCTCGCCGGCAGCCGCGACCAGCGAACACGACTAGGCCGATCATGCCGACGCCGGGCCAGTCACCCTCAGCCGTTCCCGGCATGCGCCGGAACATGGTGACGATCTGCGCCATGACGGCGACGATCATGCAGGCGCTCGACACCACCATCGCCAATGTCGCGCTGCCCTACATGCAGGGCACGCTGTCGGCCTCGCAGGACCAGATCAACTGGGTGCTAACGTCCTATATCGTCGCGGCCGCGATCATGACCGCGCCGGTGGGCTGGATCGCCAACCGCTTCGGCCGCAAGAACATTTTCATCGTCTGCTCCGCCGGGTTCACCTTCGCCTCCGTGCTGTGTGGCCTCGCGCAGGACATCAACCAGATGGTGCTCTTCCGCCTGCTGCAGGGTGTGTTCGGCGCCGCTTTGGTGCCGCTGTCGCAGGCTGTCATGCTCGACTCCTACGCGCTGCATGAGCGGGCGAAGGCGATGTCGATCTGGGGCATGGGCGTGATGATGGGCCCGATCATGGGGCCTTCATTGGGGGCGTGGCTGACCGAGACCTATTCCTGGCACTGGGTGTTCTTCGTCAACCTGCCGTTCGGCATCTTCACCGTGCTCGGCCTCGTGATTTTCATGGACGAGACCAAGAAGGACCTCGGCCTGCGCTTCGACTGGTTCGGCTTCACCGCGCTGGCGATCGCGATCGGTTCATTGCAGCTCGCGCTCGACCGCGGCGAGCAGCTCGGCTGGTTCGAATCCAACGAGATCATCGGCGAGTTCATCGTTTCCGCGATCGGCTTCTATTACTTCTTTGCGCATTCGTTCACGACCGCAAAGCCGTTCATCCAGTTCGCGCTGTTCAAGGACAAGAACTTCGTCGGCGGCTGCGTGTTCATGGCCGTGATGGGCCTGGTGCTGTATTCGACCATGGCGCTGTCGTCGCCGTTCCTGCAGAACGTGATCGGCTATCCCATCATCACCGCCGGCGTGCTGCTCGCGAGCCGCGGTTGCGGCACTTTCGTGGCGATGATGCTGGTCGG
>JBBRSX010000163.1:0-14160 GCA_038244925.1 Hyphomicrobiales bacterium | reverse complement strand
GGGCGCTCTCGACCTTGTAGAACGCCGTTCTCCCCATGCGGCCCCAAAGCAAAGTCGACAGAATTTTCTATGCATCGAAGCGCGCAATGGCGAAACAATTTCTCTACCGTTGAGCGCTGACCGAGTTCTTGCTCAGCCTCGACGTGCCAACCGGAATATTTTTGCAAACCGGGATAGACAACAGACCCAAATCAGCGAGTGAGTGATTTTGCCCTTCGGGACAACGCGCCGGGATATTCAGACCAGTTTCAGCGGGCTGTCATCCACCACGCGCAATTCGATCCGGCCGATCAGGCTCGAACGCAGCGCCTCGGCAGCGGCGACGGCGTCGGTGGTCTGGCGCAACGTACTGACATTGGATCCGAGCGAGACGATGCCGCCCAGCACCGCGGCAATCGACCCGAAGAAAACCTCGATCGACGCGAACAGGCCGAACATCGTCAACAACAGCAGGACGGCGCCGGCGGCGATCGCGATCTGCGACCCCAGAATGATCTTGCGGCATCGCTCGGCCGCCTCGGCAAGCTCTTCGAGCCGCGCTTCGAGCCGCGAAATCTCGTCGCCCGGGTCGTCCTCGTCGTCGGTCATTGCATTCGACATCGATTTCCGTGAGCTTTGCCTGTGCCGCAGCCTGGTAGCCTGAGCCCTAATGATGATGCTTCATGGCGGCGCCCTCACCCTTCGAACCCTCCGACGCAATCAGGATCGGCGCTTCCACGTCGACCTTGTCGGTATCGGAAATCGAAATGCCGAGAGCCAGCATCCAGCGGCCCGCCGCCAGCGTGGAAAGCCGCATTTGCCAAAGGTCCTCGCCGATCCGCACCGCCTGAACCGTTTCGAGCTTTTTCCTCGACTGCGTGTCGGTCAGCGTGACCGATACCGCCTTGGCCGCAAGCGGTCGCTCGTCGACGGTCTCAAGCTGAATGCTGATTTCGACCGGCCCGGCGCGGCCCGGCGATACCGTGACGTTTGCCATCACTTTTTCGGTGTGAAGATGCGTGAAAAAATCCTCGTCGGCAGCTGCTGCAGCCGTAACAAGGAACGGCAGCAAAGCTGCAACAACCATACCGGGGCCAAGGTATGACAACGCCGGACGACGAGACGGCAGATGTTCGTGCGGCATCATGCCGTCACATCTTCATGCCGGAATGGTCGGGCGACTTCTTCATCTCCATGTGCCCGCCTGAGCTGTCGGCGCTACCGGCTGGCGCCTGGGCGCCGACGCCCTGCACGTCCAGCGACAGCGTCACCTTGCCCGCCTTCTCGAATTCGAGCGTGACCGGCACTTTCTCGCCCTGCTTGAACGGCCCCTTGAGGTCGAACATCATCAGGTGATAGCCGCCCGGCGCCAGCTTCACGGTCTTGCCCGGCTCGATTGTCAGTCCCTTGTCGAGCGGACGCATGGTCATGACGCCGTTGTTCATCGCCATCTCGTGGACTTCGACCCTGCCGGCGATATCGCCGCTGCCGCCGATCAATCGGTCCGGCGCGGTTCCCTTGTTCTCGATGGTGAGGTAACCGCCGGCGATTTTGGCGCCGCCCGGCGTCGCACGGCTCCAGGCCTGGGTGATGACGAGGTCGCCGGCCTTGACGTCTTCGGCGCGGGCGGAGGTGGCGAACAGGCTGGCCGCGAGCGCGGCGCAGGCGAAGCTGCGTGAAATTGCCGTCATAACTTGCATCGTCGTCCTTTCAAGACACGCAGGGCAGTCGCTTTGCGCCGCGTACTGCGAATCTCATTGCTTTTTGCCGGTGCCGGATTGCGGTTCCAGCCATTTCTGTATCTCCGTCATTTCGACGGAACCTTCAATCGTGGTGACGTCCCCCTTTTCGGAGATCAGGATGGTACGGGGTATATCACCCTGCCATGCCGGATCGATTTCGAACCTCAAGCGTTCAACAAAACCATCGTTGAAAATCCAGTTCTCGGCGGCAGCGAGGCCCGATTTCTCGAGCATCGAGCGCGTGGCACCCGGCAAGTCCGGAACCAGGTCCGCGCTGACAGTCACCATGTCGAAGGCCGAATGCTCCTTCATGAATTTTCCAAGCAGCGGCAATTCCACCTTGCAGGGGCCGCAGGTCACCCCCCAGAAATGCACGACGGTCGGTCGGCCGGTGTGAGCCCGCAGAATCTCCTGCCAGCTTCCGCGACCGAATGGCTTCAGCTCGGCCTTGCCATCAGATGCGGGCGCCGAAGGCAGCAGGGTAATGAGCATCATCCCCGCCAACAATTGCCGTTTCATGATTCATTCCCGATTGGTTGGAAGCGGTACCCGTCAGCCTTGGTCATCCAGGAGAGATAGGTGCGGCGTCCGTCCGAAACGAGCAGCGGATGGTCTGAGGTATCCGAGGTGCTGGAAATGACTTTCGGCGCCGACCAGGTCGCGCCGTCGTCTTGCGACGTCATCAGGTTGACCGAGGTCTTTTCGCCGTCGAATTCCTTCCAGACCATCGCCAATCCATGCCCACCCGCGATCACATACGGCCGCGACGGGCTTCGGTCGGCGCGACCGATCGGCAACGGATCAGAGAAGGTCACCCCGGCATCGCGCGAGCGGGCATAGAACAGACCCTTGCGGTTCTTGCCGTTGGTGTACCACGTCACGTGATAGCTTCCTGTCGCGGAGATCGACAGGCTCGGCCCGTGATGGGGGCACGCCGCAATCTGCCAGTTATCCTGGCTGACGCGGTGGAGTTCGCCCGGCGTTGCCGGGTCGGCAAAGGTCATCACCGCATGATCCCGAATGCCGCCCTCGAAGATGTTCCGGAACACCACAACCGGACGGCCGGGGCCGGCAAACGCAATCCCCACACGGCAGCATTCGCAGGTATTGTCTTTTGCCATCCGTGCTTCGGTGTAGGTCGTGCCGCCGTCGCGCGAGGATGCAAAGAACAGCGCGGCGCCATCGTACTTCTGGCCACTCTTCTGGACCGGCACGCGGTTACGCTTGTCGAGCCACGCCGCGAACACCGATCCGTCGGCATCGAGTGCCAGCGCTTCAAACCGCTGGCTCTCATTGTTTGGCGTGATCGGTTTCAACTCCGCAAAACTCTTGCCGCCATCGACCGACCTTGTGATGAGGACCTGACCGTTGAAGGCCTTGTCCCGGAAAATCGAAAACGCCACGGATATTCGTCCGTCGGCAGCGACGACGATCTTGGGACGCGCATCGGGTCCCCAATCCAGGTTGAGACGCTCCTTGGTCACCGAAACCGGCGCCGAAAGGGTTTGGCCGCCGTCTTTCGAACTCGCGACCGACACTTGACCGCCCGCCATCCAGGCCAGCCAGAGCGTCCCGTCGGGGGCAAAGGTTGACGTGACCTTCGAGGCGCAACGCAGGGCCGGCTCGTCACACGCGGCTTCCGAGGCGTGCTGATGGCTCATTTGCGCGTAGGCAGGCGTTTGCAACAGCGCGAAGGCCGTCGCAAACAACGTGGCGCGGAGCGATATGAGACGCCCGGGAGTGCTGAAGGGATTGATCATCTGAATGCCACCTTCATTCCGGCCAAGAACGCCCGTGGCGAGCCAGCGTAGATCGAACCGGTCGTATTCGCCAATATGCTCGCGGGATTTTGAACACCGCCGGCGGTTACGGAGTTCGCGATGTTGTTGGCAGATGCGACATAGGTTTGATCGAACACGTTCCTGACCTCGAGATACAGACTCAACGCCTTGAAATAATCGGACTGCAAGTCCGTCTTGTAGTGGACGTTGAGATTGACCAGTTCATAGCCGGGCGCCTTCAGGAGATTTGCATTGTCCATGAAGAACGAGTCCTTCCACTGGACTTCGGCGAACGCGCCGAGGCCTGTCAGCGGACCCCACATCTGGTCGTAGCCGAGCCGCGCCGTCAGCTCGTTCGGCGAGATACCGGGGATCTTGTTGCCGACGCGATTGAAACTGAATACGGCACCGTTGGTGATGTTCTCGGTGTATTCGGTGTAGACTTCGTCCAGATAGGTGTATGCCGCCGTGAACCGCCAGCCGGGATAAAACTTCCAGTCGGCGGCCAGCTCAATCCCGCGATGCTCCGACTTCGGCGCATTGAACGTATAGCTGATGCCGGCCAATGGCGTCGCTTGGCTCACGAGTTCATTACGAAAGAATTCGTAAAATCCGGTCGCGCTGAGCTTGAGCGCATTGTTCGGCGTCCAGTCGACGCCGAGATCGTATCCCAGATTCTTTTGTGGCTGAAGACCGGTGTTGTTGCCGGACAATCCGCTCGGCAGGACGAACAGGTTCGACACCTGGGGCGTCCCGTAGCCGGCGGCAGCCCGCGCTCTGAACAGCCATTCGCTGTTCAGCCTGTGCAGCAGCGCCAGTTCCGGCGCCGTGTTCTGGAATTGCACATCGGCAGTGGTGGGTTTGATCGTCGTGACGCCGACGGCTCCCGCGTAACTATACGCCGTGTTGAGTCCTTTCAGATGGGTGGTTTCCCATCCGATTCCGGCAACCGCCGTCAGGTTCGGCAGCAGCTTGAGTTCTTCGCGCGCACGTACGCCGTAATTCGTGGTGTCGCTGAAGAGATTACTCGACAGCCGGCCCAGCGTGGCGTTTCCGCCCGGCATCACGTTCCAGGTATCGCCGGACACCGCCAAAGTATTGTAGAAGCCTCCGACGAATGTCGTCGAGTCCATTCCCATCAATTCACCACGCTTGGTGACGTCGCTCATGAAGTTGTAGGATGGATAGTCTCCGATCGCACTCGTCGCGCCGGTCGGCTGGTTGATGTTGCGGTCGTCGAAAACGAACTGGTTTCGCCAGGTCGTCGTGTTGTCGAAATCGTGCTCCCATCGGCCGCCGACGATGGTACGGCGATCATTGCGCCCGAGCCCGGCCTGCACCGCAGTTTCGGTGTCCTTTGCCCCGTTGAAACCGTTGATGAACAACCCCACCGTGCCGCATCCCGGCGCAGCCGTAGCACCGTTCGCGCAGCCCTGCTGGAACGGATTTTGGTAGAATTGATTGAGCGAAGACCGTAGCGGCAGGCGAATGCTCAGATCGTTGTTGATGAACTTGACGGTCAACCGATCGTCCGGCGTCGCCTGCAGCGTACCGAGGAAGTTGACGGTCTGGGTGTTGAACCAGCTGTTGCCGATGTAGCCGTTGCCGCGTGCATCGCTGACGAATAAAGAGCCTTCGAAGTTGCCTACCTTCTTGCCGGCCGTCAGGTAATTGTTGAGGTATCCAAAACTTCCGCCATCGACCCCGTATTCGACGCCATCGATGGTGCCGCCCGGCCGGGTCCGGAAGTTGAGCGCGCCGCCGGTCGCGTAGTTGCCGTAGAGCGCCGATGACGGCCCCCTGATGACGTCGATCGCGCCATAGGCGCGCGGGTCGATCAGATCGCTTCGCGAAAGGCCGTCGGGCTGGGTGTCGGGGAAACCATCGTCGAAGATCACGAGGTTACGGATGCCAAAGCCGTTGCGAGCGTTGGAGCCGCGAATGGAGATGCCGAAATCGCGCGGTCCGTTGCCTTGCTTGACCGATATTCCGGGACTATCGCGCAAGACGTCGCTGACCGAGAACGAGGGCCGGTTGTCGAACTGACTGTGATCGATCGTCGTCTGGATCTGGCCGTTCGGCGCCTGGTTGAGGCTGGCTCGCGCCGCGCTCGGCGTGATTTGCGCCGTTTGCGACACTGCCGACGGCGGATTGGCCGATGGCACCCGCGGCCGGGTGCTGGCAACCGAGCGGGTAGCGGGCCTTCTGACAGGTTTGGCCACCGCGGGTTTGGGCGCGTCGACGGTTACCGGCGGCAGACTTTGGCTGGCAGACTGCGCGTTGGCGTCCGACGGAACGAACAGCGCGCTGCACAGCACGATCATGCTGGCGCCGCCAAGGGCATGATAACGAAACATGGAATGATCCTGACGCCGGCATCAAAGGCCGGCCAACTCTCAATGGGATTGCCCGGCGCGAGTAACCGCACCGGCCGCGAGGTCGTCAGGAAATGGACGGTGGGGCGCGCGCCTGCGCATGTGAGCCGGCGCGCGAAGCGAACCGCTCGGGGGGCAACTCGGTCCAGACCACGCGCACGGCCTGACGCTCGAAGCTGACGGCCGCCGCTATTTGCGGCACATCGACCGGCACGCCGGTCTGCAGCACGCTGCACACCGAACAGCATCCGTCGTGGGCGCGGTGGCCGGTCTGGTCGGACTGTCCGTTGGGAGCGCCATTGCCGTGACAGATCACGGCGGCGGCGAGCGGATCGGAGGCGGCGATGCTGGCCGCCCAGCAAGCGCCGATCGGTGCGAAAATCTGCACCACCAGCGCCAACAGGACGATTGGCAGAAAATTCCTCAGCCGCTTGCGCATCGCTAACCCATCCGCAACTGACCTAATCACCCTCGGAGTCCAGAGTCGAGATCAGGTTCCCGGCTTTTTTCTTCCCATTGGCGCGGATTAAGCCGCTATCTCAGGTGTCCGGCGCCACGTCGGCGATGGCCTACTGAGGTACCATCTTTTTCGAAGTACTGGCGCCGCTCCGCAACCAATAGTGGTTAGTTTTCAATCGTTTCGCAGATTGCTGGAATTTTGAACAATCGTTGCTGAAAATGGTGACAAGACGAATTAGATGGTCTAACAGTGCGGGCTCAGGCGGGCTGAAAGGCTCAAGTCTGGTGGTCCAAGTCTCGGGAGGAGCCCTGACGCGCACAAGCAGCGTCGCCTCGATAATCAAGATCAAATCCAAATTTTCGGGGAAATTAAGGGTCGACACAATTTTTGAGCAGGGCTAGCGCCCTGTTCTTTTTTTTCGAGATGTTCGGCAGGGATGCTCTGAACAAGATGACTCCATCGAATCTCATCGAGCGAAGTTTCGATATCGCCGCCGAACGCTGCGAAGATTTGACGCCGCTGGTCTATCGCCGCCTGCACGGCGAATTTCCGGAAACGCTGACGATGTTCAGGACCGAGGGCAGCGAGCCCGTCAAGGGATCGATGCTGGCACTGACGATCGAGGCGATCCTGGATTTCGCCGGCGAACGCACCGGACATTTTCGCCTGATCGAATGCGAGATTTCCTCGCACGACGCCTACGGCACGCCGCGCGACCTCTTCATCGCCTTTTTCGGAGTCATCGCAGCTACGCTGCGCGAGATTCTGGGTGACGACTGGTCAAGCGAGATCGATGCGGCGTGGCGGGACTTGACCACCGAAATCGAAAACCTCTTCGCCAAGAGCGACGCTTAAGTCTGAGCGAAACCTAAACGCTTTGTGCGAGCCAAATGGTGTGGCTTCCGCAGTTCGGATCTTCAACGACATGCGCGACGACCCGGAAGCCATTCTCGGCGAGCAAAGAACGATATTCGGCCGGGTCGAGGCTCGCATGATACAACGGTTCGCCCTCAAAGCTCCCGATCGCTTCGCCATGCGCGGGACCGCTGGTAAACATCAGAGCGGCCTCCGGCGCGGCATGCTGTCGAAATATCGAAAACATAAGGCGTTGGTCGTCCGGGCAAAGGTGGAAGAAACTGTCCCACGCCACGATGCCGTTGAATCGCCGTCCCAGCGCGAGTTCGCGCATATCGGCAACGATCCATTCGTGCGCCGGAAAACGATTGCTGCAGATATCGATCAGAGTGGCCGACGAATCCACACCGGTGACGGCGTGCCTGGTCTCGATCAGATAGCGGGCCATCGGCGCGCCGGATCCGCAGCCGATGTCGAGAATCGAACCGGAAGACGGCAACAGGGCACGAAACCGGTCGAGCCAAGATTTCTCCATCAGGTGGCCGTTATGTTCCCGGTTCCGAATCCAATCCAGCGCCTTGCGCTGGTACAGACCGATAATTCGCGACGACTCTGACGACATCCCGAACCTGCCCCACACGGTAGCGTCCGGTGCCTCACTCCCGCTCCAGGAAACTCGAACCGATATCGGCCTTCTTCTTGATCGGATCGTAGTCGCAATAGACGCTGTCGGCGACCAGCGTGTAGCTCGCGATCACGCTGTACTTGTCGGGCTTGACCGAGTTCAGGCCGACGACCGAGAGCTGCTTGCCGCCGTTCCATTTGAACGGGGTGGTGCTCTGCACCTTCTCGCAGGCCGCGACCGCGTCGGCAAACACCGCGCCCTCGACAAAGGCCTTCACGGTGCGAACCTGCCCCAGCGTCTTCCAGTTCATATAGAACGACCCGGCAAGACCGGCGGCCAGCAACACCACCAGGGCGGCCATAATCCTCTGAAACGTCATTCCTGTTCTCCCAGGCCACGGAAATCGGGCGGCCCGCGGCAATGTTCCCCCGGGCAAATCCGGGGGCATGACTAACTGATCTTGCGGACTTTGTCCGAACCGGATTTGCTGCCGATACCCGCTTGCGCAATCGCGGCAGAACAAGGGACCCGGTGACGTCGCGATCACCCGCCGAAGCCGGTTCCCCCTGAGCGCCGAGGACATATACGGCCGATGATCGACGATCTGGAAACCATCGCTTTGCGCCCGGCTGTCGTCGACGGCGTCAGCCAGGATGACAATTACGAGGTGATCTGGCGCGGTCTTGCGATTGGCCGGATGTTGAAGCAGCCCGACAGTCAACACTGGTGGTGGGGTTGCAATGTCTACGGCCAGCCGGCGACCCCCGGCGACCGCGGGCCGGCCATCAATTTCAAGGACTGCCAGGTCCGGTTCAAGCTCGCCTGGGCCAAGATCCGGCCGGCGCTGACGGAAGAAGCGATCACGATCGCGACGCGGCACGCCGAATCCCTGCATCCGCAACCGGAAGATACGGCGGGACAACCCGCCCAGGCACCGCTTCAGGTGCTGGAGAACAACCGCGCGGCGCTGCGCCACCGGGTGTTGAAATCGGGCGCGATCGAATTCAACGGCGGCGTCATCGATTGCCTGATCCGGAATATATCGGAAACCGGCGCGGCCCTCGAGGTCGCAAGCCCGATCGGCATCCCCGAGACCTTCAAGCTGGTGATCGCGGGTGACCACGCCGTCTATCGCTGCCAGGTTGCCTGGCGCAGGGACAAGCGGATCGGTGTTGCGTTCGTGTAAGCGTTGCCGCCGGCCTATCGCCGTTCGCTGGTCCGGCGCGACGGGTTGACCGGAGACGCCTTGCTTTGGGGAGGCGATGAAAGCTTGGCCAGCGAATAATTTCGCGGCGCTGAGGCGGGCGAATTTCCCGCACAATGCTCCTGATTGGCGTCGCAGGCCATCAGGCAATTGGTTTCTTCCATCGCGGATGGATCCATCGCGGAAGCCGGACCGGCTGACGCGAACAGCGCCATCATCAAGCCAAGGCAACGCAGCATGGTCTGCTCTGGCCCGCTAGAACGGCATTCCCATCAGCCGCGAAAGCCGCTCGATATTAAGGTAGCCCTGGTAATAGGCCCACATCGAGATCGCAAAAATCACGGCCGAAAGCACTGTGGTCCAGATCAGCTTGCGTCCCATCCGCGCCAAGATCGGCGCACCGGGATCGGTGCCGGGCGCGCCCTCGCCGTCCTCATGCTGGCTGCGGACGCCGAACGGCAACGTCAAAAACAATACGATCCACCACATCACGAAGTAGATCGCAAACGCCGTGGAGATGCTGTAGGCCATCAGATCATGCTCCGATGTGATCGGATCATGATCCGATCTTCTCGATGGAGCATGATCTCCGCGCAAACGCTTACGTTTGTCGCGAGGGAAAACCGGTATCCACTTTTCCGGATCATGCTCTAGGCCTGTTCTATTTCGACGAGCGCGCCGGAAAAATCCTTGGGGTGGAAGAACAGCACGGGCTTGCCGTGGGCGCCGATCTTCGGCACGCCGTCGCCAAGCACCCGGGCGCCTTCCTTGATCATGCGGTCGCGTGCCGCGATGATGTCGGGCACATCGTAGCAGATGTGATGAATGCCGCCGTCGGCATTGCGCTCGACGAATTTGGCGATCGGCGAAGCGTCGCCGAGCGGCTGGATGAATTCGATCTTGGTATTGGGCAGCGTCACGAACACGGTGACGACGCCGTGCTCCGGCAGCGGCACCGCGCCGGAGATCTCGGCGCCGAACGCGCCGCCATAGATCTTCGCGGCTTTTTCCGCATCCTTGACCGCGATCGCGACGTGATTGAGCCGGCCCAGCATGGAACTCCTCCTACTCTTTAGTTTGACACGTTGTCTTGACGCGAACCGGCATCCACTTCGCTCGACAACGCTACGTCAGACCGTCAGAACGTGCACGAGGCAGATCGGCTTCTTGCCCCAGTGCTCGTTGATGACGGACCGCACCGCCCGGCGCACCGACTCCGCCATCGCATCGGGATCGCGCTTGCGTGCCCGCGGCAGGTTTTCGACCGTCGAGACAACAGCGTCGAACACGATCTCGTCGATGACCTCGCCGGCCGCATTCTTCTCGGGGATGCCGACGAGATCAACCTCGGGATCGTCGGACAGCTCGCCTTTATCAGTCACGGCAATGGCGACAAAGGCGCAGCCGGCAAATCCCATCCGCCGCCGCTCGACCACGGCACGCGACTTGGAATCCTCCAGGATGTTGCCGTCCTTGTAGAGCCGGCCCGAGGGTATTTGTTCGATGATGCCGGGGTCGCCGGGCCCAAGCTTGACCAGGTCGCCGTTGCGGCAGATCAGCACCTTCGGCACGCCGCAGGCGCGCGCCAGCTTGGCGTGTTCGTGCAGATGCAGCGGCTCACCATGAACCGGGATCAGGAGCTGCGGGCGCACCCATGAGATCATGTCGCGCAGTTCGTCGCGGCGCGGATGACCGGAGACGTGCACCAGGTGGGTACGATCGGTGATGACCTCGATTCCCTGGGTGACGAGGCCATTGATGATGGCGCCCACCGCCTTCTCGTTGCCGGGAATCGTGCGCGAGGAGAAGATCACGCTGTCGCCCTTGTTCAGGGTGACCTGCGGGTGGTCGTCATTGGCAATCCGCGCCAGCGCCGCGCGGGCCTCGCCCTGGCTGCCGGTGCACAGCGCCAGCACCTTGTCGGGCGGGAAATGGCCGTAAAGATCGGCGCCGCGAAAACTCTGCACGCCATCGAGAAAACCGGTCTCGCGCGCCACCTGGACCACACGCTCCATGGCGCGGCCGACCACGACCACCTCGCGATCGGCAGCCTTGGCGGCATCCGCCACGGCTTTCAGGCGAGCGACGTTGGAGGCGAAGGTCGTCACCGCGACCCGGCCCCTGGCGGCCTTCACCAGTTCCGTGATGGTCTTGGCAACCTCGGCTTCCGAGGGCGAGCGCCCTTCCCGCACCGCGTTGGTGGAATCGCCGATCAACGCCAGCACGCCGGCATCGCCGAGTTCGCGCAGGCGCCGCTCGTCGGTCGGCACGCCGATGATCGGTGTAGGGTCAATCTTCCAGTCGCCGGTATGCAGGACGGTGCCGACCGAGGTGTGGATCGCCAGCGCGTGCGATTCCGGAATCGAATGGGCGACCGGAATGAATTCGACGTTGAACGGGCCGAGATCGATGCGACCGCCCGACGGCACCACCGTGACCGGGATCTTCGGCGCGTTGCGCTCGGCGGCGCATTTGGCCTGGAACAGCGCAGCACTGAATTTTGTGGCGTAGATCGGACATTGCAGTTTTGGCCAGAGATCGATGATGGCCCCAAAGTGGTCCTCATGGGCGTGCGTCAGCACCAGGCCCATCAGGTTCTTGCGTTCCTTTTCGAGGAATCTGATGTCGGGCATTATCAGGTCGATGCCCGGCAGATGCTCCTCGTCGCCAAAGGAGACGCCGAGATCGACCGCCAGCCACGCCCGCTGGTGGCGGTTGCCGAGCCCGTAGATCGACAGGTTCATGCCGATCTCGCCGACGCCGCCGAGCGGCGCAAAGGTCAGTTCATCCGGCCGCGCCATCAGGCCGCTCCCACGGAAGCAGCAGTACCAAAATAGACCTCGCCCGCGGTGACCGGCACGCGCCTGCCCTCCACCGTGCGGACGATCAGGCAGCCGGTCTCGTCGATGGTATCGAATGTGCCCTCAACGGTCGCGGCGCCAAGATTGATCGCAACCCGCTCGCCCAACCCCGCCGCCCGCTCCAGCCAAAGCTTTCGGATCTCGGCAAAGCCGCGACCTCTGTCCCAGATACCAAAAAATTCGACCCAGGCGTCCGACAATGCCCCGAACAGTTCCGCCGCACCGACGTGTACGCCGAGCGCGTTCAGCGAGGTCGCCGGCGTCGGCGTGCCCTCGGGGGCGGCGATGATATTGGTCCCGATCCCGGCCACGACTGCGAGGCCACCCTCGACGGCCTCGGCCTCCACCAGCAGGCCGCAGAGCTTCTGCCCGCGAACCAGAATATCGTTCGGCCATTTCAGCAAATATTTCAATTGATCCGATCCGGCCAACCGCAGGTTGGCCTCTACACTGACACGTTGCAGCGCGGTTTCATGCGCCAGGCCGAAGGCAAAGCCCATCGTCGCCGCAACGGCGGGGGTAACATCCATCACTTCAAGCACGCTGCTGGCAAGGTTGCCGCGCGGCGCGATCCAGGCGCGCTGCCGGCGTCCCCGCCCCGCCGTCTGTTCCGTCGTGACGAACCAGGCCGAGCCGCGCTCGCCATCGCGGCCGCGCAACATCGCTTCCGCATTGGTCGAGCCGGCCTTGTCGAAGGCAAAGAGACGGTAGCCCGCCGATGCGGCCCGGGACCCGAGCGCGAAACTCATTTCAAATTTCTGCGCATGACCATGCGCTTTAAAACAGCGACTTTGCCGCGGCCGAGGCGACGCTGACCAGCGGCCCCGGGAGCACGGCAAAGAAGATGTTGAACAGGCCGGCCACCGCCAGCACGACGCGCAACTCGGCGCGCATCGGGTCGAGCGCCGGCAGCGGTTCCTCGAAATACATCATCTTGACGATGGCGAGATAGTAGTAGGCGCCGACCACGCTGGAGAGCACGCCGACGACGGCGAGCGTAATCAGGTGGGCGTTGATCGCGGCGACGAACACGTACCATTTGGCAAAGAAGCCCGCGAACGGTGGAACACCGGCCAGCGAGAACAGCAGCGTCATAAAGAAGAAGGCGAGCATCGGATTGGTACGTGAGAGCCCGGCGAAATCGCTGATCTTCTCCACCGGCTGGCCGTTGCGCTTCATGGTGAGGATGACCGCGAACGAGCCCAGCGTCATCGCGACATAGATCGCGATATAGACAAGCACGCCCTGCGCGCCCTCCACGGTGCCGGTGGCGAGGCCGACCAGCGCAAATCCCATATGGCCGATCGACGAATAGGCCATCAGGCGCTTGATGTTGGTCTGGCCGATCGCAGCGAACGAGCCCAGCACCATCGAGGCGATCGCCACGAACACGATGATCTGCTGCCACTGCGAGACGATGCCGGGAAACGCGGTCAGCGCCACGCGGGTGAATACCGCAATCGCCGCCACCTTCGGCGCGGAGGCAAAGAACGCCGTGACCGGCGTCGGCGCGCCTTCATATACGTCGGGCGTCCACATGTGGAACGGCACAGCCGAGACCTTGAAGCAGAGGCCCGCCAGCAGGAACACGATGCCGAACACGATCCCGACGCTGCCGGTTGTCGCAGCCGCCGCGATGCCGGCAAAGCTGACGGTGCCGGTGAAGCCGTAGATCAGCGAGGCGCCGTAGAGCAGCATGCCCGAGGACAGCGCGCCCAGCACAAAATACTTCAGGCCGGCTTCGGTCGACTTGGCGTTGTCGCGGTTGCTGGCGGCGACGACATAAAGCGCAAGGCTCATCAGCTCGAGCCCGAGATAGAGCATGATCAGGTCGCCGGCCGAGATCAGCACCATCATGCCGAGCGTCGAGAGCAGCACCAGGATCGCAAATTCGAAAATCCGCCGCGACGGATCGGACAGGAATTCCGTCGCCAGGATCAGGGTCGCGCCCGAGCCGATCAGGGCAAGGATCTTCAGGAAGCGAGCAAAGTCGTCAACGATGAAGCTGCCGCCGAAGGTGGTGAGCTTGCCGGCCGGCAGCATCAGCTCCAGCACGCCGGTCAGGACCAGCAGGCATATCGCCAAAACGGTGACGAGTCTGGTCGTCCCCTGCCCGCGATAGGCACCCACCATCAGCAGCACCATCGCGCCGAACGCCAGCACGAGCTCCGGCAGCACCGGCTGCAACTGATATCCTGCACTCGAAAAGCTCATGGCGAGGGCCTTACTGGATCAGCGCGGCTGCCTTCACGGCAGTCACGGCAGTATTGTAATTGTT
>JBBRSX010000162.1:0-14349 GCA_038244925.1 Hyphomicrobiales bacterium | reverse complement strand
CTGATCGGCATTGCCGACGTGGAAAATGCGACGCCGATCGACATCCAGGGCGGGTGCATCGTGTTCGATGCCGTGACCTTCCACTATGGCGGCCATCGCACGCCGCTGTATGACGGCCTGTCGGTCGAGATCTGCGCCGGCGAGCGGGTCGGTCTGGTCGGCCGTTCCGGCTCCGGCAAGACCACCTTCGTCAAGCTGGTGCAGCGGCTCTATGATATCGGCGGCGGCAAGATCCTGATCGACGGTCAGGATATTGCACAGGCGACGCAGCATTCGCTGCGCAGCCAGATCGCGATCGTGCAGCAGGAGCCGATCCTGTTTCACCGCACGCTGGCCGAGAACATCGCCTATGGCCGGCCGGGCGCCTCGATAGCGGCGGTCGAGCAGGCGGCGCGGCTCGCCAACGCGCACGAGTTCATCTTGCGGCTGCCGAAGGGTTACGGCACGCTGGTCGGCGAACGCGGCGTCAAGCTGTCGGGCGGTGAGCGGCAGCGCGTTGCGCTGGCGCGGGCGTTCCTGGCGGACGCGCCGGTCTTGATCCTGGACGAGGCGACGTCGAGCCTCGATTCGGAATCCGAAGGGCTGATCCAGCAGGCGATGGAGCGGCTGATGAAAGGCCGCACCTCGATCGTGATCGCGCACCGGCTGTCGACGGTGCGCAGCCTCGACCGGATTTTGGTGTTCGACCGCGGCGAGATCGTCGAGCAGGGCACCCACGCCATGCTGACGGCGCGCCCGGGTGGCCTCTACCGTGGGTTATTCGAGCAACAGGCCACCGAGTTCGGCCGCATCTCGGCGGCGGAATGAAGGCGCATTCTTGCTAACGGGTTCGATGCCGGAATATATTTCCGGCATCGAAGGGGCTCACGCAATGCGCTGGTTCCAGAAAGATCTGCTCCCGGACGTCTGGGAAGTCGCCGCCGATCAGCCGCTTGGCGATATCGGGGCGGCACAGAAGATTCGCGAGATTTGTGCGGCGGCCGCATCCATCGCCGACAAGATCGCGGCCAGCGCCGGCGGAAAGGCCGATGAGAAGAAGGCGGCCGAAGCCGAGCGTTACCAGGCGGCGGTCAAGCGCGCCCTCGAAATCGCCAGGCAGATTTCCGACGACCAGATGCGCGACGTGTCTGTGAGCCAGATCATAGGGCTTTCCGTGAAGGCGGGGCATATGAAAACTGCGAAGGTCCTGCTTCGCGCCGTACGATCGGAAAAAACCCAGGCCGAGTTGATCGCCAGTCATCCGTCGCTGGTCGATCGGGAGGCCGCGGGCTGAACGGTTCGCGATCCCTGCTTCGGCGAGGGCTGCGGCCGGTCTCATCCGATCGGTTGATGTGACCGTTCCGTCCTTGCAATACCGTCCAAAAGGAGGACGGCAGGCAGGCCGGGAGGTCCCGAAAGGATATCCCGGTATGATCGGCGACCGCATTGCGACAATTGAACAATTTGGACGGATCATTAGACACATAGGAAGAGTTCGCTGCCCGTTTGCCCGTAACTCCTGAGCGTTGGATTGGCCTTATGCGCGGGATCAGCAAACTCTCCGGTCTGATCGAGGAAATCTATGATGCCGCTCTCGAGCCCGCGGCGTGGAACGATATTGTCGTCGGCATCAACGATTTCGTCGGCGGCAAGGCGTGCGGCCTTATCTCGAAGGATACGATGAGCCAGTCCGGGCTCACCTATTATTACTGCGGTGTCGATCCTCACTACATCCAGCTCTATTCCGACACCCATGCCAGATACGATCACCTCACGGTGCTGCCGCCGCTGGGGCAGGTCGTGAGTATTCCGGATCTGCTCGAATATGACGAATACCGGAGCGGCCCGTTCTATCAGGAATGGCTGCGACCGCAGGGCTGCACCGACATCGCAAACGTCGTGCTCGAGAAATCGGGGTCGACCTCGGCGGTTCTGCTTGCGGTCCTCACCGGAAGCCGCATGGCCGACGAAGAGATGCGGCGACGTATTGCCCTCGTCGCGCCGCATGCCCACAGGGCGTTGCTCATCAACAAGGCGATCGATAGCAGGCAATCCGAAGCCGCGACGTTTGCCAATACGCTCGATGGTCTCGGCGCCGGAATCTTTCTTCTCGACGCCGGCGGCCGGATCGTCCACGCCAACATCTCCGGCCACGACATGCTGTCGGCCGACGATTATCTGCGCTCCGTCTGCGGGCGGCTCGTTGCCCGCGATCCGAAGGTCAACCAGGGCTTGCGCGACATCATCGCCGGAAACGGCGGCGTTTCGAACGAGGCCACGGGCGCAGCCTTGCCGCTGACCGCGCATGACGGCGAGCGTTACGTCGCGCATTTGCTGCCGCTGACGTCGGCCGCGCGGGCTGCCACCGGCACGGCCTACAAGGCCGTCGCCGCCGTGTTCGTTCGAAAGGTGGCGCTGGACAATCTCTCCGAGGCGGTGCTCGCCAGTACGTTCAAACTGACGCCGACCGAACTGCGCGTGCTGACGGCGGTAAGCGAGATTGGCGGGGTTTCGGCTGTCGCCGGCGCGCTCGGCATTTCGGAAGCCACCGTCAAGACCCACTTGCAGCATCTTTTCGCGAAAACCGGCACCAACCGGCAAGCCGACCTCGTCAGGCTGATCGCTGCCTACGCCAGTCCGCTGCGACCAGGCTCCTGAGACATCGCTCGCCGTTGCGTACGGCGGAACCCGCGTGTCGGACGTCACATGCTTCCTCATTCTTCCGGTTGATGCGCGCGGTCTGATTATACCGCAAAGAGTGCGGCGGCGGCCTGATGGTCGCGACGTCCTTTGCAGGGATAATGAGGCAGCAAGAATGCTCCCGGAAATGGAAGTCCTGTCGGAGTTGATCGAGACGATTTACGACGCCACCCTCGACCGGGGCCTGTGGCAGGATGCGCTGCGAAAGTCGTCAGAATTCGTCGGCGGTTCGACATCCATGATCTATTGGAAGGATGTCGCGAGAAGGGCCGGACAAACCATCCTGTATTGGCACCCGGGACCCTCCGGGCTGCAGGCGCGGTATTTCGGCGAATATGACCGGATCGATCCGATTTCGACCACTCAGTTTCTGTTCGGGATTGAGGAACTGTACAGCGTCGAAGACTGCCTGCCTTATCATGAATACGTGGAGACGCGGGTCTACAAGGAATATGTGACGCCCAACGGCTGGGTCGATCACCTGGCCGCGACGCTGGACAAATCGGCGACGTGTTTCACGCTGTTCGGCATTTTCCGAAGCAGGGATCAGGGCCTTGTCGATGCCGAGATGCGAAGGCGAATGCGGCTGATCGTGCCGCATGTTCGTCGCGCCGTATTGATCGGCAATCTGCTCGATCTCAAAACCGCGGAGGCAACCGCGCTCGCCGATACGCTGCACGGTCTCGCCGCGGGCGTGTTTCTCGTCGACGAAAACGGACAGATCGTGTTCGTCAATGTGTCCGGACAGTCCATGCTGGACGAGGGGAGGATCCTTCGCCGCAAGAACAGTATGCTGACCGTCACGGATCAGGCGGCCGGGGCCGCACTCTCGAAAATCATCGCGTCGGCCGGTGGCGGGGACGCGTCGGTCGGAGCCAGTGGGGTCGCCGTCCCGCTGACGCCACCGCTGGAGGAGCCGTGGCTGGCCCATATCCTGCCGCTGACGTCGGGGGCGCGGCGCAAGGCAGGGCTCGCTTATTCCGTGGTGGCTGCCGTGTTCGTCCGCAAGGCGTCGCTCGAAACGCCGTCGTCGTTGCAGACGCTGTCGAAGCTCTACAAGTTGACTCCGAGCGAACTGCGGGTGCTGGCGCTGATCAGCGAGGTCGGCGGCGTTCCGGCTGTCGCCGGAGTGCTCGGCATTTCCGAACCGACCGTGAAAACCCATCTGCATCATCTGTTCATCAAAACCGGTGCCAGCAACCAGGCCGGCCTCGTCAAGCTGATTGCAGGGCACGCCAGCCCGCTCGGCGGATAGCCATCGCGACGTGAGCGAGGGAATCGCCGGATGGGGGAGAGGCGGCCGATCGGTCTCGTCGCGCGCGAGAGAAGTTTGTGATGCCGCCTCCATCGTTCGATTGAAGCGGCGATCCCGCCATGGCGCTATCCTCCAAACGAATGATCAACCGGGAAGTGGAAATCATGAATCTTGATTCGAAGGGTTTCTCGGATCTTGTCGCGCGAATATACGACGCGGCGCTCGATCCGACCTTGTGGACCGAGCTGCTTGCCGGGATTTGCGAATTCACCGACGGGCGGGCCGCCGGCCTGCTTTCAAAGGATGGCGTCAGCAAATCGGGCGATTTCTTTTTCCAGCACGGCGTCGCTCAGCATTACCTGCAGGCATATCTCGACACCTACGTGCAGTACGATCCGATCGCGACATTGCCGTTCTTCGAGGTCGGGCAAATCGTCAGCACGTCCGACATGATGCCCTATGACGAATTCCTCCAGGGACGCTTCTATCGCGAGTGGGCGCGTCCGCAAGGCATGGTCGACGCGGCCAACATCGTGCTGGAAAAATCGGCGACGAGCTGCGCCTATCTCAGCATCATTCGCGGCGAAGCCGCCGGTCTGGTCGACGACGAAATGCGCCGGCGCGTGGCACTCATCGTGCCGCATGTGCGGCGTGCCGCGCTGGTCGGCAAGGCGATCGATCTCAAGCGCTACGAGGCCGCGACGTTCGCCGATACGCTCGACGGGCTGAGCACTGGCGTGTTCCTGGTTGATGCCGGCGGAAAGGTCGTCCATGTGAATAGCGCCGGTCACGCCATGCTGATGGCTGACGATGTCTTTCGCCCGGGCAGTCGACTGGAGGCGCGGGACGAATCGGCCAATCGGACGCTTCGCGAAATATTCACCGCGGCGGCCGACGGCGGCGACGTGATTGGCACAAGGGGGATAGCGGTGACGCTGACCGGATTGGATGGCGAGCGGTACGTGGCCCATGCCCTGCCGCTGACGTCGGGCGCAAGGTGTCGCGCCGGCGCCGACTATGCGGCGGCGGCGGCCTTGTTCGTCCGCAAGGCCACCGCCGACACGCTGTCGTCGATGGAGATCATGGCGAAGCTCTACGCGCTGACGCCGAGCGAATTGCGGGTGCTGGCATCGGTCAGCGAGTTCGGCAGCGTTGCCACCGTTGCCGGGGCGCTCGGTATCTCGGAAGCCACCGTCAAGACTCATCTTCAGCGGCTGTTTGCCAAGACCGGCACCAACCGGCAGGTCGATCTCGTCAGGCTGGTGACGTCACACACCAGCCCGCTGCGGCGGCTTCGCTGAGCGTCCGGCCGTTGCGGTTGTGCAACAAGCCGGACCCAACTGCCTCCTGTCGTCGCTAATCGCCGTGCTCTCAACCTGCCGGTTGACGCGGGCGGGCCGGCTTTTCCTCAAAGGTAGATCCGAACGTGAATCGTATCGGATGGAGGCTTGCCTTGAAAGTTTTGGCTCTCGCCAGTGTCGGCGAAAAATCGCGGCTGTGCGCGCCCAGTTCGAAGGTGAGCCTGCTGCGTCGCGCCCTCATGCTGGGAGTGGTGCTGCCGTCATTCGCGGCTGCCGGGCAGGCCGAGGCGGCGTGCACGCCAACCGCACCAGTCAGCAATACGACGGTGACTTGTACCGGTACCACGAACAATCCGGCTGGCGCTGGCTACGGCACCGGTTCTGACACCGGCAACGTCTACAATGTTGTCAGCAGCGCCTCGGTGACCGGAACGACCGCTGGCATCATCTTTGGCCGCGGAACCGTCAACAATGACGGTGCCATTGCCAGCAGTGGATTTTTCGGTATCTCGGGGAGCGATGCCATCGTCAATAATTCCGGCACCATCACGGCTAATGGCTTTTCGGGCCGCGGTGTTAGCGCCTTCTCCTTTCACATCAGTAGTTCCGGCACGATCTCAGCCAACGGTACGGATGGGGAGGCCGTGAGCGGCGGCTCGTCGCTTAGCGACCTCAACAATACCGGCACGATCAGGGCGTCAGGAACGAACGGTATCGGCGTCTCGGCTGCGGCGGGTCGCGTCGCCGTGGTCAATTCCGGTAATCTAATCGCAACGGGAGTGGGCGGCATCGGCATTAGCGTTGGCATCGCCGACGTCACCAACACCGGGTTTATCTCGGCGACCATTGCCGGCATCCGGGGGGATGCGCAGGCAAATGTAAACAACAGCACCGGTGGCTCGATCGTGGTCGCCGACGCGAACGGCTTCGGCATTCAGTCGAACGGCACGGCCAATGTCACGAATGACGGCTCTATCATCGCAACGGGCGCGAACGGCATCGGGATCGCCGCAATCGATACGGCCAACGTCGACAACCACGGCGCGGGGACAATCAGCGGCCTGTTCCGGGGAATCTCCGCCGGCACCGCCAACGTGATCAATGCAGGGACGATTTCGGCCACCGGCGCAAATGGCGCCGCAATTCAGGCCATTGACGCCACCGTGAGCAATTCGAGCAGCGGCCGCATTACCGGCGACGCCGCGACCGGAGAAGGCATCTCGACGCAGTCGCGCGCCAAGGTGGACAATGCGGGACTGATCTTTGGAGGCGCGTTCGGTATCGAGGCCGGTGTCGCCGAAGTCACCAATTCCGGCGTGATCACGTCGGCGGCCACCGGCAAATCCGGCGCCATCTCTGCCAACGTGGTCAACTTGGGCAGCATATCGGCGACGCAAACCGGCATTTTTGGCACAGATGTCACTGTCAAGAATTCGGGGCTTGTTTCGGCGGGCGCCGCGGGCACCGCGATTGATGCCTTGAACTCGGCCAATGTGACCAATTCGGGCACCATCACGGCCGGCAATGTCGGGGTCAGCGCGTCCTCGGTCATCGTCGTCAACTCGGGAACGATATCTGCGGGGCCAAACGGGGTCGCGGTGTTTGGCAATCTCGGCGTGGACGTGACCAATTCAGGTCCCAATGCCGCAATCCTGAGCGGGCAGGTCGCCATTGCCGGCAACGCCGACGTGACGGTCAACAACGCTGGCACCATCGCCGGCACGGGAACGGGCTCGTTCGGGATCGTCGCGCAGGCGCACGCCAAGGTGCACAACACGGGCTCGATCTCCGGGGACTTTGCAGGCCTTGAAGCCGTCACCGTAGATATCACCAATTCCGGCTTCTTCTCGTCCAGAAGCACCAACGGGTTTGGCATCCAGTTCGGGTCCGGGACCGTGGTCAATTCCGGCGCTATTTCCGGAGGTGCAGGCGCGAATGGCCGGGGCATTCTCGCCAACAGCGTCAACCTCCTGAACTCCGGAACGATCTCCGGCAACATCGGTGTTCAGACCGGATTCACCAATCCAGCTACGGCCGCCTCGACCATTACCAATTCCGGCACCGTCATCGGCACCGGCGGCACGGCGATCAAGCTGTCGAGCGCGGCCGATACGCTGACGCTGCTCAGCGGTTCGCACATCGTCGGCGTGGTTGACATGGGCTTCGGCAATGACGTCGTCAATATCGAGTTCAGCGCGCCCCGCACGAAGGTGTCCACGTTGACGGCAATCGAAATCCCGACCTTCATCCACTTCACCGGGGTACTCAACACCACGATCTCCGGCGGTGGCAGCAACAATCCATCGGTGGTCTTCGGCGGGCAGCTCGCCACTCTCGATCCGACCGCGCTGGCGCAGACCGACCGCACCCTGATGGACTTCACCGGCGGCGTGTCGTCGCTGGTACAGGGCAGGCTCAACGGCGTGTCGCCGACTTCGAACGGTTCGATGATGGCGATGGCGTATGCGCCCGAAGGCAGCGATGCCGGGCCGTTCGCCAAAGCTCCCGGCACAAGGGCCGGCTGGCTGAACCCCGCGCCGGTCACGGTGTGGGCCTCGAGCTTCGGCGCACAGCGCACCCAGGATGCGACCGACCAGACCTTGCGCGCCACCTCCAGTGCCTGGAGCGGGGCCATCGGCATCGACCGCAAGCTGCGGCCGGACTGGCTGGTCGGCGCCATGATCGGCGGCGGCTCCGGCGGGCTCTCCGTCGACCTCAATTCGCAGACGGTCAACACCGACTATGTCTATGCCGGCGCCTACAGCCGCTTCGAATGGGGCGCGCATTTTGTCGACGTCACGGTGCAGGGCGGCAACGCCTCCAACAAGTCGCGGCGGCTGGTGTTGAACAGCCTCGTCGCCGGCGGCACCGAGACGGCAACCGCGAGCTACAACGGCTGGTTCATCTCTCCCGAGGTCGCCTATGGCTTCCGCCACGCGATCGGCAACGATTACGTGCTGACGCCGACGGCGCGGCTGCGTTATGTCGCCGGCCTGTTCGACGGTTTCAGCGAGTTCGGTTCGGCGCAGGGATTGTCGGTCGGCAGCCGCACGCTGCAGAATTTCGAGGAGCGCGCCGAGCTCGACGTGTCGAGGACGACGGCCTTCTTCGGCGGCGACCACAGCCTGAAGACCAACTTTCATGGCGGCGTCATCGCCCGTCAGCGGGTCGGCGACACCACCGTCAGCACCATCCTGATCGGGCAGAATCTTGCTTTTGCAACGCCGGGCCAGGCCAGCACGGTGGGCTGGGTGGCCGGCGCCGGCATCGACTACCACGTTCGCGCCAACATCGCCGTGTTCGGCGCGATCGAGGGCGTCGCGATGTCCGACCAGAGCCGGATCGGAACTGCCAAAGGCGGCGTGCGCGTCGCATTCTGAGCGCCGTGCTTCCGGAACCTGGTATCGGCCCGACGACGACAGCAGGAGCCCTATCGTGAAAAATCTCTCAGTGGTGATACTTGCCGTCGCCGTTGCGATTGGAATAGCCGCGCTGATCGGCGCGGACCGGTATGCAGATCTACTCTCGGTGTCAATTGAAGCCACGGAGCCCGGGGGCAACCAATGGCCGGCGCCCGGCGGTCAATGACAGGCGTTGCATCGAACCATTTCGCATAGACCATCCAAACAGCACAGGAACCTCATTGTGATGAATTCATCCTTGATCTTGCTCGCCATTGTCGGCGTCGTTGGACTCTTCTGGCTCGGCGACATCGGCCGGCATTCGGATCGATACGCGGTGACGATTGAATCCACCGAGCTCTGGTTCAATCCGTGGCCGGGGCCCGGCGATCGAACCGATGTCGCCGGCGCGCGCAGCAGAATTTGGTCGGGCACGGCCATTCCGCCGGACTACGGCACGAGCGGTAGCGCCGGCGATCGCCGCACCGCATTCTGAAATTCATTCGGGCGTATGTTGAGCGGAGTTGTCCGATGAAGGGACGGCCTGCCGGTTCCAGTCACGCTAGGTGAGTGCAGCGTCCTGTTCCGCCCCGGCGCGCGCCGCCGGATTTGGCGCTGCGCGTCCCCGCGTCCGCGTCGAGATCGCGACCGTTGCGACCACGGCTGACGCAAACAGCAGGATTTGCGATGTGATGGTCTCGCCGTTGAACACGGAGGCCAGCGCAAAGGTGACGAAGGGTTGCAGCAACTGGATCTGCGACACCCGCGCGATGCCGCCCATCGCCATGCCGGCATTCCAGGCAAAGAAGCCGATCCATTGCGAAAACAACGCGACGTAAAGCAGCGCCAGCCACGGCTTCAGCGCGATGTGGGTGATGTCATCAGGCATGGTCAGCGCGGCCGCCGGGATCGAGACCGGCAGCGCGATCACGAGTACCCAGCTGATGACTTCCCAACCCGGCATCTGCGAGGTCAGCCGTCCGGAGAAGGCGTAACCGATCGCGGAGACGGCCACGGCTGCGAACAACAGCACGTCACCGGACGACAGCGCGCCGCCACCTTGCCGCAACGCAAACCCAATCACCAGCGCCGCGCCGGCAAGCGACGCGATCCAGAACAGCGGTCGCGGCCGCTCATGGGTGATGACGACCGCGACCAATGCGGTCCCGATCGGCATGATCCCGAATACAAGGCCGCCATGCGAGGCGTCGACGGTTTGCACGGCAAGCGCCATCAGGAACGGAAACAGCGCGGCGACGCACAGCATCGTAATCACGAGTTGCGGCCACAGCGCGCGCGGCGGCAGCGGCCGGCGCAACGCCAGCAGCAGCGCCAGCGAGCACAGGCCGGCGATTGCGGTGCGCAACGCGGTCAGCGCCATCGGATCGATGGCCGACACCGCGATCCGGGTCGCCGGCAGTGTGCCGCCGAAGATCACCATGCCGACAAAACCCAGCAGCAGACCGAGACGTTCACGTGAAGACGGGGAGTTCATGGCGGGAGAGGTAGCGAGTTTGCACGCGCGCGTACAGCGATCTACTCGGTGCACATGGCGGCCATGCGCCGCTATCTCGGAGCAATGCCGCTCCACACTAGCCCGAGGCCGGACATGAACAGCAGCGCCAGCACGACGTCGTAGAAATTGCGGTCGCTGAGGGCTTGATAGGCGCGCATGCCGATGCGGGCGCCGATCAGCGTGCCCGGCAGTGCCAGCATCGCCAGCCAGAACACATCGGTTTTGACAAAGCCGTTGGCGATCTGCAGGCACAGCGCGGCGCCGAGAACGGTGCCGTTGAAGATCTGGAAAACGCCGCGCCGCTGATCCTTGCTCCAGCCGCGCACGCTCGCCCACAGGGTCGGAAGCGGGCCGGAGAGGCCGGCGAGGCCGCCAAGGATGCCGCCGGCAAACCCGACGGCGGCGTCGGCCAGCAGGCCGCCGAAACGAAAGGCCATCGGCCTGCGGACGAAATAGAGCGCGGTCGGAAACACCAGCAGCATGACGCCGACGCTCAGCTTGAAGTGTTGCGGATCGGCGCGTGCGACCAGCAGCGCCCCGATCGGCATGCCCATCAGCCCGCCGGCGACGAACGGCCATGCCAGTTTGAAATCGAGCAACTTCCACATCGACGGCAGCGTCGAGATCTGCGAACTGACCGAGCAGATCAGAACCAGCGGCACGGCAACTGCCGGCGGCAGGATGTAAAGCCAGATCCCCAACGCCATCAGCGCGGTGCCGAATCCGGCAAGTCCGGAGACGAAGCCACCGGCGAGCGCGCCGGCAAGAAGAACTGCATAGGTGGCTGTGTCCAATGTGTGTTTCCTCGTTCGTCATTCCGGGATGGTCCGAAGGACCAGACCTCAGGTGCGCAACTGCGCACCGGGGAATCTCGAGATTCCGGGTTCGATACTTTCGCATCGCCCCGGAATGACTGTTGAGATTCGCGCACGTTTACACGACGCTCCGGTCCGGTACTATCCCCTCAACAATAACCCCAGGGGAAACCGCCCGATGACTTCAACCTCTCCGAAAACCTTTCTGCTCTGTCACGGCGCCTGGGGCGGCGGCTTCGCCTGGCGAAAGATGCATGTGCTGATGCGGGCGGCCGGGCACCGGCTGCTGACACCGACCTACACGGGGCTGGGCGAGCGTTCGCATCTCGCCAATCCGTCGATCGATCTCGATGCCCATATCCAGGATATCCTGAACGTCATCCAGTACGAAGACCTGCGCGATATCGTGCTGGTCGGCCACAGCTATGGCGGCATGGTCGCGACCGGCGTCGCCGACTGCGCGCGCGACCGTGTTGCGCAGGTGATCTACATCGATGCCTTCGTGCCCGGTGATGGCCAGTCGCTGTTCGACCTCAACGAACCCGGGCGGGTCTCGTCGCAGGATGCCGCGAAGAACGGCGACGGCTGGCGCATACCGCCGATGGCACCGCCGCCGGATACGACGCCCGCCGACGTCGAATGGCTGAACTCTCGTCGTGCTCCCATGCCGATCAAGTGTTTCGAGCAAAAACTCAAGCTGCAGGGCGGTCCGCTGACGCTGCCGCGCAGCTACATCTACGCCACCCGCATCGCGCCGGCAGATACGTTTGGCGCGATGGCGCGAATTACCAAAAGCGATCCGGCCTGGCGCTACTTTGAGATCGACGCCAGCCACTCGCCGAACGTCACCGCGCCGGAAGCGCTGATGGCGTTGCTGGAGAAGATCGCGGCGTAATTTCACGGCCACTTCAAATTGGCGAGGGGTCCGGCGCGTCACGCCGAACCCCTCATTTTTAGAATATCAGCCAGCCTGTAAGCCGGGTTCTGTAAGGCACCGCCCGCTTGCGCGGACGATACGTGACGGCCATTCCTCTGGGACCATGTTCGCACATGGCCTCGAGCAACCTACCCGGACAGCGAGCCTGACATCGCCCTGCGGTGTTATCGCTTGCGCGAACAATCCGCGTTGCCGTCCCTATTCGGTTTTGCTCCCGGTGTGGTTTGCCATGCCGTTTCCGTTGCCGGACCCGCGGTGCGCTCTTACCGCACCTTTTCACCCTTACTTCGTCCGAGGACGAAGCGGTTCGTTCTCTGTGGCACTGTCCCTGGGGTCGCCCCCGCCGGATGTTATCCGGCACCGTATGTCGATGGAGCCCGGACTTTCCTCCCCCGCAGCCTTTCGACCGTAGCGGGAGCGGCCGTCCGACCGACTGACGCCACAGGCATGGGGGCTGCCCCGCGCTGCGTCAAGCGGTTGCGATGGTTAATCCGGGCCATTGCGCCTAATTTTGACATTCGCGAAATATAGGCCTTTGATATCGGTTATATCGATTTGAGGAATTGCGCACGATGGACACCGAACTGGCCCGGACCTTCCTGACGGTGGTCACGTCTGGCAACTTCATCACCGCGGCGGAACGCCTGCATGTCAGCCAGTCGACGGTCAGCACCCGAATTCACACGCTGGAGCAACAGCTCGGCTGCACGCTGTTCGTGCGCAACAAGGCCGGCACCACGCTGACATCGGCGGGCCGTCAATTTCAGCGCCACGCCTCGGCGCTGGTCCGTACCGTCGAACAGGCCCGCCATGATGTCGGCATCCCCAAGGGATTTTCGGGCACGCTGGTGGTCGGCGGCCGCATCGGCCTGTGGGAAGAATACCTGCTGCGCTGGCTGCCGCTGATGCAGGCCGAGCAACCGGATATCTCAATCCGGGCCGAGAGCGCGCTCGAACCCGAACTGATGCAGGGGCTGGTGGAGGGGCGCATCGACATCGGCGTGATGTACACGCCGCAGAGCCGGCCGGGCCTCAAGGTCGAGCAGCTGTTCGAGGAACAACTGATTCTGGTTTCGACCGACCCGAAAAGCGCGCCCGAGCCGCAAGAGGGCTATGTCTATGTCGATTGGGGCCCGGAATTCTATGCTCGCCACAGCGCGCTGTTCCCGAATTTTTCGGGGCCCGCGCTGACGGCAAATATCGGCTGGCTCGGACTGCAGCATGTGCTGGAAAACGGCGGTTCCGGTTTTTTCGCGCGGCGGATCGTCCAACCGCTGCTGAAGACGCGACGGCTGCATGCGGTCGCGGGAGCACCGGTGTTTTCGATGCCGGCCTATATCGCCTATCCGCTCGATCCGGAGGGCGGGCAAGTGGTGCGCGCGATCGAGCTCATGCACCGCGTCGCCGATGAACACACACGGCAGGTGGCGGATGCGCCGCCGCCGGCCACACCCAATGCGCGCAAGCGGCGCTGATCGTACCCGGTTTGCTATCGGCTTTGCCGATCGCTGCCATCGGCATTCCTCGCTTGTCAAAATTGCCTTGCGGGTTCACACAAGCGCTACCGTGGCGAACAGATAGATGCGATGAATATTCTCTCCGTACTTGGCGACGCGCTGCTCAACAGCGCCTCCGACGCTGTCATCGCCACCGATCGCGATGGCGGCATCGTGTTCTGGAATCCCGGCGCCGAACGGATCTTCGGTTTCACGGCCGCCGAAGCCGCTGCTCAATCGCTCGATCTGATCATTCCCCAGAATTTGCGGGCGCGGCACTGGAGCGGCTATCGCCATACGATGGCGACGGGAACCAGCCGCTACGGTGCCGGCGACCTGCTGTCGGTGCCGGCTTTGACCAAGGACGGGCGCCGGATCTCGGTCGAATTCACCATCGCGATGCTGCACGACCAGGCAAAGCAAGTCACGGGTACCGTGGCGGTGCTGCGTGACGTGACGAAGCATTTTGCCGAAGTCAGGGAATTGAAACGCAAACTCGCCGAATCCGGTTCCGCCGGGAGTGGCACCAGGGCGTAGTCAGGATTTCTTGCCGTCACGCAGCTTGGTTTCGGCGAGCGCGCTCACCACGCCGACGACAAGCATGGTGCCGACGATATCCGCCGTCGCGCCGAACCCGAATGCAAGGATCGATGCGGCTGCGACCGCCGCGAAGATTCCGGCGGTAGAGCCGTCGTCGGTAATCAGGCGCCGCAGGTGGCCGATAAATGCGGCGCAGTTGTTCGGGGCTCGTTGCATACGCGCCTACTGAAACAGCTTCATGGCGTTGACCAGCGTCTGCGCGACGCCGGCTAGTACCTCGCCACTGTGATTATGACTCTTTGGACGCGTTGGGATAGGCGCGGCCCATTTTGGCGCGGGCTTTTTCGGTTGTGAACATCCATTTAATGCGTGCGCAAGCGGCGTTGCGCTGCCGTTGCCATGCGCCGAT
>JBBRSX010000161.1:0-14398 GCA_038244925.1 Hyphomicrobiales bacterium | reverse complement strand
TTCTCAGGTGCGCAATTGCGCACCGTAGTTCGATGCTTCGCATCGCCCCGGAATGACGACGCTCAGCTCACGCGTTGCCGCGGTCCTCGCGGAACAGGTCGAGCTTCTGCTGCACCGGGCGATCCGAGAAGCTGAACAGCACTGAATCGGTGTCGGCCTCGTGGGTGACCCACTGCCAGCTCGGCACCACGAACAGGTCGCGCGCGCCCCACTCAAAGGTCTGGTCGCCGACCCGGCTGCGGCCCTTGCCTTCGATCGCGGCGAACACGGTGGCGTCGGTGGAGCGGTAGCGCGCGGTCTTGAAACCTTTCGGCAGCATCTGGATGAAGGTGCCGATCGTCGGCATCGCAAAGTCGCCGGTCTCGGGATTTGAGAACTTCAGTTTCAGCCCGTGGCAGGCATCCCATTCGTTGCGCGTCTTGGCCTGCTCCAGCGCTTCGCGCGTATAGCTGTAGGGATAGTTGAAGATCGGCGAGGTCTTCGATTTGCGCTTCTCGTCGACCGGCAGCAGGTTGTGCCCATAGCGGGCAAAGCTGTCGCCCGCGGGCCGGGTGATCTTCTGCTGGTCCTCGTTCGATCCTTCGGCAAATGACGCATCGAAGAACTGCACCATCGGAATATCGAGCCCGTCGAGCCAGAACACCGGCTCGGAGGTTTCGTTGGAATGGTCGTGCCAGGTCATCGACGGTGTGATCACGAAGTCGCCGGGCTCCATCAGCGTGCGCTCGCCATCGACGGCGGTCGCCGCACCCTTGCCTTCGAGCACGAACCGCAACGCCGACTGGCTGTGCCGGTGCGCCGGCGCGACGTCGCCGGGCACCACCATCTGCACACCGGCAAACAGCGACGTCGTGATTTTCGACTGGCCGCGCAAGCCGGGATTTTCAAGCACCAGCACCCGGCGCTCGGCTTCCTTGGCGGTGATCAGCTTTCCGGCCTCCGTCATGTAGTCGCGGATCGCGTCGAACTTCCACAGATGCGGACGGCAGGCGCTACGCGGTTCCGGCGTGATCAGGTCGCCCATCACGTTCCATAGCGCGGAGAGATTTTCGCCGTCGATCTTCTTGTAGAACGCCTCGCGTTCCGGGGTCTTCTGTACGGCTTCCAACATAAGCCTCCCGTTATTCCAGTCGGTTCGATTTATTGACAGCATACTGACAATATGGATAGCGTCAATCAAGGCTGTCTAGCCAAAACGACCAATTTACCGGGAGGTTCGGATGAAGCTGCACGGTTATTTCCGCAGTGCCGCGGCATACCGGGTCAGGATCGCGTTGAATTTGAAGGGGCTGCGCCCGGAGCATCTGCCGCATCACCTGCGCAAGGGGGAGCAATGCGCCCCGGCATACCTCGCCATCAACCCGCAGGGTCTCGTTCCGGCGCTGGAGAACGACGCCGGAGCGGTGCTGACCCAGTCGCTCGCGATCGTCGAATGGCTGGAGGAGACCCATCCTGAACCGCCGCTGCTGCCAAAGGATCCGCTGCGCCGCGCCAAAGTCCGCGCCTTCGCCATGGCGCTCGCCTGCGACACCCACCCGGTGCAAAATCTGAAAGTGTTGAACCGGCTGCGTCAGCTCGGCGTCCCCGAAGAGAAGGTGACGGAATGGGCGGCCTGGGCTAACCGCGAAGGCCTGGGTGCCTGTGAAAACCTGATCGCGGACGAGCCGGGGCCATTTTGTTTCGGCACCACGCCTGGTATGGCCGACCTGTCGCTGGTGCCGCAGCTTGGCAATGCGCGCCGCTTCGGGGTCGACGTCTCCGCCTATCCGCGTCTGCTCAAGGCCGAGGCGGCGGCGAGGGAAATGAAGGCGTTCGCCGACGCTGCGCCGGATCGGCAGCCCGATGCCGAGTAAGCCCGCCCCAGCCGCCAGGCCTATTACGATGGACGCGGTTTACACCGCGCCAGGCTATCTGTTCCGGCGCATGCAACAGATCGCAGTCGCGATCTTTGTCGAGGAATGCAGCGCGTTCGACCTGACGCCGGTGCAATATGCCGCGCTGGTCGCAATCCATACCCATCCCGGCATCGACGCGACGCGGCTGTCCGCGGTGATCGCGTTCGACCGTTCCACGCTCGGCAACGTGATCGAGCGGCTCGAGAGCAAAGCCTCGATCGAGCGCAAGCCGTCGCGCGGCGACAAGCGCGTCAAGCTGCTTTATCTCACCAAATCCGGCGCGGCCCTGCTGCGCGAGATCGTGCCGGTGGTCGAAAAGGCGCAGGCGCGGATGCTGCAGCCGCTGAAGCCGGCCGACCGCAAGACCCTGATGGTGCTGCTGACGCAACTGGTCGATCTCAACAACGAGGCGTCACGGGTGCCGCTGCGTGCCGAGGACGCGCTCGAACATCTCGGGAAATCGGGCTGATGGACGCGCGACCGGTCCTGATCGCGGGCGGCGGCATTGGCGGGCTCGCCACAGCGCTTGGGCTGGCGCAAAAAGGCATCCGCTCGATCCTGCTGGAGAAAGCCTCAAGCCTCGGCGAAATCGGCGCCGGCATCCAGCTCGGGCCCAATGCCTTTCATGCCTTCGACTATCTCGGCGTCGGCGAAGCGGCGCGGAGCATGGCGGTTTACATAGATCAGCTGCGGCTGATGGACGCGATGACCGCCGAGGAAATCACCCATGTCGATCTGCGCGAGGCGTTTCGCGCCCGCTTCGGCAATCCCTATGCGGTGGTGCATCGCGGCGATCTGCATGGCGTTTTCCTGAAGGCGTGCCAGGATCACGCGCTGATCGAGCTGCGCGTCAGCAGCGAAGTCACGGGCTACGATCAGGACGGTTCATCGGTGACGGCACGGCTCGCCAAGGGCGAGCGCGTTACGGGTAAGCTTCTGATCGGTGCAGATGGCTTGTGGTCCAACGTCCGCAAGCAGGTCGTCTCCGATGGCCCGCCGCGGGTGTCAGGCCACACCACCTACCGCTCGGTGATTCCGACCGAGGAAATGCCGGAGGATCTGCGCTGGAACGCAGCGACGCTGTGGGCCGGTCCGAAATGCCATATCGTGCATTATCCGTTGTCGGGCTGGAAGGTGTTCAACCTCGTCGTCACCTATCACAACGACGCGCCGGAGCCGGTGGCGGGCAAGCCGGTGTCCGACGAGGAAGTCATGCAGGGCTTTGGCCACGTGCACGAACGCGCGCGCGAAATCATCCGCCACGGCAAGAACTGGCGGCTGTGGGTGCTGTGCGACCGCGATCCGGTCGAGCGCTGGATCGACGGCCGCGTCGCGCTGCTCGGCGACGCCGCGCATCCGATGCTGCAATATTTCGCGCAAGGCGCTTGCCAGGCGATGGAGGACGCCGTGTGTTTGTCGCACATGCTGTCGCAGCATGACGATTACGCGACGGCGCTGGAAGCCTATCGCGCCCAGCGTTTTCCGCGCACGGCGCGGGTGCAGAAGCTGTCGCGGGCGATCGGCGAGCACATTTACCATCCCGCCGGCGAACACGCGCGGCTGCGCAATGCAATCATGCGCGCCAAGACACAGGAAGACTATTTCGGCGACTTGACCTGGCTTTATGGCGGGACGGGGTTGGCGAGCTAGCCCGCCAGCCGATCAAGCATCGGCCATTGGTAATCTGGAACGGCCATGGTGTCCGCGATGTCCCTGCCGATGGCAAGCCTTGCAAGTCCCGGAATGGCGAACGCCCTTACCACCTGGTTGCGAAAGTAAAGGCCCCATCCGGTTTTCGGGGCAAAGGCGCCGGCAAAGCGCTCGGCGGCCATCTGTTTGGCGCCGATAAAGCTCCGCAATGCGGCCTCATATCCGGCAAAGGCTTCCTCATGCCGCCCGTCAGCACGAGCAAGCTCGCCCGCCAGCACGTAGGCTGAAATCATGGCAAGCGCCGATCCTTGCCCGGCCAGCAACGATACGCAGAACGCGGCGTCTCCCACGAGGGCTACGCGGCCTCGCGACCAGCGGTCCATCCTGATCTGGCTGACGCGATCCAGATAAATTTCAGAGGCGCGATCGAGTTCGTCCAGGATGCTCCGACATTCCCAACCGTCGTCTCCATATCTCGCGCGGAGCATCGCCTTTTGCTTGTCGAGCCCATCTGGCAAGATACCGTCCTCGGCCGCGAAGACGGACAAGAAGAGCGTCCGATCGTCATGCAGGGTAAAGCGTCCCAGCATCCGTCCGGGTTGTCCGTACATCATATACACGTCGTCGTCGCGTGGGCGGTAACCACAAACCTGGAAGGCGGCGACCACATAGCCAAGGTGTTTCTCAAATCGATCCGGTGGCCCGATCGCGAGCTTGCGAACGACCGAGTGCAAACCGTCGGCGCCGACGACCAGGTCGAACCGGCGCTTGCCTGCGTGCCTGAACTGGACCGATACGCCGTCTGAACCGTCCCGAAGGTCGACAATCTCGTCGCCGAAAATCACTTCGGTCGTGCTCGCGATCTTCTCGAACAGCAATCGCGACAGGTCGCTGCGCGCCAGCGTCACATAACGTCCGCCGGTCAATTCACTGAAGACTTCGGTCCCGAAGCCGGCTATGCGCTTGCCACGATCGTTCACGATCCGCATCTCGCGCATGTGATAGCCGACGCGGTTGATGCGCTCCATCAGTCCCATGCGCTCGGCGATGTCGTATCCCATACCCCAGAAGTCGATGACATAGCCGCCGTCGCGCAACGCGGGGGCGCGCTCGACGAGGGTAGGGGCGAAGCCCGCCGCTTTTAGCCAGAACGCCAGAGTTGGCCCGGCGATCCCGGCTCCCGAAATCAATATGGCTTTGTTGTTCATGTCGAAGTTGCAGTCGTACGCTGACGACGATGGACCCAACTTGTAGCCCGGAACCCAAGCAATTGTATGACGCTAGATCCTGAGCAGCGCCTGGCGATCGATCTTCCCCGTGCCCGTCTTCGGCAACTCCGCGATAAAAGTGATCTCGCGCGGATATTTGTACGGCAACAGCTTCGCTTTCACGTAGTCCTGCAGCCGCCTCGTCGCATCATCGGTATCGAATCCGCCGCTATTCATCACCACCACCGCCTTCAGCGTCATGCGGCGGTCCGGCAGTTCGGCGGCATAGACTGCGCATTCCCTGACGTCAGGGTGTTCGGCGAGGCAGAGCTCGACTTCGAGCGGGTAGACCCATTGGCCCGATATCTTGATCAGGTCGTCGGCCCGGCCGCGGAAGAAATGAAAGCCGTCGGAATCACGCACGAAGCGGTCGCCGGTATAGATCCAGCCGCCGTCGCGAATGGTCTCGGCCGATTTGTCGGGCCGGTTCCAATACAGCGGCGTGTTGGAATCGCCGCGCACCCACAAGATGCCCTCTTCGTTGTCTCCGACGTCGCGGCCGTCCTTGTCGCGCAACGCGATTTCGTAGCCGGGGACGCGCAGGCCCGCCGCGCCGGGCTTCTTCTTTTCCGGCTGGTTGGACAAATAGATGTGCAGCGCTTCGGTGGAGCCCAGGCCCTCGACGATCTCAAGTCCTGTGAGGGTCTTCCATCCGTTGAACACCTCCGCCGACAGCACCTCTGCAGCCGACAGCGCCATGCGCAGCGACGAAAAATCGGCGGCCGCCGCGCCCACGGCTTTGGTCAGCGACGTGTAGAGCGTCGGCAATCCGAAGAACACGCTGGGGCGATACTTTCCGATCGCCTCGAAAATCGCCGCCGGCTTCGGCTGGCCCGGCAACAGCAGTGTTGCGGCGCCGACCGAGAACGGAAAGGTGATGGCATTGCCAAACCCGTAGGCGAAGAAAATTTTTGGCACCGAGAAGCAGATGTCGTCGGGCCCGAGCTTCAACACATTGCGCGCAAAGGCGTGCTCGCTATAGGCCATGTCGTGCTGCAGATGCACGATGCCCTTGGGTCGCCCCGTCGAGCCGGAAGAATACATCCAGAACGCCATCTCGTCGCGGTGGGTGTCGGCTTCCACCAGTTCGGTGGCAAAACCGTTCAGCCAATCTCCGGCAATCAAGGTCTGCGGCACGGCATGTTCGCCCGCGGTGCCGTTGACCACGATCAGGGTTTGCAGCGGCGTGTCCTTGCAGGCTTCGGCGTTGAAACGCGAACTGAATTCGCCGTCGGCCACGGCGACCGCAGCGCTCGCGTCCGCGAGATAGAACTGCAGCAGTTCCGGCGGCGTCAGCGTGTTGATCAGTAGCGGCACGAAGCCCGCGCGTACAGCGCCGAAAAACGCCGCCGGATAGGCCGGGGTATCGTCGAGGAACATCAGGATGCGGTCGCCGCGCTTCAGGCCCAGCGATTGAAAGCCGTGGCCCCATTGCGCGGCTTCGGCGCACAGCTTTGCATAAGTGTAATCGCCGCCGGGGCCGGTCAACGCCAGGCGCACGCCGCGGCCGCAAGCGAGGTTATCGAACAGGATACGGCTGGCATTGTAGCGTTCGGGAATCGTAAATCCGATCTCGCGCGCGCCGGGACATTCCCGGGGGACCTGATCCGAAATCACTGAGGTCATGACCGGCTCCCGTCCATCTTCGCAGCCTCGTAGCGCGCCATGAATTGCGGCGACATCGCGCGCAGCCTGTTGTCGTCGATCCGGCCGGAGCGGGTGATGTAGCTATAAGCGAAATCCATCAGGTCGCGCTGCATGTGCTCGGAAAAATGTTCGTACCAGTCGGCGCTGGTGCGCGCCGCTGTTACCAGCTTTTTCACGATCGGTTTGCGCTCGGCCTGATAGCGGGCAAGGGCTGTGGGAATCTCAGGCTCCGCTTCGAGCGCCTTGGTCAGCGCGATCGCGTCCTCGATCGCGAGCCGCGTTCCGGAGCCGATCGAGAAGTGCGCCGAGTGCAGGGCGTCGCCGATCAGCACCATGTTGCCGCGCGACCAGTTTTCGTTCCAGATCCAGGGAAAATTGCGCCACACCGACTTGTTCGAGACCAGCGCATGGCCGCCGAGGGTGTCGACGAAGACTTCTTCGCAGATCGCCTGCGACTCTTCGATCGTCTTGTGTTCGAAACCGTAGGCCTGCCACGTCGCCGCGTTGCATTCGACCAGGAACGTGCTCATGGCCGGTGCGTAGCGATAGTGGTGCGCGTTGAACGAGCCGAGGCCGGTCTTCACGAAAGTCTGCGACAGCGTCGCAAAGCGCTTGCTGGTGCCGTACCAGGCGAACTTGTTGGTGGAATGCGAGACCGAAGCGCCGAACGCTTTCTCGAAGCCGCGCCGCACCAGAGAGTTCAGCCCGTCGGCCGCGACGATCAGGTCGTATCCGCCGAGTTCGTCGAGCGACTGAATGGTCGTGCCATATCGCGGGTTGATCCCCACCGTGCGGACGCGCTGCTGCAAAATGGTCAGCAATTCGAGCCGACCGATCGAGGAAAAGCCGACGCCGTCGATTTCGACGCTCTCGCCACGCAGATGGAGCGTGATGTTCTTCCAGCTTTCCATTTTCGGCGTAATCGCATCGACCGTTTCGGGATCGTCGGCGCGCAGAAATTCCAGCGCCTGTTCGGAGAACACCACGCCAAAGCCCCAGGTAGCGCCTTCGGGGTTTTGTTCGAACAGGTCGATCACGGCGTCCGGATGACGCCGTTTCCAGAGATAGGCGAAGTAGAGACCGCCGGGGCCTCCGCCGATCACGGCGATACGCACGTCTTCCTCCCAATCGACAGTATACTGACTAATTAAGGCAGCCTAATCCGGGCCGAAAAATTGCGCCAGAGGAAAATTATCAGGCGTTTGATCTGGGTCCCGGCATCCGATGAGAGTGGTCCGACCTCGATGGGCCTGCGAACGGCGGGCCGCGGAATTACTTTTTCTCCGCCGCCTCCAGCACCTTCTTGCAGGCAGGCGCCAGTTTGTCGCTCTCCCTGGCGAGGCAGGCGATGATCCGCCCGCCGCCGGGGACGACGCTTTTGCAATATTTCTCGTAGTCGCCCATGCAGGCGTCGCGCTGTGCGGATGTCAGCTCCTGCGCGAAGGCAGTGTGGGACACGCAGAGCAGGGCGGCGGCGGTCAGGATGGCGCGTAGCATCGGTTTTCCTTTCGTCGTAATGGCCAATCGTTGGTGGTTATCCATCATCCGAGCGGGTCGTCAACTTGCTTCCGGGCCAAGGACCCGCTGTATTAAAACTCCCATTCATCGCTGCGAGGAGAATCCATGGCGGAGATCAGGGCCAGATGGCTTGCGTTCTATTCGGAACATGTCGAGCCGGTCTCCAGGGAAATATTTTCTTACGTCGAAAAGATGATCATCGGAACGTTGATCGTTTCAGCCGGCGAGCACGTATCGAGCAATGAACCGGCGATCGTGCTGTTCGGCTATCTGCGCCATGGCCTGGTCGGGCGCGGCGTCGAACTGTTCGGTGTAATTCTGCTGATCCTGAATTTCCTCGACGGCTTCTACAAGCTGTCAAAGCTCAATTGGCATGTGGCGTACCAGATCGTGATGTCGTTTTGCTATTTCGCGCTGTCGATACGGCTGATCCAGTTGATTCTCGCCTTTCGCGGCGAGTAGCCGGCGATCCCGGGCATCAACGCCGGGATCGCCGCTGCGCGCGAGTTACTGCGCCCTGAACTGGCTCAGCACATCCTTGCAGGCCGGCGAAAGCGAGGCGGCGTTGGTCGCGAGGCACTGCACGATCCTGCCACCGCCGGGCGCCACGCCGCCACAGATCGAGCGGACGTCGCCGCCGCAGGCCGAGCGCAGCACGAACAGCTCTTCGCGCGGCCGCAGCGGGCGCAACACGATGACGACGGGAGCGGCCGGTGCTGCTGCGGCGGCGGGAGCCGCGCCTGCTGCAGCCGGAGCCGCACTTGCCGCGGGCGCCGCTGCGCCGCCGGTCGCCGCGGCGACCGCCTTCTCGCAACCGGCCGAGAGCTTCGCCTTGTTCGTTTCCAGGCATTGCAGCGCCGGGGCGCCGCCGGTCGGCACGCCGGCGCAGACCTTTGGATAATCGGAGCGGCAGGCGCTGCGGATCGCGGAAACCTGCGCGCTGGTCGGCTGCTTCGCCGCTGCGGCTTTAGGCGCGGCAGTCTCGGCGGCAGGCTTCGCGGTCGAAGCTGCAGGCGCGGACTCAGCCTTCGGCGCCGCCGGCGCGGGCTCAGCCTTCGGCGTCGCCGGTGCGGACTCGGCCTTCGGCGCTGCCGGCGCCGACTCGGCCTTCGGCGCGGCTGGCGCTTCGACCGCCTTCACGGCGCCCTGACAGCCCGGGGCAAGGCTCGCCATATTCTTCTGCAGACATTGCAGCGAAGCCTCGCCGCCCGGAGGAACGCTGGAGCAATGCGCCATGTAATCGGAGCGGCACTGCGACTTGATGGCGTCACGCTGCGCCTGGGTCGGTGTCTGCGAGAATGTCGGCGAGGCGCTCGCGAAAATGGCGGCCGTCAGCATCGCTCCAAGCGCCATCGCACGTGTCAACGTGTTGATCATTTGAATAAATCCTTGTCGTGTCGCTAAAGCCGCCGCTTCAATCGAATTGAAATTGTGAACGAGCCGGCGAAATAACTTCCGCGCGTGATATCATTTTAGGTTTCGGGTTCCACTGCAAGCGGATTGTTGCTACTTTTATGGGATGGCGCAAAGCCGGATTCTGAATAGAAGGCCCCTTTGCAGAACACACGTATTGGGACACGAAAAATGAATCCTACGCATTCGCAACATGCCGCTGCCGCGCCGCGGATCGCTTTTGTCATATGTGTCTCGATCAGCTTATGTGCCTGCGAACAAAATAGTTTTGTTCCGCCGCCGCCGCCGAAGGTTGAAGTGGCCGTCCCGGTGCAACGCGCCGTCACGCGCTATCTGGAAGCCACCGGCAATGCCGCGCCGATCAAGAATGTCGATCTCGTCGCGCGTGTGCAGGGCGTTCTGCAGGCGATCAATTATCAGGACGGCACCTTGGTCAAGGAAGGCACCACGCTGTTCACGATCGAACCCGAAACCTACAAGCTGAAGCTCGAACAGGCGCAGGCCGCGGAAGCCGGCGCGCAGGCTTCGGTGCGGCAGACCGATGCCGATTTCAAGCGGCAGTCGGATCTGGTGCAGCGGCAGGCGGTGTCCCAGGCGACGCTCGATAACTCGACGTCGTCGCGCGACAATGCGCAGGCCAACCTGCAGCAGGCCCAGGCCAACACCAGGATCGCGGCCGTCAACTATGGCTACACCAATGTCGTCGCGCCGTTCGACGGCATCGTCAGCGCCCATCTGGTTTCGATCGGCGAACTGGTCGGCGCCTCGTCGCCGACGCAGCTTGCGACCATCGTGGCGCTCGATCCGATCTACGTGAATTTCAACGTCAATGAACAGGATGTGCTGCGGATTCGCGAGGAAGCCCGCAAGCGCGGTTTGACGCCGAGCGATCTCAGGCAATTGCCGGTCGAGGTCGGGTTGCAGACCGAAAGCGGCTATCCGCACAAGGGCAAGCTCGATTACATCTCGCCGAGCCTCAATCAGTCGACCGGAACGCTCGCGGTGCGCGGCGTGCTGTCCAATGCCGACCGGGTGTTGTTGCCGGGGTTCTTTGTCCGGGTCCGCGTGCCGTTCGACGAGCAGCAGAACGCGCTGTGGGTGCCCGACGTCGCACTCGGCAGCGATCAGGCCGGCCGCTACGTGCTGGTCGTCAACGCTGAGAACGTCGTCGAGCAGCGCAAGGTCCGGACCGGACCGCTGGACGGCGATTTGCGCGTCATCGAGGCCGGGTTGAAGCCCGATGACCGCGTCGTCACGTCAGGGCTGCTGCGGGCGATTCCCGGACAGAAGGTCGATCCGCAACTGCGGAAGATCGAAGCTCAGCCGGCGTCGAAGTAGGGGCCGGCCATGATTTCGAAATTCTTCATCGAGCGTCCGGTCCTTTCCAACGTCATCGCGATCCTGATGGTCCTGATCGGCGGCGTCTGCCTGTTCCGGCTCGCGGTCGCGCAATATCCCGACGTGGTGCCGCCGACGGTGCAGGTGACGACCCGCTATCCCGGCGCCAGCGCCAAGACCGTGATCGACACCGTGGCGCTGCCGATCGAGCAGCAGGTCAACGGCGTCGAGGACATGATCTACATGCAGTCCTACAGCGGCGCCGACGGCACCTATTCGCTGACGGTGACGTTCAAGATCGGCACCGACCTCAACTTCGCGCAGGTTCTGGTGCAGAACCGGGTGTCGAGCGCGCTGTCGCAGCTGCCGCAGTCGGTGCAGAACCAGGGCGTCACGGTCCAGAAGAAGTCGACGGCGATCCTCCTGTTCGTGACGCTGACCTCGCCGAAGGAAACCTACGACAGCCTGTTCCTGAGCAACTACGCCACCATCAACCTCAAGGACGAACTGGCGCGGCTGCCCGGGGTCGGCAACGTCACGGTGTTCGGCGCCGGCCAGTATTCGATGCGGGTCTGGCTCGATCCGAACAAGCTGCAGGTCCGCGGGCTGATGCCGCAGGACGTGATCTCGTCGATCCAGCAGCAGAGCCAGCAGGTCACCGCGGGCCAGGTCGGCGCGCCGCCGACGCCGGCGGGGCAGGCGTTCCAGTACACGCTGAACGTCAACGGCCGGCTCGACGACAAGAGCCAGTTCGAGAATGTGATCGTCAAGACCGGCAATAATGGCGACGTCACCCGGGTCCGCGACGTCGGCTGGGTCGAGCTTGGCGCCCAGACCTACAGCCAGGTGTTTTCGCTCAACAACAAGCCGTCCACCGGCATTGGCGTGTTTCAGTCCCCCGGCGCCAACGCGCTCGAGGTCGAGCAGGCGGTCCGGAAAAAGATGGAGGTGCTGGCGAAGGCGTTTCCGCAGGACATCAAATACGATATTCCGTTCAACACCACCAAGTTCGTCTCGGAATCGATCAACGAGGTCTACAAGACGCTGATCGAAGCCGGCCTGCTCGTCCTCGTCGTGATCCTGATCTTTCTGCAGGACTGGCGCGCGATGCTGGTGCCGGCGACCACGGTGCCGGTGACGATCATCGGCGCCTTCGCGGCGATGGCGGCCCTCGGCTTCACCGTCAACATCTCGACCTTGTTTGCGATCGTGCTCGCGATCGGCATCGTCGTCGACGACGCCATCGTCGTGGTCGAGGGCGCGGCGCACAATATCGAGAAGGGCATGTCCGGCCATGACGCCGCGATCGCTGCGATGGACGCGCTGTTCGCGCCGATCGTCGGCATCACGCTGGTGCTGATCTCGGTGTTCCTGCCGTCGGCGTTCCTGCCGGGGCTGACCGGCAAGATGTATTCGCAGTTCGCGCTGGTGATCGCCGCGACTGCGCTGCTCAGCGCCGTCAATGCCGCGACGCTGAAGCCGACGCAGTGCGCCCTGTGGCTGCGGCGGCCGGTGCCGCCGGAGCAGCGCAACTTCTTCTACCGCGGTTTCAACGCGGTATATAACCGGGTCGAACGAGCCTATGGCCGGTTGATGGGCCATCTGGTCGCGCACAGCAATATCTCGGTGATATCTGCGCTGATCCTGATCGGCATCGGCGGTTACGGCCTGTCACGGGTTCCGACCGGTTTCATTCCGATCGAGGACCAGGGCTATCTGCTGGTCGCCGTGCAACTCCCTGACGGCGCGGCGCTCGACCGGACCCAGAACGTGCTCAATCGTGTTTCCGAAATCGCCGGCAAGTCGGCCGGCGTCGATCAGGTCATCAGCATTGCCGGCATATCGGCGCTGGATGGTTCGTCCAGCCTCGCCAATGCCGGCGTCGCCTATCTGATCCTGAAGGAGTGGAGCGCGCGCGGCCCGGGCCAGGATCTGCGCTCGCTGTTCGTCGGATTGAACGAGAAGATGTCGGTGATCGAGGAAGCGCGGATCCTGGTGATTCCACCGCCACCGATCCAGGGTATCGGCAATGCTGCCGGCTTTGCGATGCAGGTGCAGTTGCGCGACGGCAATGCCGACTACGGCAAGCTGCAAGCCATCGCCGGCGCCATCGTTTCCAACGCGCAGACCCAGAGCGCGCTGCAGCGCGTCAGTTCCTCGTTCCGCTCGATGGTGCCGCAGTTCGACGTCGAGGTCGACCGGGTCAAGACCCAGACACTGCATGTCACCACCGACCAGATCTTCTCGACCCTGTCGTCCTATCTCGGTTCAACCTACATCAACCAGTTCAACAAGTTCGGCCGCACCTTCCAGGTCTATGCGCAGGCGGATTCGCAATTCCGCCTGACGCCGCGCGACATCGAGAAATTGATGGTGCGCAACAGCCAGGGCGACATGGTGCCGCTCGGCACGGTGGCGAAGATTACGCCGGCGATCGGCCCCTCGCTGATCAGCCTCTATAATCTCTACCCCTCAGCGACGGTTATCGGTCTGCCGGCCACCGGCTTCAGCTCCGGCCAGTCGATGACTTTGATGGAGGAGATTGCCGCAAAGACCCTGCCGCCCGGCACGGGCTTCGAATGGACGGCGATGTCGTACCAGGAAAAAGTCGTCGGCGGCCAGATCTACTGGGCGTTTGGCCTCGCGCTGCTGCTGGTCTACCTCGTGCTGGCCGGACAATATGAGAGCTGGTATGCGCCGATCTCGGTCATCCTCGCGGTGCCGCTCTCCCTGCTCGGGCCGATGGCTGTGCTGACGGGGCTGCGGATCGAGAACAACCTCTACACCCAGATCGGCATCATTCTGCTGATCGCGCTGTCGGCCAAGAACGCCATTCTGATCGTCGAGGTCGCGCTCGAACTTCACGTGCGCGATCGCAAGCCGCTGCTGGAATCCGCGATCGAGGCGGCCCGCGCCCGGTTCCGACCGATCCTGATGACGTCTTTTGCCTTTATCCTCGGCGTGGTGCCGCTGGTGCTGGCGACTGGCGCCGGCGCCAACGCCCGCAAGTCGATCGGCATCACCGTGTTTTCGGGCATGCTGGCGTCGACCTGTCTCGCGGTGTTGTTCGTGCCGACTTTCTTCGTCGTGATCCAGCGGTTTGAAAACTGGCTGGCCGAGCGCAAGGGCAAAAAGGTCGGAGCGCAGACGGCGCCGCAGGCGCCGGGCACGGTGCATTAGGATCACTTCGTAAGGTGGGCAAAGGCGCACTTAGCGCCGTGCCCACCATTTCTGGGCTCGTCGCTTGATGGTGGGCACGCTACGCTTTGCCCACTCTACGAATCCCCGATCTACACCTTCACCATCCGCTTGCCGCGGTTCTCGCCGGCCAGCAAGCCGATCAGCGCTTTCGGCGTGTTTTCGAGTCCGTCGATCACGTCCTCCTGCACCTTCAATTTGCCTGACGCGACCCAGGACTGCAGGTCGGCCAGCGCCTGCTCGCGCTGGTCCATATAGTCCATCACGATGAAGCCCTGCATGATCAGGCGCTTCACCACGATCAGTCCGGGCACGCCGCGCGGACCGGTCGCCGACGGCACGCCGTCATATTGCGAGATCGCGCCGCAGCAGGCGATGCGGCCGCGGTTGTTCATCAGCGCGATGCAGGCTTCGAGAATGTCGCCGCCGACATTGTCGAAATAGACGTCGATGCCCTTCGGCGCGGCAGCC
>JBBRSX010000160.1:0-14517 GCA_038244925.1 Hyphomicrobiales bacterium | reverse complement strand
GCTCATCACGCGGTAGACATACCAATTATGCTGCACGATCCCGAGATAGCGCCGCCACGCCTGGGGATGGTTGTATACTCCGTCCCAGTTGCTTCGCGCGAACAACGGAAAGGCGCCGAGCTCGGCGACGATCGCCGGGTCGGTATCGGCATGGCTGACGACAAGCGTTTCGGCACTGTCGCGCGCGTTGAGCTCGGCGACCGACTTCACATATTCGTAGAAATGCGCCGCCTGATTCTTCAGCGCCTCCTCGACGACGAGCAGGCGGCGGCCGGGACGCATGCTCATCTTCTAAACTCAGACAGGAAATCATATCGCGCCAATGAGCCGTGCATAACGGATGCGGATCGACCAGATTTGCCCTCGCATCCGGAATGCGCACAATGAGTTTGCCGCGCGGCAGGGTCGCCTACGGGCGCGCAAGTCGCCGTAGGCTGCAGCGTCGGGGTCGAATCGGCCGATGCGAAACACGCGGCGGCTGCCACGGCATACTGAGGCAGATAATTCAACACCGGTACAAATGCCTGGATCACTTTGCTGCCAATGCCGCCTTGAGTTGCCGAGAAAAGATCGCCGCACCTTTCGCATTCATATGGGCCGTGTCCTGAAAATAGTCGTCAGGATAGGGCGCGTGCGTAAAGTCGATGACTTTGACATTCGGCCGCGAGGCGAGCTGTTTCAGATACAGCTGGAAAGCTATTTCTCCGGATGAATGGGCGAAAAAGGATTTGTGAAGCGGCGAGAGCACAATCACGAAACGCCGGTTCGGGGCCATGGTGATGAGCTGGGACAGGCGCGCTTTCTGCGCATCGAGCAGGCCGAAGGTGAAACGTAGCTGCGATCGCTCCCTTACAACCGCGTCGAATTGCGAGCGATCCCAGGGAGCGGCATTAACCGCCGGAATATATCCCCGGCGGATCGCGTCCCGTTGTCCAGTATAATCTGAAATAATGCCTTTGGCATACCAATCATATGACCCGAAGTACCGCAGACCTGGGACGACATAATACCATCGCCATTCGCCGGCGTCCCTCAGCATTTTCTCAACCTCAGGGTAACGCGCATACGGTATGTAGTCCCTGACGTCGCCAATACCGGCCAGGGTTCCTTGGTATACATCTACGACTATCGGATTATTAGATGCTTCCTTTATTTCGAACGAAATCATGAGGTTGTTGACAGATTGAGATGTCCCTGCAAACCCATAATTGTAATATTTTGGCCCAAGAATGCTGGGAATATAATCAGCCACAACCTTCGAAGCGCCAAAAATCGGAATGTCGCCCTGGTCCGCGTGCGTAATTACACGCCCTATTCTTCCTGCTTGAAGCCAATTGCTTTTTAATATCAGCCCGGTGAAGATCATATCGATCATCAACGCCATCGCGCAGAAGAGCACCGTGCATGCCAGAGTTGTAACGGCGATCCTAGAATTGCGCATATACGAATCCCTCCCCTTCCAGCTTGCCGAAAAAGAGGATCACCCACGCCGCAATGAGGAAGAAAAGCGATGCATATCGGGGCGTAAGTCGCCGATACCAGGCATCGAAACCCTGCCACACGACAATGCCGATCAGCATCATGCCGAACATCGCAGCACCTTTGTAGGCGGCAAATTCGGTGGCTGATGGACGGTAAGGTCCAGTGAGCGCGCGCTCAAAGATTTGACCTGCCTGTGATAGATCGCGAGACGAAAATAACACGATTGTCGCAGCCAGGAAGATCAGTGTGTAGAAATGGGCGGCGAAACGCCGCAGCATACCGAATGATCGCGACGCCACACTTGCTGGGCCGGCAGCAAATTTAAGCTCTATCACCATCGCGACGCCATGGAGCATGCCGAAAAGCAGGAACGTCCACGCGGCCCGGTGCCAGTATCCACACAAGGCAAAGGTAATGAGCAGCGAAAGCGACGTGCCGATCAACCGGAACCGACGCAACGTGAACGCGATCGGCATGTAGAGATAGTCGCGAAGCCAGTTCGAAAAACTTATGTGCCAGCGCCGCCAGAAATCCGTGACCGAACGCGCGCCGAACGGCCGATCAAAGTTGATCTGGACCTCAATGCCGAGGCAGCGCGCCGCACCACGCGCGATATCGGTGTAGCCGCTGAAATCGCAATAGACATAGGCCGCGTTGAGTATGATTGCGAAAATTACCGTCGCTGATGAGTTGGGAAGGTCCCCGCTGAAAACCGAGTCGACATAGGGCTTCAGTCGATTGGCGGTTACCAGTTTTTTGATCAGTCCGAGGGCAATGAGTTCGGCGCCCTCGCGCACGTCACCGAGGGTCGGGCGCGTCGGTAAGCTCAGCGGCCCTTGCATTCTGTGCAGCCGCTCGACCGGTCCGGCGCTCACATAGGGAAAGAAGGTACCGAACAGGAGGAAGGTACTGAACTTCCCGTCGGGCACCAACTTCCCGGAGTGGGCATCGGTCACCGCGCTGTGGAGCATGAGGATAATGAACGACAGGCCGAGAGGGTAGCCCACCGAGAGGCCGAGCACGTGCCATGACGTCGCCGCAACATTCGGCGCCGGCTCGAAACAATATTTCAGGGTGCAAAATACGGCGATGTTGAACAACATCGACGCCAGATAAATGCGGTCACGTCCTGCTTCGCTTGGCGCGCGCAGCGTGCCCAGCATGAACCAGAAGTTGACGGCAATCAGTGCACCGATAATTACCGTCGAAGCGATGCCAGCATTCAGGTAAAACAAGAGGCTGGCGCCGAGCAGCACTGACTTGCGCGCTGCCGTCGGCGCCAACCCGAGCAACACGGTCGTCGCCGCGAGCAGGGCAAAGAATTGCCACGAAGTAACCGACATCCGTTAGTCCCTTGACCCCAAGCGCCGCGTTCAATGGCTATCGAGCAACTCGATCAGACCGAAACCTCGAACGGTATGAAACGATACGCGGCGGTTGCCGAACAGGATTGCCGGTGTCGGTGGCAAGACCTCAAACAAGCGCAGACCAGCGCCTTCAAACGATCCGACAACCGCGGCGCGATCCTCTACTTCATAGCAGGTGTGATACAAAAGGCCTTCGCTGCGGGCAAGCAAGCCACGCATCAAGCCCTCGCCATCGCCGGGCATGACGATTTCGACGGTGGGCAAGCTCTCATGGGTGCATAACCGAAGCCGCACGTCTTGGATGAGATCATGCACCAATGCGCCCGCTGAATATCCCAACGCGCCCAGAAAGGTCAGCGCACCTTCGTCACTGCGCACTGCAAGACCGTGATGGTGAAACGACAGCCCCGCGATCATGACAAGGGCATTTTCTCGAGAAGATAAGCCACGTTGATCGACAGTCGCATCCGGCGCGCTTCTTCCAGCGTCTTGCCCTCATAAGGCAGCCGCAACGCCTTCGTAATGCGAAAACCGCTACGCTCGATCATCGCTTCGAGGTCATCGGTGCTGCGCCACAGGTAGATATGATCGATGGCAGGCGCGTTCACGCAGGTGGTCACGTAGATGAATGCGTCGTCCTTGGCGAGTTCATGAATCCTTTTCAAAAACGCCTCTGGCTGCTCCACATGCTCCAACACTTCGCCCATCACGATCGCGTCATAACTGCATGGCGCCAGCGCATCGGCTGCCAGAAAATCGCATCGCTCCAGTTCGCATCGCCTTACCGCCTCTGGTGCGAACCGATTCATGATCGCTCGGGTCTGCTCGATGCTCGCCTCGGAGATATCGATCCCCATGAGGCTATCGAACGCGCCCGACGAAGCTGCGGTTGTCATGAAATAACCGTGGCCGGGCCCGACTTCGAGATAGCGCCCTGGTTTGTCGGTTGGCAGATTCTGATGAAAGAATCGGGCGATCTGCACGTGATTGGGCCAGAGAAAAGCGGTGACGATTAGGCCGTACATGTACTTATCCATGTAAGACCGGTCGTGATAGACACTATCGGCAACTTGCAAGTAGGTCGAGTTCCGGTATTGATCGTTACGCATGAAGTACATCTGTTCAGCGAGTGTATCCTCGACGACAGTGATGTAGCAGTCGGCGATATAGTCCACCGAGCGCCCGGCATCCTCAAAATAGGAGAGGATGGCATCGAGGCGGTCGCGCTCTTCCGCCGTCAGATAGGCTAGCGCTCGTTCAAGGAAGTTGCGATGCAGGGGGCTGCGCGCAAGGATCGCCTCCAGCAATTTCGCCAACAGCCCTCCGCGAGCCTGAACCGCGTTCCAGGCTTCAATATCCGCTTCCATTACCCGTTCCCTCGTGCCGCGTCAGGCGCTCAATTTTGTCTGAATGCGTTCAACAAGCGCGCCGACATTAGCGAAACTGCTCACCTCGGACGACTTGAAGCGTATCTTGAATGCGTTCTCGATTTCCATGAGGAACTGGATATGGGCGAGCGAGTCCCAACCGGCTACGTCGGCGGCCACTGTTTCGTAGGTGAGCGTCAGATCGGGATCGTTGAAATGCTCCGCCGCAGTTGCGCTAATTTTATCCAGAATTGCAGCATTCTCCACCAACTCATCTCCAACCCTGCGGTCCACCTGACCAGAATGGCGCGGCACTAGCATACTCGCACCTGCAACAAAACCCTTTGCCGGCAATCGCTAAGGCTATACCGCACGGCGTGACAGCCACGCGCCGCAGGCGAACAATCTCAATAAGTCGAGGGCTTTTTCTATGTCGTTTCAATCGGATCCGGCGTCATTGTTCTGGCTGCCGGAAGCGGTCGAGAACTGGAGTCGGTCGCTACGAGAAGCGCTGGCAAACGACCCGACCGGGAGGCTGCTGCGCGGTGTTTGCTCGGCCAAGCTGACGACCTCCCAATTACGCGCCGTCAAGGCGGCTATCGCAGCGCACGAAAGGAGCGGAGCAACGCTGTCGGCACTGCAGCCGGTCCGTGTTGGCCTGATCGGCGCTGGAACACTCGATTTTCTCGCCGACGCGCTTCCCGGGACTGCGCCGCGTTTCGGCTTGAAGGTGGATGTCGCGCCGGTGCACTTTAACATGATCGCCACAACGGCATTTGTGGATCCCGGATTCGAAGGGCATGTCGATGTCATCGTGCTCATCCCCGATGCGGAGACATTCCGGCAACCACGCGCGCTTTTGGACAAGCGCGATCATGACAACGCGGTAGCCGAGGGCATCGCCCAACTCGACCACGCCGTTGAGTCGCTGCGGGATCGGTTCGGCTGTCCATTGGTAATCGCGACCATTCCCCCGCGACCGGAAGCGAGCGCAAGCGGCATGGATCGCTCGATTATCGGCAGCTATGCGCGCTTCCTTGCAGATATCAACCGCGAGATCTTGGGTCTGAGTGCAACGCGGAGTCTTGTCCTGTGGGATCTCGAAACGATCGCCGCGACAGTCGGCAATCTTCTTTGGCGCGATCCCATTGCTATGCACGTTGCAAAGAGCCCATTTTCGATCGGGCTCGCCCCCTTCATCGCCGATCGTTTGTGCGCCACCATTGCGCCAATATTCGGCAAGAGCCGTCGTGGCCTCGTGCTCGATCTCGATAACACGTTGTGGGGTGGCGTGATCGGCGATGACGGGCTTAGCGGAATCAACATCGGTCAAGGAGACGCGGTCGGCGAGGCATTTCTGTCGCTGCAACGCCAGATCCTCGAACTGCGTCGCCGCGGCGTGGTCCTGAGCGTCTGCTCCAAGAACGATGACGCTACAGCGCGCGCGCCGTTCCGCGAACATCCCGAGATGCTGTTGCGAGAGGAGCATTTCGCTGTCTTCCAGGCAAACTGGAGCGACAAGGCGACCAACCTCAAGACTATCGCCGACGCTCTCGCGCTCAATCCTGACGCGCTCGTCTTTCTGGACGACAACCCCGCCGAGCGCGCGCGCGTGCGGCAGCAATTTCCCGAAGTAGCTGTCCCGGAATTGCCCGACGACCCTGCGCTATATGCGACATATCTCGCGGCAGGCGGCTATTTCGAGCTTGCCGGTCTGAGCGAAGACGATCTCAATCGCGCGGAAGCATATCAAGGCAACGCCAGTCGGGCGGAAATTCGCAAGACAATTGGCGATTACGACGAATATCTGAAGTCGCTCGATATGACGCTGACGATCTCCGGTTTCGACGACATCGGACGAAACCGAATCGTCCAGTTGATCAACAAGTCGAATCAATTCAACCTCACAACTATTCGTCGTCAGGACGATGACTTGAAGATGATAGAACGATCTGAAAATTACATCGGACTACAGTTTCGTCTCTCCGATGGATTTGGAGATAATGGCATGATCTGTGTCGTTATCCTCAAAATTAATGATTCTATTGTCGAAGTCGACACTTGGTTGATGTCCTGTCGGGTACTGGAGCGGGGTGTCGAGAAAGCAGTACTTAACGAGATTATGCAAGTCGCGGAAGCCGCCGGTGCTTCGTCGGTGATCGGTACCTATGTTCCCACTCTGCGCAACGAAATGGTGCGGGACCACTATGAAAGGCTAGGTTTCACGCTGATCGCATCATCTGGCCAGGACGGGGGTGGAACCCGCTGGCAGATGAATGTGCATGAATTCGGGCCGCACATGGTCCATATGGCCATCAAGCGGAATACCCCGATCTGATCCCCGCGCATTTGCCAACTCCTGACGAGAGCGCCGGCCATTTACATGCCGAGGGTCCGCCGGTGTGAATACGACGACCCTCGGTGGCGCAGCGTTCGCCGCTACACCGCGCCCAGCGCGCTCGCTCGTCCCAAATGGTCCGTATACCAGTCGACGGTCTTCCTGAGACCTTCGCGAATCGAGGTCTCAGCGGTCCAGCCGAGCACTTCGCGCACTTTGGTGACGTCGAGCATCCGCTTGCGCACGCCTACGAACTTGCTGTTGTTGTAGACGATCTCGCCCTTGAAGCCGGCGGCGTCCTTGATCCAATGGGCAATGTCGGAAATCGCATAGGCGTCGCCCATGCCGAGGTTGAGCGCCGGCTCGGTCGAATGGAGCGCCGCCTTGATGATCCCGTCGGCCGCGTCCTCGACCAACAGGAATTCGCGCTGCTGCTCGCCGGTGCCCCAGACCTCGACGGTCGGCGCGCCCGCCCGCGCGGCGCGCACGAACTTGCCGACCAGCGCGCCCACGACATGGCTGTTCTCGGCAAAGCTGTCGCCGCCGCCATAGACCGTCGGCAGCACAACGCTGGTCGAATTGAGGCCATGCTCCTGCCGGTAGGCGCGCTGACCGATCAGCAGCGCCTTCTTGGTGAAGGCATAGGCGAACAGATAATCCTCGGGCTCATGCCCCCAAAGTTCGCTCTCGGGATGCGGATGCTCGGTGGAAGGGTAGAGGCAATAGGACACGATCGACGTCATCTTAGCGCTGGGAAAGAAACGTCGCCACCCTTCGAGGATGTTGATGTTGATCGCCATGTTGACGTGGAACTGCGTCGCCGGGTGGTACACCGGCCAGTCCCCCGCCTTGTAGAGTGCGGCGAGGTGGATGATGTGGTCGCACTCGAAGGTCCATTGCAGGTTTTCGAGATACGACCACAGCGCGTCCTTGTCGGCCAGATTGACCGCCTTGCTGCCCAGCGCGATGATGTTCGCGTCTGGAAAGCGCCGGGCGATCTCACGCACCAGCGTCTGCCCGACGAACCCCGTCGCTCCGGTGACGATGACGTTCTTCATGCCCGCGCTCACGCCTCGCGGACGCCGCCCGGACCAAGGATCTGCACCTCGGGTACCGGCGTGATGAAGCGCCCGCCCGCCTGCAGATAGGCTTCGTTCTTCTTCAACAGGAAATCGAGGAAGTTCCACGCCAGGACGAGGTAATAATCCGGCTGCTTGTCGACGGCGTTTTCGTCGATGACAGGAATATGCGTGCCCGGCGTGACGCGGCCGATCTTGAACTCGTTGACCTCGGTCACCGCCTGGACGAGGTCGGGGCCGATATCGGCATAGTTGAGCACGGTCGAACCCTTGACCGGCGCGCCCAGCCCATAAACAGTCTTGCCCTCCGCCTTGAGCTTTTCGAGCAAGGTCCGCAGTTCGGCCATATTGTGGCGTACACGCGCGGCGAAGTCCTGATAAGTCTGCAACTTGAACAGGCCGGCGGCCTCCTCGGCAGCAACCGCCGCGGCGACCGCCGGGCTCTCGGCGATCGGATTCTCTTCGCGGTAAACGTAGAGGATGAAACTGCCGCCGTGGATTGGCGAGAATTCGACGTCGCGGATCGCCAGGCCATGCGCCGCGAACAGCCGCCGCAGCGGACCGACGGCATGGATGCAGCTATGCTCGTGATAAAAATGGTCGAACTCATTATGCTCGATCAGGTCGAGGCAATTGACGCCCTGCACCACGAACACCGTATCCGGCCCCATCACCTCGGCGAGGCCGGCGACGAAATCGTGCAGGTCGGGCACATGATAGAACACCGCCGTCGCGGTGATCGCGTTGGGCTTCACGCCCAGTTGCTTGAGCGACTTGCCGGTCTCGTGGCACCAGAACTGGCGGAACACCGTGACGCCCTGTTCGCGCGCGAGCAGTCCGGTGCGCTCCGACGGATCGACGCCGAGCACGCGCATACCCTGGCTGGCAAAGGCCTTGAGGAAGGTGCCGTCGTTGCAGCCGACGTCGATGACGAGATCATTCTCCTTGAGACCGATCTTGTCGATGATGTGCGGCGCGAGCTTCTTGAAATGCGCCACCACCGGCGCGTTCCGCCCGGTGATGTAGGCATGGTCGTTGAACAGCACTTCCTGCGACGGAAATTCGCTGATCTGCACCTGCCAGCAATTGTCGCACACCATCATCGCCAGCGAGAAGCTGACCTCCTGGTCGAGCTCATCGGCATAGAGAAAACTGTTGCCATTGGGCTGGTCACCCAGGTCGATGAACTCGTGGAGCGATTCCTCACCGCAATTCATGCACTTCGTACGCTTCATTTCACTCCCCGGTTCAAAAAACTCTTGCCGAATCTCGCCGTTCGCCTTGTGCGATAGCGGATCGCCGCTCGTTCGTCTCGCACGGCGTTAGTGTCGTACCGGCTCAAGCCCGAGAGCCCGAATTCCCGCAATCTGCTCGGGTGCGATCGGCCCAGAGGCAAAATAGCGTGAACGCCTCGTTCCCGTCAGCCGTTCGCGAACACCGGCAGCGGATTGACGGGTCCGTACAGCGAGCGCCATCAACGGATCGTAGAAAGCCCGATCCGGCGAAACAGCTCGCTTGGCTGACCACCGAGTAAGCATCCAGGAGTAGCGCGCCCGCCAACCTATGCGGGGGCGCGCCGTTGCGAGGAGAGCGTCTACCGTTTCAACATAGCGCGCCCGGTCGTGAAGGCGCCGCTCGTGGCCGCTGGGGGCGTTGCTGATCTGATTTTCATGATGTTGGCGTATCAACGCCATGCCCTGCGGGGCATGAACGATCGTCAGGCCTGCCAGCAGAGCCCGTACGACCAGTTCGAGGTCCTCGGTCGTGCGGACGTCCGTAGGATAACCTCCGACACGGTCGATCGCCGCGCGCCGCATCACGCAACAGGGAATGAGGCACGTCCAGCCCGACAATACAGCCGACAGCGGGTCGCCGCGCAATCGCCCCTGTTGCGCGATCAGGGTGTCATAGACCGCTGTGCCTTCACCGATCCACATATGCGCCCACGGCCCATAGGCGATATCAGCTCCGGTCTCCTCCAGCGCCGCTACCTGACGTTCGATCTTGTCCGGCGTGCAAAGGTCGTCGCTATCGAAGAACTGGATATAATCGCCTGTCGCGCGCGCGAGCCCAGCATTGCGCGCGGCGCCCGGCCCGGCATTGGCCTGCTCAACCAGAACGATCCGATCACCGAGCGATCGCAGATAGGCCACCGAATCATCGGTAGAACCGTCGTCAACGACGATGATTTCATGGGGAGCAAGTGACTGTCGCTCCATCGATTCGATTGTCGCACCGATCAGGCCGACACGATTGTAGTTGGGAATGATCACCGAAACGCGCCGAGACGCCATGGCTCAGGCGACGCCCTGTTCGACCAGCGCGCGGAAATAGGCGATCGTCTTGGTCAGGCCCTCGCGCAACTGGACTTTCGGTTCCCAGCCGAGCTTCTCTCGGGCGATGGCGATATTCGGCTGGCGTTGCTTGGGATCGTCCGCCGGCAGCGGCAGCGTGGTCAACTGCGAGGCCGTATCAACCTGCGCCAGGACGGCTTCGGCCAGTTCGCGCATCGAGAACTCGTTGGGGTTGCCGATATTGACCGGCCCGGTGACCTCGGCCGGGCTCTCCATCAGCCGGATCAGCCCGTCGACCAGGTCGTCGACGTAGCAAAAGCTGCGCGTCTGCTGGCCATCACCGAAAATCGTGATCGGCTCGCCCTTCAAAGCCTGAACGACAAAGTTCGATACGACACGTCCGTCCGCCGGGTGCATCCGCGGTCCATAGGTATTGAAGATCCGTGCGACCTTTATCTCTATGCCATGCTGCCGATGATAGTCGAAGAACAAGGTCTCGGCGCAGCGCTTGCCCTCGTCATAGCAGGAGCGGATGCCGATCGGGTTGACATGGCCCCAATAATCCTCGGTCTGCGGGTGAACGCTGGGGTCGCCATAGACCTCGCTGGTCGATGCCTGGAGAATGCGGCAGCGTAGTCGCTTGGCCAGGCCGAGCATGTTGATCGCGCCGTGCACGCAGGTCTTGGTCGTCTGAACGGGATCATGTTGATAATGCACGGGCGAGGCCGGGCAAGCGAGATTGTAGATTTCGTCGACCTCGACATAGACCGGGAAGCACACGTCGTGGCGCATGAACTCGAAGCGCGGATTGGCGTGAAGATGGTCGATGTTGCGCTTGGTGCCAGTGTACATGTTGTCGAGGCAGATGACCTCATGCCCGGCATCGAGCAGGCGATCACACAGATGCGAGCCGACGAAGCCCGCCCCGCCGGTCACCAGAATCCGCTTCCGGCTGCTATACGTCCGCGCCATGATTTTCCCTTTCAGCTGCCGAGACCGCGCGCATCGTCATGATGGTCGAGGAACCAACGATAGGTTCCCGCCAACCCCTCTGCGAGGCCATAACGATGGCGCCAGCCCAGCGCATTGATCTTGCTCACATCGACCAGCTTGCGCATCACCCCATCGGGCTTGCTCGCATCGAATACCAGGTCGCCTTCGAATCCGACGACACGATTGACCGCCTCGGCAAGCTGGCGGATCGTCACCTCCTCGCCGCTGCCGACGTTGACGATTTCCGGGTCTGAATAATGCTTTGCCAGAAACACCAGCGCGTCGGCGAGATCATCGACATGGAGGAATTCGCGCTGCGGCGTGCCCGAGCCCCATATCGGCATTGTGGCGTCCCCGGCCAGCTTGGCGGTGTGCGCCTTGCGAATGAGCGCCGGAATGACGTGACTCTGCTGCAGATCGAAATTGTCACCCGTGCCGTAAAGATTGGTCGGCTGGGCCGAGATGAAGTCGCAACCATATTGCTGGCGATAGCCTTGCGCGAGCTTTATCCCGGCGATCTTGGCGACGGCGTACCATTCATTGGTCGGCTCGAGCGGCCCCGAGAGCAATGCGCTTTCCGGGATCGGCTGCGCCGCGTCCCTTGGATAGATGCAGGCCGAGCCGAGAAACAGCAGCTTGCGCACGTCGTTGCGCCGCGCCGCCTCGATGACATTGGCCTCGATCATCATGTTCTCGTAGATGAACTCGCCGGGAAAATGACTGTTCGCCCAAATCCCCCCGACACGCGCCGCGGCAAGGAAAACCACGTCGGGCTTGTTGGCGGCGAACCACGCTTCGACCTGGTCCTGGCGACGCAGGTCCATCTCCGATCGGCCCGCGCTTACCAGGGTACAGCCTTCGCTCGCCAGCCGGCGCACCAGCGCGCTCCCCACCATCCCGCGATGGCCGGCAACGAACACGCGTTTTCCGCCCAGATCGAACATCGCGTCGCTCAAGAGCCTGTCTTTCCTTCACGCTTCATCGTCTCGACGTCGGAACGGACCATTTCGGCTACCAGTTCCGGCAGCTTCACGGTTGCCGTCCAGCCGAGTTTTTCCTTCGCCTTTGCCGGGTTGCCGATCAGGATGTCGACCTCGGTCGGACGGAAATACCGCGGATCAACCTTGACCAGTTCGCGCCCGGTCTTCGCGCAACTGCCGATCTCGTCGACGCCATTACCCGCCCAGGCGATCTCGATATCGACCTCGCCGAACGCAAGCTCGACGAATTCACGCACGGTGCGGGTCTCGCCCGTCGCCAGCACATAATCGTCGGGCGTTTCCTGTTGCAGGATGCGCCACATGCCCTCGACATAGTCGCGCGCATGGCCCCAGTCGCGCTTCGCATCCATATTGCCCAAATAAAGCGTGTCCTGCAGCCCGAGTGTGATCGCCGCGACGGCGCGGGTAATCTTGCGCGTTACGAAGGTCTCGCCGCGCAGCGGGCTCTCATGGTTGAACAGGATACCGTTCGAAGCGTGCATGCCATAGCCCTCACGATAGTTCACCGTGATCCAGTAGGCGTAGAGCTTGGCGGCGGCGTAAGGCGAGCGCGGGTAGAAGGGCGTCGTCTCGCTCTGCGGAATTTCGCGGACCCAGCCATACAGCTCCGACGTCGAAGCCTGATAGAAGCGGACCTTGTCGGTCATACCGAGCAGGCGGATCGCCTCAAGCAGGCGCAACGTGCCGATGCCGTCGGCGTTGGCGGTATATTCCGGCGTCTCGAAGCTTACCTGGACATGGCTCATCGCGGCGAGATTGTAGATCTCGTCGGGCTGGGTCTCCTGGACGATGCGGATCAGGTTGGTCGAATCCGTCATGTCGCCATGATGCAGCTTGAGCTTCACGCCCTTTTCGTGCGGATCCTCATAGAGATGGTCGATCCGCCCGGTATTGAACGACGACGAGCGGCGCTTGATGCCATGAACCATATAGCCCTTGGCGAGCAACAGTTCGGCGAGATAGGCGCCGTCCTGACCCGTAATGCCGGTAATGAGCGCCGTCTTGGTCACAAAAACCCCTCGAAAATATTGCCAGCTCCGCTGGAAGCGGCCGCTGCATAGCGGCGCATGCTGCGCCGCGATACAGCATTCAGATTATCCGCGTCACGCCGCGAGATGGCGTGCCGGTGCCGCGTCCTCATTGGCCAGGGGCGGTGGCGGTGGAATCCGCCCCGGCCGCGCCATGATCGCGCAGCATGCAACCATCACGGCGAGGATCGCGCCGGTGCGCGCCGGATAGTCGACCAGGCTGTGCGCCAGGATCACCGCGGAACTGATCGTCGCCGCCCGCGGCAACAAACCGCTGTCGGCATCGCGCCAGATCGCCACCGTACGCCAAATCCACCAGCCAAGGAATGCCACGATCAGGATCGCGCCGGGCAGCCCGAGTTCGAGGACGAACTCGAGATAGTCGTTATGGGCGTGGTTGACGAAGATCGCATCGACGGCGTGCGGATCCTCGAACGCCGGGAATACAGAGATAAAACTGCCAAGCCCCGTGCCGAAGGGGAAGAAACTGCCGATCGCGGCGATGGTATGCTGGTAAAAACCCAGCCGTGAGGTCGGCCCGGCATCGAGCGAGGTCTTGGCGTAACCAGCCAGGATCGGGCTGTTGAACGACAGCGCCACAAACACACCGACCAGCAGCAGCGCGACCAGCGCGCCGATCAGCAGAATGCGGCTGTCGCGCCCGCGCCGCACCAGAAAATAGGAACCGAGCAAGGTCGGCAGTAACAGGCCAAGCCCGGCGATCGAGCCATCGACGACCACGCCGAGCAGCAGCAGCACGCCCAGCGACCCGAGCATGATCGTGTCGGCCGCCCATCCTTCGACCCGATCATCGCGAGCTCGCACCGTCGCGACCAGCGCCGCCAGGAACGGCAAGGCGGTCAGCACCAACGTCGCGAGATGGTTGCTGTTCGCGAAAAAGCCGACCGGCTGACCGCGATTGGTGTTGGTATAGAGATAAAGCGGCGACGTATCGCCGTTGACCAGCTGAACCAGGCCGATCACGACCGACAGCGCCGCCATCACCGCCAATACCAGCGCAAAGGCGGCCAGGCTGCGATCGTCGGCGCGCGTCACGAGCACGAACATCCCGGCTGCCACGACAACGCTCAGCAGGCTGGTGATCGTTGCAGCAGGATCGAGCGACAGCGGCAACGACGGCACGCCCGCGCCCACCAGGGTGAAGCCGTGCGCCAGCTGCGCATGACCCGGCAGCGTTGCCCACAGGCTCGACGGCAGCGGAATGAGCTGGATCAGGGCCACAACCACGAACGCCACGCCAAGCCAGATGAGCATGCGCTCGGCGGGCGTCGTAGCGCGTTGCAACGGCCGCAGCGCCGCATAGAAGAGCAGCCCCGCCCCGGCAAACTGAAGCAGCAGATTGGGAATGACCCCTGCGGAGGTTGCGCCGCCAAAGACGATCGCGGCGGCGAGAAAGCCCGGCAGCGCCAGCGCGCGCGGTTCGAACGAGGGTGTGACCGCACGCTGGCGTTTGCGACCCGAACGGTGCGAACGCGAAGATCGAGCCATCACGATCCCTTCCTGATCTCGACCCGCGCGATCGTCACCGACCGCGACTGCGGGAAGGT
>JBBRSX010000159.1:0-14518 GCA_038244925.1 Hyphomicrobiales bacterium | reverse complement strand
GTGCACTGAGGCGTCGAAAAGCCGGAAAAAACGTCGCGCCATGGCGTAGAATAGAGTGCACACGACGCGACCTAACGACTTGAATGTACTCGAAAAATGCAGATAAATCAATTACATAGATTTGCCGTGGCCCCTATGATGGACTGGACCGACCGGCATTGCCGCGTCTTCCATCGTCTGATGACGCGACGGGCGCGGCTTTACACGGAGATGCTGACGACCGGCGCCATCATCCATGGCGACCGCCAGCGGCTGCTTGGCTTCGATGCCAGCGAGCATCCCGTGGCGCTGCAACTCGGCGGGTCGGATCCTGACGCGCTCGCGACCGCAGCGAAGATCGGTGAGGATTTCGGCTACGACGAAATCAATCTCAACGTCGGCTGTCCGTCCGACCGGGTCAAGGACGGCCGCTTCGGCGCCTGCCTGATGGCGGAGCCTCAACTCGTGGCCGAAGGCGTCGCCGCAATGAAGCGCGCGGTGAAAATTCCCGTCACCGTCAAATGCCGGATCGGCATCGACGACCAGGATCCGGAAGTAGCCCTCGACGTGTTGGCGCGCGGCGTGATCGCGGCAGGTTCGGACGCGTTGATCGTGCATGCCCGCAAGGCCTGGCTCAACGGATTGTCGCCAAAGGAAAACCGCGACATCCCGCCGCTTTGTTATGACCGGGTCTACCGGTTGAAGGCGGCATTGCCTGACGTGCCCATCATCATCAACGGCGGCATCGCCAGCATCGCCGAAGCCAAAGAGCATCTCACGCATGTCGACGGCGTGATGCTGGGGCGTGCGGCCTACCAGGAGCCGTGGCGATTGCTTGCCGTCGATCCGGAATTGTTCGGCGAGGTGGCGCCGTACGCGACCATGAAGGACGTTTTCACCGCGATGCTGCCTTACATCGAAGACCAGCTCGCGCATGGCACACGGCTGCATTCGATGACGCGGCATTTCGTGGGGGCCTTCCACGGTGTGCCCGGCGCCCGCGCGTTCCGCCGTCACCTGGCTGAAAACGGCGTCAAGGCAGGGGCCGGCGTCAATGTGCTGGTTGATGCGATCGCACTAGTTGACGGCGGCGCGGCGGCGTCGATGGCGGCCTGAGCCGTTGCTGCTTGCCTTGTCGATGCTGCCGGTGACGTCGGGATAGCCGTGCAACTTCAGCCGGTCGGCCTGCACGCCCCAGCTTTCCAGCCGGTCGAGAAAGCTCATGCCGAGCAGGTTGGTCTTCATCTGCCCGCGCGGCACCACCAGCGCCGGAATTGATTTCTCGACGAGATGGCCGACCGAAAGGCGATCCAGCGTCAGCCGCGCCGCCTTGGTGTGACCGCCGGCGGTTTCGACGTCGACATCGTATTCCAGCATTTCCAGCGGCAGCCCGATCGCCTTGGCGGTTTCCCAGGTCAGCACCACCGAGGTTGCACCGGTGTCGATCACCATCGGCGCCTTGACGCCGTTGATCTTGACGTTGAGCGCGAACTCGCCGGCCTGGCCGCGGGCAATCTCCACCGCGGGCACCGGTTTCACGGGGCTGCGTCCCAGCATATGAGAGACCCGTTCGCTGGCGCGCGCGATCTGGTCGGGATAGCCATAGAAAATGACCGCGCCGGCGGTGGCGGCGAGCATCGACAGTATGAGCAGGATGCGGCTCACGGCACACCTCCGCCGATTCCCCGGTCGATCAATCGGCCTTCAATCAATCGGCTGTGGTCTGCGGCGCCATCGGCGCCAGACCGGCGTCCGCCATGCGTGACGCCAGCCCCGCCATCACGGCCAGCCGCTCCGCGCGCTCCATCTTGTGCCAGCGCGCGATCTCCGGAAGCGTTCGTCCGCAGCCGAAGCAGAGCTTGGTTCTGGGATCCATCATGCAGACTGCGATACACGGCGTTTCTTTGCTCATCGTGGAAGTGTGAAATGGTTCGATCGCGAGCGCAAGCTCCCGTTACAATCCGGTTCCTGCGCTCATGATCGGTTTATGGCGCGCCCGACGTTTGTCGTCGGCGGACGCGGTGGTTGTGGTTTCCGGCTGCAAGGGCGGGGCCTCTTCGGTCATCGGCGCCAGCGCCGACATCACCCGCTCCGGCGGGAAGGTGACGATCACTTCGGTGCCGATCCGCAGCTTCGACTTCAGCGTGAAGGTGCCGCCGTGCATGTCGATCAGGCTTTTGGCGATCGGCAGGCCGAGGCCGGCGCCTTGCTCGGCCGACTTGATCGAGTTGGAGCCTTGCCCGAACGAGGCCAGCACGATCGGGATCTCGTCCTCGGCAATCCCGGAGCCGGTATCCTTGACGCTGAGATACTGGCCGCCGGATGCGGTCCAGCCGACCTTGAGCCAGATCTCGCCGCCTTGCGGGGTGAACTTGATCGAGTTCGACAACAGGTTGAGCACGATCTGGCGCGTGGCGCGTTCGTCGCCCCAGATCTTCGGCATTCCCTGCTCGAACACTTCGTGGATGCTGATGCCGCGGCTGGTGGCGCGCAATTTCAGCAGATGATGGCAGTCGGCGACGACATGCGCCAGCGATACCGCTTCCTCGTTCAGCTCGTAGCGGCCGGCCTCGATGCGCGACAAATCGAGGATTTCGTTGATCAGGTTGAGAAGATGGACGCCGGAATTGTGGATGTCGGCGGAATATTCCTTGTAGACCGGCACCGTATGCGGACCGAAAATCTCGCTCTTCATCACCTCGGAGAATCCGAGGATCGCATTCAGCGGCGTGCGCAGCTCGTGGCTCATCTGCGCCAGAAAGCGCGATTTGGCGACGTTGGCGGATTCGGCGCGGTGCCGCGCCTCGTCGGAGATTGCCTTGGCCTGTTCGAGTTCGCCGATCAGCGCGTCCTTTTCGGCGCGCGCTTCCAGCGTCGCCAGCGTCGTCGAGTGCAGCCGGTGCGCCAGCAGCGCGAAATAACCTTCGGCAGCGATTGCGAGCAGCGCCAGCGCGTAATTGTCGTAAGTGCCGCTCAGTACGAAATTGAGCGCGATCGCCGCCGTCACCGGCGCGGTCGCCGCGAGTGCGGCGATCGGCAGGCTGGCCGCCAGCATGCTCGACACCGCGATCACCAGCAGCATCAAGAACATCATCAGCGTGTTGGAGACGACGTCGAGGCCGGCGGGGTGGATCAGGATCGCGGTCCAGCACAGGCCGTAGAGCAGGTCGAGCAGCACGAAGCGGGTGCGCCATTTGCGGGTGGCGGCGAGCGAGGGTTTTTCGTCGAGAAATTTGCCGCAGTTGCGGATGATCGCGGCATGGATGCAGAGCATGCCGACGGTCCAGGCCGCCGACCACAACGGCTGCATCCAGAGGCCGAACAGCACGCCGGTGGCAACCACCAGCAACATCACGACATACGACGCCGATACCCGGGTCTGGGCGTATTGCCGGAGCAACTCGGTGTCGAAAGCCGGGCGGGTTCCCGAGGTCGACGTTAACCGATCGCGGGCCTCACGCACCCGCAGCGCCGCGGCGCGCCGGCTGTTGACCGGTGCTGCGATCGGCGGTTCGGCCGGAAGCTGCACGACTTCGGGCTTTTCTGCGGGTTTACTCATCAAACAACACAAATCCTGCCCGCGAACGGCACGGGCTTTTGCATTGTCTATCTGTGGCGCGAAATCATTAACCCTTACCTTAAAGGGCTAAAGAATCCCGTTAACGGGAGGTTAAATTAACGTTTGGGGCGTGGGGACGGATGAGGCGTTTCGCGACGCTTTACTTCTCCCTCGCCCCGCTCTTGCGGGGTCGAGACGAGCGAAGCTCGCTCGTAGAGGGTTGGGGTGAGGGGCACTTCTATCCGCGACCCCGGTGATAGTTGTTAGACCTGTACCCCTTCACCCGGATTGCACCGGACGATGCTTCGCATCGCCGAGGCAATCCGACCTCTCCCCGCAAGCGGCCGCAAGCGGGGAGAGGTGAACGCCTCAGCGCTGCAACCTTGCCAGCAGGCTCGACGTATCCCAGCGCTTGCCGCCCATCTTCTCGACTTCCGAATAGAACTGATCGACCAAAGCGGTCACCGGCAGGCTGGCACCGTTGCGGCGGGATTCGGCGAGGCAGATCGAGAGATCCTTGCGCATCCATTCGACGGCAAAACCGAAGTCGAACTTGCCGTCGTTCATGGTCTTGTAGCGGTTCTCCATCTGCCAGGACTGCGCGGCGCCCTTCGAGATGGTCTCGATCACGGCGGCGACGTCGAGGCCGGATTTCTTGGCGAAGTGAATGCCTTCCGAGAGGCCCTGAACCAGGCCTGCGATGCAGATCTGGTTGACCATCTTGGTCAGCTGGCCGCTTCCTGCCGGTCCGAGCAGCTTGCACATCCGCGCATAGGCCGCGATCACGGGCTCGGCGCCGGCATAGGCGTCTTCCTTGCCGCCGCACATCACGGTGAGCACGCCGTTCTCGGCGCCGGCCTGTCCGCCCGACACCGGTGCGTCGATGAACTTGAAGCCGGCCTTATCGGCAGCGGCATTGAGTTCGCGTGCGACCTCGGCCGATGCCGTAGTGTGGTCGACGAAGGTGGCACCCTTCTTCATGCCGGCGAAGGCGCCGTCGGCGCCGATGGTGACGGCGCGCAAATCATTGTCGTTGCCGACGCAGCACATCACGAAGTCCTGGCCCTCGGCGGCGGCCTTCGGCGTTGCCGCTGTCTTGCCGCCGAACTTGTCGGTCCATTCCTTCGCCTTGGCCGCGGTGCGGTTGTAGACGGTGACCTCGTGGCCGCCCTTTTTCACCAGATGGCCCGCCATCGGGAAACCCATGACGCCGAGACCGAGAAAAGCGACTTTAGCCATGTGTGCTACCTTGTCTTACCTTGGGGGTTTGGCCGGACATTGAACTGGCCGGACGGTGTTCTATAGCGTTTTCGAGAGCCGGATTGGGGCTCTGGGGGCGGGAGCGCACCATAAACCCTGCGGCCCGAAGGGCAACGGCTTCGTTTGCAAGGGCGTTTGGCAAGGGCATTCCTTGGCGGCAAGGACCGGTTTTGTGCTAGGGTCAGCAGGTCAAAAGAACTTCACAAAAAAGGGAGTGACATCACATGGGCGTCAGCGTCGGCGTGCTCGACCATTTCAACATACGGACCCGGAATCTTGCCGATACGGTCCGGTTCTACGAGGACGTGATGGGGCTGGAAAAGGGCCCCCGACCGAATTTCGCGTTTCCAGGGGCCTGGATGTACAGCGAGGGCAAGGCCGTGGTGCATGTGGTCGATATTTCCAAAACCGATGAGGCGCAGAAGCCGGATTCCGGTGTCGTCCATCACGTTGCCTTTGCCAGCTCCGGGTTTGACGGCATGAAGAAGCGGCTGGAATCCAAGAGCATGAAATATGACTCCCGGCAGGTTCCGGGCGGCGAGCTCTGGCAGATCTTCGTCGACGATCCCAACGGCGTCATGATCGAGTTGAACTACGAGGCCGCCAAGGAGGGGGGTGTCGCAGCGCCCGCCGAGACTCGGGAAGACATCGGGGCGAGGTAGCCTTTTGGGCGGTTACGTCCTATCTGTCGCATCTGAAGCCGACGCGGTTTCGCGAATGACGTGATCCGGGGTGGACCCGGTTCACGTAAAGAATTCGCTCGGGAAAATGAGTCAAAACAAGACGGTAGGGCCCGGTTCTGAATCGGAACATCAGGGCTCAGGAGATGTGCGTGAGCGTTACACAGCAGCAGGTTCTGGAATCCCTCGCCAGGGTGGCGTCGCCGCGCGGCGTCCCCCTGACCAACGCCAACGTGCTGTCGGCGATCACGGTCGGCGACGGCAAGGTGTTCTTCTCGATCAATGTCGACGCCGCGGAAGCGCGTGCCTGGGAAAGCGTGCGCGCGCAGGCGGAAGCCGCGGTCCGTGCGATCCCCGGCGTCAGCACCGCGATGATCGCGCTGACGGCCGAACGCAGGGCAGGGTCCGGGTCGGCGGCCCCGCCGGCTCAACCCGCCCCGCACCGCCATGCGCATTCCCATTCGCATGGCGTGCAGCCGGTCGCGGCACACAAGCCGCCGCAAAGTCCGGCGTCGCCGATGTCGAAACAGTCGGAAATCCCGGGCGTCGCGGCCGTGATCGCGGTGGCGTCGGGCAAGGGCGGGGTCGGCAAATCGACCACCGCGCTCAACCTCGCGCTCGGCTTGCGTGATCTCGGCTTAAGGGTCGGCCTGCTGGATGCGGACATCTACGGTCCTTCGGTGCCGCGGCTGACCGGCATTCACGAAAAGCCCGAGCTCAACGGCGATCGCAAGATGATCCCGATCAAGCGCTTCGGCCTTTCCATCATGTCGATCGGTTTTCTGGTCGAGGAAGACACCGCGATGATCTGGCGCGGGCCGATGGTGATGTCGGCGATCACCCAGATGCTGCGCGATGTCGCCTGGGGCACGCTCGATATTCTCGTCGTCGACATGCCGCCGGGCACCGGCGACGCGCAACTGACACTGGCGCAGAACGTGCCGCTTAAGGGTGCGGTGATCATCTCGACCCCGCAGGATCTTTCCCTGATCGACGCGCGGCGGGGACTGGCCATGTTCAGGAAGGTCAACGTGCCCGTGCTCGGCATTGTCGAGAACATGAGCTATTTCCAGTGCCCGGAATGCGGCACGCGGTCGGACATATTCGGTCACGGCGGCGCGCGGCTTGAAGCGGAGCGGCTGGGCGTGCCGTTCCTCGGCGAAATACCGCTGCACATGTCGATCCGGACCTCTTCGGACGCTGGTAATCCGGTGGTCGCCAGCGAACCTGATGGCCCGCACGCGGCGATTTATCGCGCCATCGGCGCCCTGGTCCGCGATCAGCTCAAGGGCGCCATCGCGGCGGCCTGAGGCTGCGGTTTCCGGCCTGAATCGCCTTAGGGCAGGCTGCATGCGACTTTCGTTTAATCAGTGCAGTCATGCCTTTGTCGCGTATTCGAACCGTCAAATTCCGTGTTAAAGCCGCGGCCAGAGCGCCCCGGAATATGTGGATTCGCCCCGCCGGAGGAACGCTTGAAGAATATGGGAAACGCCCCTTAAGGAGAGACTGAATGAAGCGTCGTGATTTTTTGAAGGTTTCAGCGGCCGGTGCTGCCGCGACAGCCGTTGCCTCGCCGGCGATCGCGCAGTCGTCGCCCGAAATTAAGTGGCGGCTGACGTCGAGCTTCCCGAAGTCGCTCGACACCATCTATGGCGGCGCCGAGCAGCTGTCGAAATACGTCGCCGAAATGACCGACAACAAATTCCAGATCCAGGTCTTCGCCGCGGGCGAACTGGCCCCCGCTCTGCAGGCGCTCGACACCACCTCGAACGGCACCGTCGAAATGTGCCACACCGTCTCCTATTACTATGTCGGCAAGGACCCGACCTTTTCGATCTACGCGTCGGTCCCGTTCGGCCTCAACGCGCGCCAGCAGAACTCCTGGTGGTACCAGGGCGGCGGCATGGAGCTCGGCAACGAGTTCTTCAAGAAGTTCGGCGTGATCGGCTTCCCCTGCGGCAACACCGGCACCCAGATGGGCGGCTGGTTCCGCAAGGAGATCAAGACCACCGCCGATCTCTCGGGCCTCAAGATGCGCATCGGCGGCATCGCCGGTCAGGTGCTGCAGAAGGTCGGCGTCGTGCCGCAGCAGCTCGGCGGTGGCGACATCTACCCGGCGCTTGAAAAGGGCACCATCGATGCGGCCGAGTGGGTCGGTCCCTATGACGATGAAAAGCTCGGCTTCGCCAAGGTCGCCAAGTACTACTACTACCCGGGCTTCTGGGAAGGCGGTCCGACGGTTCACGCCTTCGCCAATCTCGAAAAGTGGAACTCGCTGCCGAAGAACTACCAGGCGATTCTCACCAACGCGACCGCGAACGCCAACAGCTGGATGCAGGCGCGCTACGACATGCAGAACCCGTCGGCGTTGAAGCGTCTGGTAGCCGGTGGCACGCAACTGCGTCCGTTCACCAACGAAGTGCTGGAAGCCTGCCTGAAGGCAACCAACGAATTGTGGGGCGAACTTTCCGCCAAGAACGCCGACTTCAAGAAGTCGATCGATGCGATGCAGGCCTACCGTTCCGACCAGTATCTGTGGTGGCAGGTTGCCGAATACACCTTCGACACCTTCATGATCCGCTCGCGTACCCGCGGCTGATCTAGACCTTTAGTAGCATGACAGAGAACCCGGCCTCCGCAAGGAGGCCGGGTTTTTTGCGTTGCGGGGGGTAGATGGGCGTGGAAATCCGAAACTGGATGTTCCATGCTGCCGCAAGCCTCAACAAGAAGGCCAGCCGGGAAAGAACCCGCGACACATCCCATTGGAAGGAAACTAGATGAAGCGAAGAGATTTTATCAAAGTCGCTGGAATTGGCGGCGTGGCGGGCGCGGCGACGATGGCTGCACCGGCGATTGCGCAATCGATGCCGGAGATCAAGTGGCGGATGCCGACCAGCTGGCCGAAGTCGCTGGACACGCTCTACGGCGGCGCCGACATGATGACCAAGTTCGTCGCCGAAGCCACCGACAACAAGTTTCAGATCCAGCCGTTCGCGGCGGGCGAGATCGTGCCCGGCCTGCAGGTGCTGGACGCCGTGCAGAACGGAACCGTCGAGATCGGCCATTCCGCGTCGTATTATTATTTCGGCAAGGACCCGACCTTCACCTTCGGCTCGTCGGTGCCATTCGGCCCCAACATGCGCATCAACCAAGCCTGGTACATGCTCGGCGGCGGCAAGGAAATCCTCAACGAGTTCTACAAGAAGTACAATTGCATGTCGCTGCTGGCCGGCAACACCGGTTGCCAGATGGGCGGCTGGTTCCGCAAGGAGATCAATACCGTCGACGATCTCAAGGGCCTCAAGTTCCGCATCGGCGGCTTTGCGGGGCGCGTGTTGCAGAAGATGGGCGCGGTGCCGCAGCAGATTGCCGGCGGCGACATCTACCCCGCGCTTGAAAAAGGCACCATCGATGCGGCGGAGTGGGTGGGTCCCTACGACGACGAGAAGCTCGGCTTCGTCAAGGTCGCCCAGAACTACTACTATCCCGGCTGGTGGGAAGGCGGCCCGATGCTGCTGGCGTTCGTCAACCTCGACAAGTGGAACGCGTTGCCGAAATACTATCAGGCCATCCTCGAGCAGGCCGGCCACTACGCCAACAACTGGATGATGGCGAAATACGATCTGGCTAACCCGCCCGCTTTGCGTCGGTTGCTGGCGGCAGGCGCCAAGCTGCGTCCGTTCCCGGCGCCGGTGATGGAGGCTTCCTTCAAGGCGGCGAAGGAACTTCACGCCGAAGTGTCGGCCACCAATGCGGACTTCAAGAAGGTCTATGAATCGCTGAGCTCGTTCTCGAATGCCGGCTATTCCTGGTTCCAGGTCGCCGAGGTCGGCTACGACAGCTTCATGGCCCGTCACTCGCAGAGCTGATTTCGTCATCATTGCCTGAACAGGCGAAACCCCGGGGCAGAATGCCCCGGGGTTTTACGATCGGGCGACTTGTTCCGGAGGCGGGTCTTCCATCGCTCTATTGAGATCGCGCATAAATGCGCCACGGCTGAAGTGGCGCACAAAATCGTTCGGCGCTTTCGCTTCGCGCGCTATCCCGTTCAATGCGATTGCGAACGCTGCTCCTGCGAATATGGCTTCATCAGTGAAACAGCCTGTACTGAATGATATAGGCGGCGGCGCCTGCGAAGTAGCCGAGCAGGGCAAGACCGCTGATGCGCCGTACATACCAGAAGAAGTGAATTTTCTCCAGGCCCATCGCGGCAACACCCGCGGCCGAACCGATGATCAGGATCGATCCGCCGGTGCCGGCGCAATAAGCGATGAACTCCCACAGGAAACTGTCGGTCGGATACTGGGTCAGGCTGTACATGCCCATGGAGGCGGCAACGAGCGGCACATTGTCGACGATCGCGCTGACCAGCCCCAGAATGATGACGATCAACTCCTGGCTGCCGATAGTTTGGTCGAGCCAACCAGCCATGATAGCCAGAATCCTGGTATGCTCCAGCGTGGCGACCGCCAACAGGATGCCGAGAAAAAAGATAATTGAACTCATATCGATTTGAGTTAGGGCATGGGCAACTGTCAGATGCTTCTTTGTCTCCGGCTGCTTTTCCCGGTGTATTACCTCTCCGACGATCCACAAAATCCCGAGGCCGAACAGTATCCCCATGAATGGCGGCAAATGAGTCACCGCCTTGAAAGCGGGAACGAGAACCAGGATGCCGACACCGAGCCAGAACATCAAGTTGCGCTCAAAGGCCTTGTCGGAAGCGTCTATGTTATTTGCCGCTCCTTCAAAAGCACGACCTCGAAGCTGATAGCTCACCACAAGGAGTGGAACGAGCATATTGACGAGGGAAGCGGCAAACAGCGCCTTCACGATTGCCAACGCAGAGATTTGTCCGCCAATCCACAACATGGTGGTTGTGACGTCGCCAATTGGCGACCAGGCGCCGCCCGCGTTTGCAGAAATCACGATCATCGAGGCGAAGAGCAGCCGGTCTTCCTGTCGATCCAGCAGTTTCCTGATGAGGGACACCATTACAATCGCCGTCGTGAGATTGTCCAACGCGGCGCTGAGGAAGAAGGTCAGCAGGCAGATCAGCCACATCAACGTCGCAAGCTTCTTGGTGCGAAGCTTCGACGTGATCAGGTCAAATCCGTCGTGCGCGTCTATCACTTCGACAATTGTCATCGCGCCCATCAAGAAAAACAGAATCCGCGCAGTGACGGCGACGGTCTCATTCAGCTCGTGCCCCACCCTTTCCTGGTCTCCCGTCGAGACGGCATAGACGGTCCAAAGGAGTCCTGCTCCAAACAGTGCAGAAGCCGATTTATTGATTCTGAGGGGATGCTCTACAGCTATCGCTGCATAAGCGATGATGAAAATAACGACGATCGCGATAAGCAAAGTCTTGTTCCTTCGGGCAACTGCACGGGGCGCGATGCTAACCGAAGGTCGGTCGAAAGTCGGCGCTCCTATTGACGCAGGTTCGGCAGGAGGCTTGTCTTTCGCGGATATTTTTCGAGAAAGTGCAGGTCACGATGGGCGCTCGCTATCAAGGGCGGCCCTGCGTGGAGGAATTGGCATGCATTGGGGAGAATTGATCCTGGGCGCGGTCGCAGTGTTGCTGGCCTGGATGACGGTTTCCTCTCTACTTCAACGCGCCGCAAGGCAGCGCGGCGAACCCGAATCCTGAGCGGGTTCAGGCGGTCGAGCAGGCCGCCCCGCGCTCATACCGAACGCCCCGGCAACTTCCGGACCGTGGCAGGCCTCTCAGATGGACGGCATTGCCCGCGTTAGTCGCCGCGACCAATCATACCGCGTGGTCGAGATCAGTTCTTCGGCTGTCCGAAATCCAGCGGCGGAAGATCGATCTGGGGTACCTCGATCTTGATCGTATTCGGATCGATCGTGGAGGCGACGCCCTTGTAGTGCATCACCATTGACGGGAACAGGATCACCAGTCCGACCATGATGACCTGAATGAAGACGAACGGCACGGCGCCCCAATAGATCTGACCGGTCGTTACCGGATCCATGCGCTTGCCGGTGACGCGGTCGATATAGGATTCCTTTGGCGCGACCGAGCGCAGATAGAACAACGCGAAACCGAATGGCGGATGCATGAAGGAGGTCTGCATGTTGACGCCGAGAATGACGCCGAACCAGATCAGGTCGATACCGAGTTTTTCCGCGGCGGGTCCGAGCAACGGAATGATGATGAAAGCGAGTTCGAAGAAGTCGAGGAAGAAGGCAAGAACGAACACGAACGCGTTGACGAAGATCAGGAAGCCGACCTGGCCGCCGGGCAGCGAGGTCAGCATGTGCTCGACCCAGACGTGGCCGTTGACGCCGTAGAAGGTCAGCGAGAAGACGCGGGCGCCGACCAGAATGAAGACCACGAAAGCCGACAGCTTGGCCGTCGATTCCGTCGCCTGCCGGATCAGGTCCCAGGTCAGCCGTCGCTTGGCGGCGCCGAGAATGATGGCGCCGGCCGCGCCCATCGCGCCGCCTTCGGTCGGGGTGGCGATGCCGATGAAGATCGTGCCCAACACAAGGAAGATCAGGAACAACGGCGGCACCATTACGAACGTGGTCTGCTGCGCCATCGCAGAGAGGAAGCGGAAGCCGGTAAATCTGTGGATCAGCCAGTTCACCACGGCGACGAAGAAGGCGAACAGGATGCCAAAGAACATGCTGAGCACGACAAAATCGGCGCCGTGCGTTTCCGAATGGCGCATCATGAACCAGCCGAACACGCAACTGGCGAGGAACAGCACGAGCAGCGACCAAAGCCCGCGGCCACCGTCCGGCTCGCGGAAACCGACGGCCTCCGGCGGCAGGCCCGGAGCTGCCTTCGGGAATATCATCGTTACCAGGAAAGCATAGCCGGCATACATGCCGGCGAGGATCATGCCCGGTATGAAGGCGCCTTCATACATGTCGCCTACCGACTTGCCGAGCTGGTCGGCCATCACGATCAGCACCAGCGAAGGCGGAATGATCTGCGCCAGCGTGCCCGAGGCCGCTATGATACCGGTCGCCATGCGGCGGTCGTAACCATAGCGCAGCATGATCGGCAGCGAGATCAGGCCCATCGAAATCACGGAAGCCGCGACCACACCGGTGGTGGCGGCGAGCAGGGCGCCGACGAACACCACCGCATAGGCCAAACCGCCGCGAACGGTTCCGAACAACTGCCCGATGGTGTCGAGCAGATCCTCGGCCATGCCGGATCGCTCCAGCACCAGTCCCATGAAGGTGAAGAACGGGATCGCCAGCAGCGTGTCGTTGTTCATCACGCCGTAGACACGTTCCGGCAGCGCCTGCAGGAAGTCCGGACGGAACTCGCCGAGCTCGATGCCGACGAAAGCGTAGATCAGCCCCACCGCGCCGAGCGAGAATGCCGCCGGATAGCCCAGCAGCAGGATGATCACCAACGACGCAAACATGATCGGCGCCATGTTGGCGATAAGAAAAGAAGTCATCTAGTCCCCCTGCGATCGCGCCCGACGATCAGCGTTTTTCGATCGCTTCGACGAGGTGTTCAACCTCGGCCTCGAGAGCATGCACCTGTGATGCGTGTGGATCCGGAATCAGACCGCGCATGACGGCAATTCGCTTGATCAGTTCGGAAATGCCCTGCACCAGCAGGAATGCGAAGCCGATGATGACCAGCGATTTTGCCGGCCATTGCGGCAAGCCGCCTGCGTTGCCGGATTGCTCATTGATCTGGAACGAGCGCATGAAAAATGGCCCGCCGGTGATAATCATGATCACGCACAGCGGCAGCAGGAAAAATATATGGCCGACGACGTCGATGATGTCGCGGACGCGCTTGGACAATAACTGATTGATGATGTCGATCCGGATGTGTTCGTTGTCGAGCAGCGTCCAGGGCGAGCACAGCAGGAAGACGATGCTGAACAGCACCCATTGCAGCTCGAGCCACGAGTTGGAGGACATATCGAAGGATTTTCGGATGATCGCGTTGACGGCAGAAACGATCACCGCGACCAGAATGAGCCACGCCAGACGTTTACCCGTCCACCGTGTGAACGCATCGATTCCACGGCTCAAATTCAAGAGCGATTGCAACGATAGTCCTCCCCGCTGACGCTTTTGCCGTCTTGACCGCGCCGATAAAAGCGCAGCGGCCTATCCAGCCGAGCTAGCATAAAGCCGATGCACCAAACCAGCGCGCGGGGCCGCCGTCAATTGGAAGTTTGTTGATATTGTAGGGGAATATTGGCCGTGTGGAACGTTAGCGGCGCGCTATCGGCGTCAGTCCGTGACGCGCCGGAAAATCCCGCGCGGCCGCTAGCCGCCCGTCACGCTCATGTGGCGGCTGACGCTGGGGCGGTTGTGGCGGCGGTCGATGATGAAGTCGTGGCCCTTCGGCTTCAGTCCGACGGCGCGATCGATCGCCGCTGACAGCAGTTCGTTGTCGGTGGAGGCGCGCAGCGGCTTGCGCAAATCGGAGGCGTCTTCATGCCCCAGACAAGTGTGCAGCGTGCCGGTGCAGGTAATCCGCACCCGGTTGCAGGACTCGCAGAAATTATGCGTCATCGGCGTGATGAAGCCGAGCTTGCCGCCGGTCTCGGCGACCCGGACATAGCGGGCAGGGCCGCCGGTGTCGTCGTCGAGGTCAACAAGCGTGTATTGCTTGGCAAGCCGCGCGCGCATCAGCGACAGCGGCACATACTGGTCGATGCGGCCTTCGCCGATATCGCCCATCGGCATCACCTCGATCAGGGTCAGCGCCATGCCCTTGCCGTGCGCCCACTGCATCAGCGAGGGGATTTCCTCCTCGTTCATGTTCTTCAGCGCCACCGCGTTGATCTTCACCGCAAGGCCCGCGGCGCGCGCGGCTTCGATGCCGGCCAGCACCTTGTCGAGATCGCCCCAGCGGGTGATGGCGCGGAATTTCGCGGCGTCCAGCGTATCCAGCGAGACGTTGATCCGGCGCACGCCACAGTCGCGAAGCTCATTTGCGAAGCGCGCCAGTTGCGAACCGTTGGTGGTCAGCGTCAGCTCATCGAGCGCGCCGCTTCCAAGATGCCGCGACAGCGAGCGCACCAGC
>JBBRSX010000158.1:0-14535 GCA_038244925.1 Hyphomicrobiales bacterium | reverse complement strand
TATTGGCCCATCAGGCCAAGCACGCCATCAGCCCCGGCCTTGAACAGCACGCCAAGGCCGCATAGGCTCAGCAACTGAGAACGCCTGCTGAGCGATTTTCAACAAAAAGCGGGACATCCCCACGCTCAGCGCATCAGCTTCAGCGCATCGGAGAAAAATTCCGGCCCGCCGAAATTGCCCGATTTCAGTGCAAGCAACATCGCACCGTCTTTTGTGCCGACCGCGCGCAGAACCGGCACTCCTGCAGCGATTTCCGCACCAACGAGAAAGCCGGGAATACCAAGGCGATCGACGACAGCGCCGGAAGTTTCACCACCGGCAACCACCAGTCGTCGCACGCCGGATCGCACCAGAGCGTCGGCGATGTCGGCCATCGCCTGCTCGATGGCATGTCCGGCTGCATCGCGGCCATGACGTGACTGCAGAGCTGCAACCTGATCCGGCGTCGCGCTGCTCGCAATCAGCACGGGGCCTTTGCTGATTCGCTCAGCGGCCCAGGCGAGCGCGCGCCGGGCCTCGTCGGGACCCGCGATGACTTGCTCGGTATCGAGATGCAGCACCGCCATCGTCTTCTCGGCGCTGGCAATCTGCTGCAGCGTCGCTTGCGAACAACTGCCCGCCAGACAAGCCGCCGGTCCGCCGACGGCGGATTCTGATACCGTTGTCGTTGCGTTCGATTTGACCTTGCCGGACGCGACCAGCGCCCGGGCGATGCCTAGCCCAATGCCGGAGGCGCCGACCGACAGACGGTGATCCAGCGCAACCTGGCCGATGGTTTCGAGATCGCGATCGAACACCGCGTCGATCACCGCGGCACCGACGCCCTTCGCCGCGAGATCGGCGAGGCGCCCGCGAACGGCGTCCGAACTTCTGGTTAAGGTGGCAAGATCGACCAGCCCGATCGTGGCCTTGCTCTGGCGCGCCAGCACCCGCACCAGGTTGGAATCGTGCATCGGGTTGAGCGGATGATCCTTCAGCGGGCTTTCGTTCAGCGGCACGGCGCCGACGAACAGGTTGCCCATATAGACGGTACGGCCGGTTTCCGGGAATGCCGGCGTCACCAGCACGATAGCGTCGCCGGAATCGGCGCGCAGCGCGTCCATCACAGGACCGATATTGCCGGCGTCGGTGGAATCGAAGGTCGAGCAGATCTTGAACAGCACGTGCTCGGCGCCACGTCCGCGCAACCATTTTTCGGCGGCGCGCGACTTTGTTACCGCCAGATTGGATTCGATCGAGCGGCTCTTGAGCGACACCACGACGGCGTCGACCTCCGGCAGCGCAAGATCGTCCGAGGGCACGCCGATGGTCTGCACCGTGCGCAGGCCCTGGCGGGTCAGCGTGTTGGCGAGGTCGGAGGCGCCGGTATAGTCGTCGGCGATGCAGCCCAAAACCAGTTTCACGGCTTTACTCCGGCATAAGGCGTGAACCAGCCTAGGCCGTCGGTGGTTTTGCCGCGCGGGTTATATTCGCAGCCGACGAAGCCGCCATAGCCGAGCCGGTCGAGTTCAGTGAACAGGAACGGATAGTTCAGCTCCTCGCCGTCGGGCTCGTTGCGCGAGGGAATGCTGGCAATCTGGACGTGGCCGATGATCGGCATCATCTCGCGCAACCGCATGGTGACGTCGCCATGAATGATCTGGCAGTGATAGATGTCGAACTGCAGTTTCAGGTTCGGAATTTTCAATTCGGTAATCAGGTCACGCGCGAACAGAAAATCGTTGAGGAAATATCCGGGCACGTTGCGCGGGTTGATCGGCTCGATCACGACGTCGAGGCCGTGCGGTGCAAAGAACTCCGCGGCCCACGCCACCGATTTGTAAAACGCCTCGACGGCCTTGGGCTCGCTGCGGTCGGCTATGCCTGCCATCAGATGCACGCGCTTGACTCCGGTCGCTTTCGCGTACGGCAGCGCGGTGTCGAGGCTCCGCTTCAGATCGTCAAAGCGTGCCGGCAATGCCGCAAAGCCTTTTTCGCCGGCGTCCCAGTTGCCCGGCGGCAAATTGAACAGCGCCTGCGTCAGGCCGTTACGCTTGAGCCGCTCACCGACGGCGTCCGCCGGATGATCGTAGGGAAACAAAAACTCCACTGACGTGAAGCCGGCTTTCGCCGCGGCATCGAAACGATCGAGGAACGGGACCTCGTTGAACATCATCGAAAGGTTGGCGGCAAAACGGGGCATCGAATGTCCTCTTCTTTATCGGAGCATGATCTTGTCGGAAAACCGGTTCCCACTTTTCCGGATCATGCTCTGTTTACTTCGGCTCGCCGGGTAGATGCGTCCCGGTGACGCGCGCATACATCCGCGCCACCGAGGCGTCATCGTCGCGACCCATGCCCGCGCCCGCGGTCATCAGGAACATCTGCAGCGCAGCAGCCGCGACCGGCACCGGGAATTTCGCCGTGCGCGCCATGTCCTGGATGATGCCGAGGTCTTTCACGAAAATTTCCACCGCGCTGCGCGGCGTGTAATCGCCGTCGAGCACGTGCGGCATGCGATTCTCGAACATCCAGGAATTGCCGGCGGAGGCCGTGATCACCTCATAGACCTTCTTGATGTCGAGGCCTTGCTTCGCGGCAAACGTGATCGCCTCCGAAGCGGCGGCGATGTGCACGCCGGCGAGGAGTTGATTGATCATCTTGAACGCCGCGCCCTGGCCCGCTGCATCGCCAAGCTCGTAAAGTTTCGCCGCCATCGCATCGAGTGCGGGGCGGGCTTTTGCGAATGCGGCCGGACTGCCCGACGCCAGAATGGTGAGTTCGCCCTGCGCCGCGCGCTGTGCGCCGCCGGAGATCGGCGCGTCGAGATAATGACGGCCGGTCGCTTCCAGTTGCTTCGCCAGCCGTCGCGCGACGTCAGGGTCCATGGTGGCGGAGGAAACGAATACCGCGCCCTTGGCAAGGGTCTCGGCGACGCCGCCAGCACCAAACAGGATGGTCTCCGTCTGGGCGGCATTGACGACCACGCTGACGACGATGTCGGCCGATTTCGCCGCCTCCGCCGGCGTCTTGGCGCCGCTGCCGCCGTCGGCCACGAACCGCGCGACGCTATCGGCCGAGACGTCGCAGCCGGTGACGTCAAAGCCGGCGCGACGCAGCGACGTCGCCATACCGAACCCCATCGAGCCCAGCCCGATGACGGCGATGCGCGGTTTTGCGGTTTCGGGCATGCGGCGGTCCCTCGATGGTTTCTGGCTGGCTTTCTCTCTGGGTATCACGGCTTGGCCGCGCTGCCAAAGCGTGAGACAACCCGAAAAACAGGGAAACCGGGATGAGCGAAACCAGGCTTCGCGAGGAAATCTGCCGCCTCGGCCGCTCGCTGTTCGAGCGCGGGCTGACGCCGGGTTCCTCCGGCAATATCAGCGTCAAACTCGACGATGGCGGCTGGCTGGTAACGCCGACCAACGCCTCGCTCGGCTTTCTGGACCCGGCGCGGCTGTCGCGGCTAGGCCCGGATGGGCGGCTCGTGACCGGCGACGCCCCGACCAAGGAAGTGCTGCTGCACACCGCGCTGTACCAGACCCGCAGCGCCGCACGCGCTGTGGTGCACCTGCATTCGACCCATTCGGTGGCGCTGTCGATGCTGCCCGAGATCGACCCACGCGCCGCGCTGCCGCCGATGACGCCCTATTACCTGATGAAATGCGGCCACACCGCATTGGTACCCTACTATCGCCCCGGCGATCCGGCCGTCACGGACGCGATCAAGGGGCTTGCCGGCAAATACTCGTCCGTACTGCTGGCCAATCACGGCCCGGTGGTGTCAGGCGACACGCTGGAGGCTGCGGTGTTCGCGATCGAGGAACTGGAAGAGACCGCGAAGTTATATCTGCTGCTGCGCGGGCTGAACCCGAGGTATCTGTCGCCGGAGCAGGTCAAGGATTTGACTGACGTGTTTGGGCTGGTGTTGCCGGAGCATGAGCCACACGCACCGAAGTCGTCATCCCCGGGATGAACGCACTGGGTTCACCCCGGGGATAACGACGGTGTGTGCGGACGCACCGGGACGACTACATCCCCAGATACGCCTTGCGCACATCCGGGTTGCCCATGATCTCCGCCGCGCTGCCCTGCATCAGCACGCGGCCGGTTTGCAGGATGTAGGCGCGATCAGCGATCTCAAGACATTCCGACATCCGCTGCTCGACGATCAGCACGGTCATGCCGGCGTCGCGGATGCGTTTTACGGCCTGAAAGATTTCATCGACCAGTTTCGGCATGATGCCCTGCGACGGTTCATCCAGCATCAACAGCCGCGGCCGCGTCATCAGCGCGCGGCCGATCGCCAGCATCTGCTGCTCGCCGCCGGAGAGCGTCTCGGCGCGCTGGTCGAGCCGCTCGGACAGGCGGGGAAATAACTGGAACACGAGATCCAGCGGTCCGTCGCGGTTGGCTTCGCCGCGAAACAGATAGCTGCCGAGCCGCAGATTGTCGCGCACCGACAATCGCGGAAACAGCCGGCGGTTTTCCGGCACATAGGCGATGCCCCGCGAGGTGATGACGTGCTGCGCCATGCCGTCGATGCGCGTGCCGTCGAACGAGACGGTGCCGGAGCGCGGACGTTCGGCGCCCGCGATCGATTTCAGCAGCGTCGACTTGCCGGCCCCGTTGGCGCCGGCGACGCAGACCACCTCGCCCTTCGCGACCTCGATGCTGACAGCCGAGATCGCGACCAGCCCCTGATAAGCGGTGGTGACTTCATGCACTGACAGCATGACGGTCCCCCAGATAGGCGCTGATGACTTTGGGATCGCGAACGACGTCGGCGGGTTTGCCCTCGACCAGCACCTTGCCGAGATCGAGCACGATGGCGCGATCGACCAGCGGCATCACGATTTCCATCACGTGTTCCACCATCAACACGGTAACGCCGGACTCCCGCACCCGCCGTACCAGCTCGACACCGGTTTTGGCTTCCACCGGCGTCAGGCCCGTCAACACCTCGTCGAGCAGCAGCAGTTTCGGTTCGGTTGCCAGCGCCCGCGCGACCTCGAGCCGGCGCTTTTCAGACGGCACCAGGTCGCTCGCCATCACGCTGGCGCGTGGGCCAAGGCCGCAGAATTCCAGCACCTGATGCGCCTTGCGGCGGGCATCGCGCATCACGGTGTTGCGGATCAGCGCGCCGACGATGACGTTGTCGATGACCGACATGGTCTCGAAACTTTTCACCACCTGAAACGTGCGGCCGACACCGCGCCGGCAGCGCACGGCGGCCGGTAATGCCGTGACGTCCTCGCCATCAAAAATAATCGAGCCCTGGGTCGGCGGCAGTACCCCCGCGATCAAATTGAACAGCGTCGACTTGCCGGCGCCGTTGGGACCGATCAGGCCGACGATTTCGCCGCGCCCGACCGAGATCGAGACATCGCTGTTGGCGACGAGGCCGCCAAAGCGCTGCCAGACGCCGCGGGTTTCCAACAGAGGCGCCGTCATCGTGCCGCCTCCTTGCGCTTCGGCGAAAACAGCCCGACCAAGCCTTGCGGTCGCGCCAGCGAGATCGCCACGATCAGCCCGCCATAGACGATCAAGTCGATGCCGCGGCCGGAGCCGCCGATAAAGGAGCGCGTCAGTTCGGTGAGCGGGATCAGGATCACGGCACCCAGCAACGGCCCCCACAGCGTGCCGATACCACCTATCACCGCCGGCAGGGCCATCAGCAGCGAGAACTGAAAACCCATCACGCTTTCCGGATCGATGTAGGAGACGAACTGCGCATAAAAGCCGCCGCCGACCGCGACGAGAAAGGCGGAGACTGCCGCGGCCCCCATCTTGGAGTTGAACACGACGACGCCAAGGCTTTCAGCCGCGTCCGGATTGTCCTTTACCGCGCGCCACCAATAGCCCCATTTGGAATCTTCCAGCCACCAGGTGATGAACCACGCCACGCAGGCCAGCCCGAGCGCAAAGTAGAAATAGGGCAGCTTGCTGCGCGTGAACTGGAATTTCAGCCAGCTGTCGCCGCGCACGGGGATGTCGATGCCGAGCGCGGCACCGGCCCAGTCCCAGTTATGGAACAGCAACAGCCCGATCTCGGCGATGACGATGGTGGCGATCACGAAGTAATGCCCGCGCAGCCGGAAACAGGGATAGCCGAGCGCCATCGCAATGATGGCCGAGATCACCCCGCCGCCGAGCATGCCGAACCAGGGCAGCACGCCGAGCTTGGTGAACAGCAATGTGGTGGTGTAGGCGCCGATCCCGAAATACAGCGCGTGACCGAGCGATATCTGCCCGCAATAGCCGGACAGGATGTTCCAGCTCTGCGACAGCGCGCCATACATCAGCGTCAGCACCATGATGTTCTGGACGTAGACGTCCTTGACGAACAGCGGCACGGTGGCGGCTATCGCGGCGAGGCAGAACGCGACGATCAATTCGCGGCGGCGGCGAGAGGCGAATTCGCTGTCCATCACATCGACCCGAACAGGCCGCGCGGCCGGACGAAGACGACCAGCAGATAGACCGCGTAGATGCCGACTGACTTGAGCGATGGTGGCAGGATCAGGGCCGTCGAGGCTTCGACCAGGCCGACGATGATGCCGCCGGCAAAAGCACCGAACACACTACCAAAACCGCCGAGCGCGACCGTGACATAGGCGATCAGCGCAAACGACGCGCCGACATCCGGATAGATGTAAAAGAAGATCGACATGATGGCGCCGGCGAGCCCGACCAGCGCAGCACCAAGACCCCAGCCCAGCGCGAACACGCGGTTCTTGTCGATGCCGACGAGGGCCACCGCGCCGGCATCCTCGCGCGTCGCTTCCAGCGCGCGGCCGAAGTCGGTGCGGTTGATGAAGAAATAGAGCGCGCCGAACGCAGCGATCGACACCGCCGCTCCGACCAGTTGCGGCTGCGGCAGGAAGATGCCGCCGAGCGAAATGGTTTTGCCGCCGAGCCAGGAATGGGGGACGCTGCGATAGTCCGGCGTGAAGAAGAACTGCGCCACGCCGCGCATGACGATGGCGAGCCCGAAGGTGGAGAAGATCTGCACCATGCCGGCATTGGCTTTCGCTCTCACCGCAAAGCGTACGATGAACAGATAGACCACCGCCCCGAACACGACCAAGGCGGCAGCGACCAGCGGCGCCGCCAGCAGCGGATCGATCGCGAAGAACGCGAACAGGAAGAACGTCGCATACATCGCGATCATCAGGAATTCGCCGTGCGCAAAATTCACGACGTCCATCAACCCGAAGATCAGTGCGAGGCCGACCGCGATCAGCCCGTAGAGCAGCCCCATCAGCAGGCCGCTCGCCAGACTTTGAATAATGGTTTCGGCTGTCATCGTTGTTGGCCCAGGCCCGAGGTGCCACCATCAACACCCGTCATTGCGAGGAGCGCAGCGACGAAGCAATCCATTCTTTCTTTACGTTGCAAGATGGATTGCTTCGCTTCGCTCGCAATGACGACAATGATGCTCATGGCCCCCGCCCCGCTGCCCGACCGTTACTTCATCGGCCAGACGGCCTCGGCGACGGCAGCTTGCGGTGGGAAGATGGTGACGAACTTGCCGCCGATATATTGCAGCAGCACCGGGTCGGCGTCGTTGTTCTGCCCCATGTCGTCGAACTTGATCAGCTTCCACGGCATGATGGTCCGCTCACCGGGAATGTTGGTCGCGGCCAGCGCATCGCGGATTTTCTCGCCCTCGGTGGACTTGGCGCGGTTGATGGCCTCCGCCATCACGATCAGGCCCATGAACTGCCGTGACGTCAGGTCGTTGAAGTCCTTGCCCGACTTTTCCTTGAACATGGCGTTGATCTTGCCGACCATCGGCCGCTTGGCGGCGAGGTCGAGCGAGAACGTGCCGCGCGAGATCACACCTTCGAGCTTGTCGCCGACCGCGTCATACAGCGCCTTCTCCGAGAAGCCGGCGTCCTGCGCCACGATGGCGTTGGGCTTGTAGCCGAGTTCGCCCATTGTCTTGACCAGCAGGATGCCATCGGTGGTGTAGCTCGAGGGCATCAGCACGTCGGCATTGGCAGCCTTGAGCTGCTGGACCTCCGCCGACAGCGACGGCGAGTTGGAGCGATACTTGATGTCGGCGACGATCTTGTAGCCGCGCTCGCCCGCAAGCTTTAGCTGGGCATTGCCGGAGTCGGTACCGAAGATGGTGTCTTCGTGGAACAGCGACAGCGTTTCGATCTTGCTACCTTTCTTCTTCATGGCGTCGAAGAAATCGAACATCGCCTGCGAATACATCTCGTCATGGGGCGCTGCGCGGAAATAATATTTGAGGCCGCGGCGGTGCAGGCTCGGCGAGGAGTTATCGGCCGAGATGAACGGGATCTGGTAGCGCTCGCAGACCTGGCTGACGGTGACCGCGACGGCGCTCTGATAGGTGCCGATGACGGCGCAGACTTTTTCCTGGGTGATCAGGCGCTCGGTCTCGGCACGGCCCTTCTGCGGATCGGACTGATGGTCGGCGAACACGAGCCGGATTTTGGCGCCGCCGAGACCGGGCAGGCCCTCGCCCTTTGCCATCGGCAATTCGAAATCGTAGTTCTTGTTGATGATTTCGAGCGCGGTCTCGTAGGCCTTCTGGGCATCGACGCCCTGCTGGGCGCTGGCGCCGGAGAACGGATAGATGATGCCGATCACCACTTCGGAAGCTTGCGCCCGGCTCGCGATCGGGGCCAGCGCGGCGGCGGCAGTGGCTCCAAGCAACACATTACGGCGCGTGATGTTCATAACAAAATCCTCTGTTGGCTTGATGTTATCGATGAAACGGTTGACGGTTACGGTAAAGCCTCAATGAGCGGCACCAATTGCTTCAAAGCACGGCAAGCTGCCTGTTCAGCAGATCGGTCACCAGCATCAACCCGGGCGCATGGGTGATCGCGAACGGCAGTTTCGCGGCTGCGATCACCGATTGCGGCGTGACGCCGCAGGCCCAGAACACCGGGATCTCGTCGGCAGCGATCGGAACCGGATCGCCATAATCGGGCTTGGCAATGTCTGGTATCCCGATCGAATGCGGATGACCGAGATGCACCGGCGCGCCGTGCACGGAAGGAAAGCGCGAGGTGATCTGCACCGCGCGGATCGCGTCCGCCGGCTTGAACGGGCGCATCGACACCACCATCGGCCCCGCGAACGGTCCCGACGGCTGGCAGGCGATGTTGGTGCGGTACATCGGCACCCGGACATTGCGCTCGATGTGGCGGATCGGCAGGCCGTCCGCGCGCAACGCTTCTTCGAACGAGAACGAACAGCCGATCACGAAGGCGACCAGATCGTCGCGCCAGTGCGCCATGATGTCAGTCGGTTCCTCCACCACCTCGCCGTCGCGCCAGACCCGGTAGCGTGGCAAATCGGTGCGGATGTCGAGATCAAGGCCGAGCGCCGGGATGCGGGGATCGCCGACGTCGGACATGCCGATGATCGGGCACGGCTTGGGATTGAGCTGGCAGAAACGATGAAAGGCGCTGGCGAGCTTCTCCGGCAGGATGGCCAGATTGCCCTGGACGAAACCGTTGGCGATGCCGGCCGTGCTGGAGGCCATGCCGGTCCGGCAAGCGTGCCGGGCGGCGACGCTCGGCGATAAATCCGGCGTATCGCTGCCGGGTCGTTCGTTTCTCGCTGGGCTGGTCATCGTTGATATCAGCTCCCAATCAGTCGACATCCACTCCCGCATATGGCTATGATAATGTCTAATCGTGTTTTTTAATCAAGATCGATAAAATGGATTTATCGATCTGTGGACCGAGTAACCATGGCTGATTTCAAGGCAATCGAGACCTTCATGTGGGTGGTGACGCTGGGCAGCTTCCGCGGCGCCGCCCAGAAGCTCAACACCACCCAGCCGGCGATCTCGCAGCGGATCGCCCAACTCGAACGCGAGGTCGGCGTGAAGCTCCTGCAGCGTGATCGCCGCATGGTGCTGCCGACCCCGAGCGGGCGGCAAATGATGATCTATGCCGAAAAGCTGATCGGGCTGCGCTCGGAAATGCTGGCCGTGGTCGGCGACCGCTCGGCGATGCGCGGCGTGCTGCGGCTCGGCGTCGCCGAGACCATCGTCCACACATGGCTGTCGCAGCTGATCAAGAACGTCAATCGCACCTACCCCAACGTCACGCTGGAAATCGAGGTCGACATCACCTCGAACCTGCGGACGCGGCTATTGGCGCAGGAAATCGAACTCGCGTTCCTGCTCGGCCCCCTGACGGCGCCGACCGTCAGTAACCGCGTACTGTGCGACTACCCCGTCGGCTTTCTGGCGAGCCCTGCACTTGGCCTCGGCGACCGCCGGTTGACGGTGCACGATCTGGCGAAATTCCCGATCATTACCTTTCCGCGCAAGACGCCGCCTTACGAGCTGGTGCGCTCGCTGTTCAATCGCCCGGACCTGCCGCCGATGCGCCTCCACGCCAGCGCCTCGCTCGCGACCGTCATTCACATGGCGATCGAGGGCCTCGGCATTGCCGTGATTCCGACCGCGATCGTCGAAAACGAAATGGCCGACGGCCGGCTGCAATTGCTCACGACCGACCAGCAGATGCCGATGCTGACGTTTTCGGCGAGCTGGCTCGCCTCGCCCGATACGGTCGCGGTCGAGCGCGTGGCCGAAATCGCCGCCAAGCTGGCGCAAGGCAGCGTGGTTGTTGACGCGCCGCGGCGGGCGCGTCATTGAAATTACCCAAGAAATTACCCAAGTCGGAATGACCAAGCACGCGTATCGTCTGGCCCCGGAATAAAATCATGACCAAGACCGCCTCCAACCTGCAAATCGATTCCGCCCGGCTCTGGGGCACGATTCACGAAACCGCGAAATTCGGCGCCACGCCCAAAGGTGGCGTGCGGCGGCTGACGCTGGGGCCCGAGGACAAGCTGGTCCGCGACTGGTTCCGCAAGGCGTGCGAGGCCGCAGGCCTCGAAGTCCATGTTGATACGCTCGGCTCGATGTTCGGCCTGCGCAAGGGCCGCGACATGTCGAAGGCCCCGGTCGGCCTCGGCTCGCATCTGGATACCCAGCCGACCGGCGGCAAGTATGACGGCGTGCTCGGCACGCTGGCGGCGCTGGAAGTGGTGCGCACGCTCAACGATGCCGGCATCGAGACCGAGACGCCGATCTGCATCTGCAACTGGACCAACGAGGAAGGCTCGCGCTTCGCCCCGGCGATGATGGCCTCTGCCGCCTATGTCGGCGATTTCACCACCGACGACATTTTGTCGCGCAAGGATATCGACGGCGTCACGGTCGGTGAAGCGCTCGACAGCATCGGCTATCGCGGCGCAAGCCCGGTCGGCAAACAGAAGTTTTCAGGGTTTGTCGAACTGCATATCGAACAGGGGCCGATCCTCGAAGCCGAGCACAAGACCATCGGCGTAGTCGATTCCGGCCAGGGCGTGCTGTGGTACGACGGCAAGATCACCGGTTTTGAAAGCCATGCCGGCTCGACGCCGATGCCGCTGCGCCGTGACGCGCTGGCGACCTTGTCCGAGATCGTGCTGGCGATGGAAGCAACCGCCAAGAAGCACGGCCCGAAAGCCGTCGGCACCATTGGCGAGGCCGTGATCGCCAATCCCTCGCGCAACGTCATTCCCGGCGAGATTGCTTTCACCGTGGATTGCCGCAGCGCCGATGCTGGGATCATGGACACGCTGGACAAGGATCTGCGCGCCGCGATCGCCGAGATCGCCACGCGGCGCAAGGTCGACGTCCAGCTCGACCTGGTCTGGCGCAAGCCGCCGACGCATTTCGATCCCAAGCTGGTGGATGCGGTGGAAGGTGCCGCGAAGATGCTCGGCTATTCGCATCGCCGGATCACCTCCGGCGCCGGCCACGATGCCTGCAACCTCAACACCGTGATCCCGGCGGCGATGGTGTTCGTGCCCTGCAAGGACGGCATCAGCCACAATGAGCTCGAGGACGCGACCCAAACCGATTGCGCGGCGGGCGCCAATGTGTTGATGCATACCGTGCTGGCGCTGGCCGGCGTCGCGTCCTGATCGAGTCGAACCCGGAGAAAAGCCGTGCGCGGAGTTTTTGTCGACGCCAATGAATCGCTGGCCGTGATCTTCGAGCGGCTGCACAAGGCAGGCGATCCCGAGATACGGATCAACCGGAACCCAGACATCACCTCGGATGATTACCCCAAAATTCTCGACGGCGCCGAGATCGCGATTGTCGATCACACCGCGCTGCCGACCGAGGTCGCAAAAAAGTGCACCGGACTGAAACACGTCGTGTTTCTCGGCACTGGCGCGCGCAGCTACATGAATCCGGAAGAGCTTAGCCAGCTCGGTATCACCGTGCACCTGATCAAGGGGTATGGCGACACCGCGGTGGCCGAATGCGCGATCGCGCTGATGTGGTCGGCGGCGCGTGGCATCGCTCAGATGGACCGCGAGATGCGCGCCGGCAACTGGCTGCGCGACGACGGCATGCAACTGTCAGGCAAGACGCTCGGCCTGATCGGCTTTGGCGGTATCGCCGCTGAAGTCGCGCGGATCGCGCTCGGCAGCGGCATGCGTGTGATCGCCTGGAACCGGTCGCCGAAGAAACATCCCAAAGTCGAATTCGTCGAGTACGAAGAATTGCTGACCGAGAGCGACGTGATCTCGATCCATCTGTTGCTGAACGACGAGACCCGCGGCCTGGTATCGCGCGCCTGCTTCGAGGCGATGAAACTCGGCGCCATCCTCGTCAACACCGCGCGCGGCGCCATCGTCGACGAGGAAGCGATGATCGACGCGCTGAAGTCCGGCCAGCTCCGCCATGCCGGCCTCGACGTCTTCAACATCGAGCCGCTACCGGCCGATCATCCGCTGACAAAACTGCCCAACGTGACGCTGTCAGCGCATTCGGCGTTCCGCACGCCGGAGGCGAGTGAGAATCTGATGAAGGCGGCGTGGGAGCACTGCCGGCGGGTCGTGAAGGGGTAGCGCAGAGGACGCTCTCACTTTCCTTCTCCCCTTGTGGGAGAAGGTGGATCGCTGGCGCGAAGCGGTAGCGAGACGGATGAGGGGTCTGTCTCCGCGGATAGAGACCACTCATCCGCCTTCTCCCACAAGGGGAGAAGGGTAGAAGCGCCTAATCCACCATATCCGCGACCGCCTTGCCGCACGCCGTGGTGTCGGCATTGCCGCCGAGATCCCGCGTGCGCAGCGTGCGTTCGCCGAGCGTGCGCTCGATCGCAGCGACGATCGAGTCCGCCGCCTGCTTCTCGCCGAGATGTTCCAGCATCATCGCGCCCGACCAGATCATGCCGATCGGGTTGGCGATGCCCTGCCCCGCGATATCGGGTGCCGAGCCATGTACCGGCTCGAACACCGACGGAAAGAGCCCGGGCGGGTTGATGTTGCCGGATGGCGCGATGCCGATGGTGCCGGTGCAGGCCGGGCCCAGATCGGAAAGAATATCGCCGAACAGGTTCGAGCCGACCACGACATCGAACCAGTCGGGATGCAGCACGAAATTCGCGGTGAGGATGTCGATGTGGTACTTGTCCCACTTCACCTTCGGAAAATTCTTCGCCATCGCCTCCACGCGCTCGTCCCAATAGGGCATCGTGATCGAGATGCCGTTGGACTTGGTCGCCGAGGTCAGGTGCTGCTTGGGCCGCGACTGCGCCAGCTCGAATGCAAACTTGAGAATGCGATCGACACCGATCCGCGTCATCACGGTCTGCTGGGTGACGAATTCACGGTCGGTATCGGGGAACATGCGACCGCCGACCGAGGAATATTCACCCTCGGTGTTTTCGCGCACCACCCAGAAATCGATATCGCCGGGCTTGCGGTTGGCGAGCGGCGACGGCACGCCGGGCATCAGCCGCACCGGGCGCAGGTTGACGTACTGGTCGAACTCTCTGCGAAACTTGATCAGCGATCCCCACAACGAAATGTGATCGGGGATTTTCGCGGGCCAGCCGACCGCGCCGAAATAGATCGCGTCATGCTTGCCGATTTTGGCCTTCCAGTCCTCCGGCATCATCTCGCCGTGCTTTTCGTAATAGTCCCAGGACGCGAAGTCGAAATGATCGAAATGCACGGCGACGCCGTGCTTTTTCGCCGCCGCCTCCATCACGCGCAGGCCTTCCGGCACCACTTCCTTGCCGATGCCGTCGCCGGGAATGACCGCGATCCGGTATTCTTTTTTTGTGCTCATCCTGGGATTCCTTGGGTAGCTTGCCGCCGGGAAATACGGCCTGTTTTCGTTGTCTTTGCAATGGACCAAACCGCGCCACGGCGCAACGCTGCAGTGCAATGTTGACCGGCATGGCTGCCACCGCCTACCAATTCCCGGCCTTCAATTTCATTGGCTTTTCCTCCCGCCTCCACCAGCAAGCGAGTATTCCCATGGATCTGCATCTGCGCGGCAAGCGCGTCCTGATTACCGGCGCCTCCAAGGGCATTGGCGCGGCCGCCGCCGAAGCTTTTGCCGAAGAAGGCTGCGACGTCATGCTCGCCGCCCGCAACGGCGAGCAATTGAAAACGCTGTGCGAGCGGCTGCGCTCCGCGCACCAGATCGGCGCCACGGCCCATGTCGTCGACCTGCGCAAGCCGGAAGACATCGCCAAGCTCGCG
>JBBRSX010000157.1:0-14564 GCA_038244925.1 Hyphomicrobiales bacterium | reverse complement strand
GACGTCATGGACGCGGCTGTCGCCCTGGATTTCCACGAACGGCTTCAGGCCCGGCATCAGGTCGTAGCTGACGCGGCCGATGCCGCCGAACTGGTTGAAGTTGCGGTCGTCGTTGGTGGAGAAGGTGCCGTCGGTGAGTTTTGAGTCGGTGTAGGCGGTGCGGTCCACCGTGGCGCCGGCGGAGATCTGCAGACGATTGAAATTCTGGTCGACGCCGAAGGTGCCGCCGAACGAGGCATAGACCGGATACTTGGCGAGGCCGGCCTGAATGTTCGGGCTGCCGGGATTGTCGGTCGCAACCCGCAGCCGCGCCTGCGCCAGAATCCGGGTGTCGCTGGTGACGTCGAGACGACCATCGACATGGCCGGTGAAATCGGGGCGATCGACATTGACCGGTGCCGACGAGATCGTGCCGTCGGTCGGCGGCGGAAAGGTGTTGCCATAGCCGGTGAACGAGCCGCGGAGGTCGACGACCAGCGCGTGGCGTTCCCAGTCCGAAACCGCAAGGAATTCCGGCGCGACGACGTAAAACGGCGAACCGCTGGGCACGGCGGTGCGGCGCGGGTTGTTATCGTAGCCGGCCGAGAGTTCGAGCGCCGATTTGACCAGAAAGCTGCCGGCGTAATCGCCGACCGCACCGAACGGATCGTCATCGACCTTGAGCCGCTTGCGCTGGGGTTGTCCGACCACGGTGCCGGCCATCGCGGGCGCGATTGGCGCCTTGTTGGCGGACTGCGATGGCGCAACCGACAACCGCTGCGGCACGTTCGAGGCCGCCGGCAGCGGCGGATTGCCGGGGCCGACCGGCGGCTTCGGCTTGGCCTGCCCCGGATAATACTTTGGCAGTTTGCGCTTGCGGTTGAGCGAGTCGTAGCCCCAGTCCGACGCGCCGCTTGCGGCGGGCGTGCCATAGCGCGGGGTCTGCCCGATCCGCGACGGCGCCGGCCGGTCCTGATCGCGCGGCCTGATGTCACCGGCGGCATCCGGGATTTGGGTATTGGCATCGGCCGTGGTCCGGCGCAGCGGCGAATCCGCCGATGTGATCTGGCTGGAGCGTGTCGGGCTGAACAGATCAGGCGTGACGGTCTGGGCCCGCGCACTTCCCGCCGGGATAATCAGCAAAAGGCTATTCAAAACAAGGCATGGCAAGGCCGCGCAAAGGAAGCGCGCGCGCCGGGCTCGGACCCTTGCTGGACCCGCCATCACGATAAAAAATACTCCAACAACGTCAGACACTTGAACGACGCATTCCGAGCGCCCCGGAAAACGTCGTTAATGGAGTTAAAACAATTATGGTTAATGAGCCGTTGAGAGCGGGCGCGGCGCGTCGCCTCGCCGGTTTGGCCATGCTAAGGAGGGGTCCGGGGCGAAGCCCCTCTTCCTGGAAGCAGAAATGGCCAATCCGAAACCGCTGATGGCACACTCATCCGGCACCGATCACGCTGACGCCGCCGTCCAGTCGGCCCTGCGCACGCTGGATGCCGAAGCCGGCGGGATCGCCGCCATTACGGCGGCGCTGCAATCCGATCTGCGCGCGCCCTTTGTCGCCGCCACCGACCTGATCCGGAACGCCAAGGGCCGGCTGATCGTCACGGGTTTGGGCAAGTCAGGCCATATCGGCCGCAAGATCGCAGCGACCTTTGCTTCGACCGGCACGCCGGCGTTTTTCGTCCACGCCGCGGAAGCGAGCCACGGCGACCTCGGCATGATCACCGCCGACGACGTCATCCTGGCGCTGTCGTGGTCCGGCGAGCAGCCGGAAATGAAGAATCTGATCACCTATGCCAAGCGCTTCAGGATTCCCGTGATCGCGATCAGCGCGGACCGGGAATCCTCGCTGGCGAAGGCCGCCGACGTCGCGTTGACCTTGCCGAAGGCGCGCGAGGCCTGCCCGCATAATCTCGCGCCGACCACGTCGTCGTTGATGATGCTGGCGCTCGGCGACACGCTGGCGATCGCGCTCTTGGAAGGCCGCGGCTTCACCTCGGTCGATTTCAGCGTGCTGCATCCCGGTGGCAAGCTCGGCGCGCTGTTGAAATATACCCGCGACCTCATGCACTCAGGCGACAGCGTGCCGCTGAAGCCGCTCGGCACCAAGATGTCGGACGCGCTGGTCGAAATGACGTCGAAGGGTTTTGGCTGCGTCGGCATCATCGACAGCAGGGGCCATATCGCCGGCATCGTCACCGACGGCGACCTGCGCCGTCACATGCGGCCGGACCTGATGACCGCCAGCGTCGACGACGTCATGACCAAGAATCCGAAAACGATCGGCCGTGATCTGCTCGCCGGCGAGGCGCTGGAGATTCTCAACTCCTCGCAGATCACGGCGCTGATCGTCACCGACGCCGGCAAGCCGGTCGGCATCGTGCATCTGCATGATCTGCTGCGGGCGGGTGTGGCTTAGCGCGGAAACCGCGCCGCATTCTCCTCCAGCGGCAACGCCATCGTGTTCGCCAGATACGACACGGTGCGATAGAATCCGCACAGCAGGATGATTTCGAGAATCTGCGCCTCTTCGTAATGCGCCGACAACGCCTTGAATTCGGCATCGTCGAGCGTGGCGCGCTCGTGCAGCCCATCGACGGCCGCGATCAGGGCCTGCTCGGCTTCCGACCAGCACGCCGCATCGGCAGCATCGCGCACGGTGGCGCGGACCTGTTCAGCCGTGAGATGGGCGGCTTCCGCGAACGTCGTGACGTGGACGCCCCATTCGTATTCGCAGGCATTGCGCGCGCAGGTGCGGTCGATGACGATTTCGCGCTGGCGCAACGACAGCGGCCCGCGATCCAGCAGGCCGCCGGCGCGGAATTTCTCCCAGGCGCGGGAATGCCCCGCCATCACCCGGAACAGCATCAGCGGCGGCGCCCCGCGCATGATGCGGTCGAACTGGGCCTGGATCTGGGGTGTATAAGGCGGCTCGAGCGGCGCCAGGCGCGGCTTGGTTTGGGACACGGCCAACTCCTGTGCTACAATAATCGTAGCGATACGCTACAATATCTGTAGCAAGACGCAAGAGGCTATCCGATGGCGAAACCGGTCTCCGTCACCAAAAAATCCGCCGTCCGCGGCTCCCGATCGGGCCGGCCTATCATGGCGCTGCTCGATCTGCTGGGCCGGCGCTGGAGCCTGCGGATCATCTGGGAGCTGCGCGACGCGCCCCTGACCTCGCGCGCCCTGCGCACCGCCTGCGATAACGCCTCGCCGACCATCGTCCAGGCCCGGCTGTCCGAACTGCGCGAGGCCGGCCTCGTCGAACTCGAACCAGGCGACGGCTATCGTCTCACACCGTTGGGCCACGAACTTCGGCAGACCTTTATTCCGCTCCATCGCTTTGCCGAGCGATGGAGCAAACATGTGAACGGTTAAGCCGCCGCCACCGTCAGGCTGGCGCCGTCGGCCTGCACGATCTTGACCCGGCTGCCGGCCGGCGTGTCCGGCCCGGCGACGCGCCAGATGGTGTCGTCGATCCGCACCGTTCCGGAGCCGTCGACGATCGGTTTTTCCAGCGTGAACACCCGCCCGATCAAGGCCTCGGTGCGCTTGTTGAGGAAGGGATTGCTGATGCTGGCGCTGGAGGCGCTGCGTGCGAAGTGGCGCCACGCCGGCACCGCGGCGACTGCGAACACCGCGAACATCAGCAACTGCGTCTGCCACGCCGGGTTGATGGCAAACGACAGCAGCCCGACCAGCAGGGCGGCGAGCCCGAGCCAGAACAGAAACACACCCGGCGCCAGTAGCTCCAGCGCCATCAGGATGAAGCCGAAGATCAGCCAGTTCCAGGTGCCTAACGTCGAAAACATCTCGGCCATGACACGACCTCTTCTCTATCGATTAAGTGAAGGCACTACGCATCGTTCGGTCATCGCGGCGGCGTGAACGGCGGCGGGGTCGGGCCGGTTGATGGCACCGACGGGGTGCGCCGCGCGGCGGCGGCGGCCGACGCAGCACTCTCGCCGAACGTCGCCTTGGCGATTTCGCCGATGCCGGCGAGCGAGCCGAGAAGGCTGGTGGCCTCGATCGGCAGCATGATGATCTTCTGGTTCGGCGAGTCGGCGAATTGCCCGAACGCCTTGATGTATTTGTCTGCGATGAAATAGTTCAGCGCGGCGACGTCGCCCTTGGAGATCGCATCCGACACCATCTGGGTCGCCTTTGCCTCGGCCTCGGCGGAACGTTCGCGCGCCTCGGCGTCGCGGAAAGCGGCTTCCTTGCGGCCTTCGGCCTGCAGGATCTGGCCTTGCTTCGCGCCTTCTGCGCGCAAAATTTCCGACTGGCGCTGGCCCTCGGCCTGCAGAATGTCGGCGCGCTTGACGCGCTCGGCTTTCATCTGCCGTCCCATCGCCTCGACCAGATCGGCCGGCGGCACGATGTCCTTGATTTCGATGCGGTTGACCTTCAGCCCCCACGGCGACACCGCGGCGTCGACCACGCGCAGCAGCCGCTCGTTGATTTCGTCGCGATGCGACAGCACCTGGTCGAGGTCCATCGAGCCCATCACCGAACGGATGTTGGTCATGGTCAGCACGATGATCGCCTGGTCGAGATTGGAGACCTCGTAGCTGGCTTTCGCGGCATCGAATACCTGGAAGAACGCGACGCCGTCCACCGTCACGGTGGCGTTGTCCTTGGTGATCACTTCCTGTTCGGGAATCGAGATCACCTGCTCCATCATGTTCATCTTGCGTCCGACACGGTCGAAATAGGGCACGATGATATTGAGGCCCGGCGACAGCGTGCGGGTGTATTTGCCGAACCGCTCGATGGTCCAGTCATACCCTTGCGGCACCGTCTTGACGCCCGCGAACAGCGTGACGAGGACGAGCAGTACAAACGCAATCGCGAAAATATCGAAGCCAGTCATAAATTCCTCCAAAGCCGAGCGCGGTCTCAATTGGTCTGCACAGCCGCGACGCCGGTTCAGCCGGCGCTCTCAAGTCTTGGTTATATAGCTAGGGAGCGGTTTAGCGGCCGCCAGATCGACCTGATGTGAACGCCGGATGACGGGTGCGTCGATCCCAAAATGGTTAAATCCAGCCTTGCAACTCGCGCAAAACGAGCTGGCGGATGACGTCCATGCCGGGATCGCTGTCGTTGAGGCAGGGAATCGCCGCAAATTGCTCGCCGCCATTGTGCTCGAAGATCTCGGCGTTCTCCTGCGCGATCTCTTCCAGCGTTTCGAGGCAATCGGCGGAGAAGCCGGGGGTGACGACGGCAATGCGTTTCACACCATCCTTGGCAAGCTGCTCGATGGTCTTGTCGGTGTAGGGCTGCAGCCACTGGTCGAAGCCGAAGCGCGACTGAAACGTAAGCATCAGTTTGGTGGCATCAAGCCCCATCCGCCGGCGCAACGCTTCCGTTGTTGCGATGCACTGCGCCTGGTAGGGATCGCCCTTGTCGACATATTTCTGCGGCATGCCGTGAAACGAGACCACGATGATTTCAGGCTGAAACGGCAACGTCGCCAGATGCGCGTCGATCGAGACCGCGAGCGCGTCGATGTAGTCAGGGTCGTCGTAGTAAGGCGGCGTCACCCGCAGTGTCGGCTGGGCGCGCATGCCTGCCAGCACGCGGAACACCTCGTCGCAGACGGTCGCCGAGGTCGCCGCCGAATATTGCGGATAGAGCGGCACCACCAGCAGGCGGTCGCAGCCTTGCGCGGTCAGGGCATCGATGCGCGAGCGGATCGACGGGTTGCCGTAGCGCATCGCCCAGTCGACGATGACATGCTCGTGATCGGCAATCGACGCCGCCAGCTTTTCGGCCTGGGCGCGAGTAATCGTCTTCAGCGGCGACTCGTTCTTGTCGGTGTTCCAGATCTTCAGGTAGTCGCGCGCCTTGCGCCGCGGCCGGATGCGCAGGATGATCCCGTTGAGGATCAGCTGCCACTTCAGCCCCTGGTCCTCGATCACGCGCGGGTCGGAGAGGAATTCCTTGAGGTAGACCCGCACGCCCCTGGCGTCGGCCGTGTCGGGGGTGCCGAGGTTGACCAGCAGCACGCCCACGCGCTCCGGCTGGGCCGCCGGCGCGGATTTCGCACTTCCAATGGGGACGACCACGGTCATGATTTCGATGGCTTCGCGCGTTGCATCATGCTTGTCAAGATTGGCCTCCGTTCTGTAGTTTTTACGTATTATCCGGGGCGGGAGAAACCATGACGGTCGCCGAATTCTGCGTTTTCGGAACGCTGGTGCTGTATTTGCTGACGATCGTCTCGGTCAAATGGGCCGGGCACCGTCGTTTCGACAATGCCCGCCCCCGCGATCCCGCCTTCTACGAGGACGCGATCCACGCCCGCGCGCTCGGCGCCCATCAAAACGGCATCGAGGCGTTTCCGTTCCTTGCGGTCGCGGTGTTGCTGGCGGAATTTCGTCTCGCCCCGCAGCACCTGATCGACGAACTGGCGGTGCTGTTTTTGATCGTGCGGATCGCCTATGTCTTCACCTATCTCGGCAACCGCCCGACCTTGCGCTCGATCCTGTGGGCGATCGGGTTTGCGATCAATGTCGCGATTTTCTTTTTGCCGATGATACGCGGGTATTTGCCGGTGTGAGTCATCGTTCGACTCTTGTAGCCCGGATGAGCGAAGCGAAATCCGGGAACCGTCTAACATCTCCCCGGATTTCGCTTCGCTCATCCGGGCTACGATACTGAATATGACGCTGCGTTCTCGCGGCATGATCTGCCCGAAGTTTTGCATTTCGTTTGCCCTCATAAATACAGAGGGCGCAGGGAAGACCGGGTGCGCGCCGCACCCGCGGTCTCGCGTGCAATAGATGCATCATAGTGCGCACACGAGCATACAGGTTTGGCGGAAACACTCCGGCCTTCCCTGCGCAATGGCTTTACGGCTTATACAGTGGTCGTCCTGGTGACCGGCTTTCTTGCCACCATCATCATTGGAAGCTTTCGCATCCGCCAACTTGACGCCAGCACCGGGGCGTCGGACCCTCACGATTTCGCCGTACGCGACAGGTGCACTCGTCTCACGCACCGCCGCGTCCACCGCGACCTGCCCCACGTCCGCGACGATGGCCAACGCCCCTCCGGTGGGACAGGATGGCGAGAGTCATAAAGATGATTTGCCCGACACGCCAACCAGAATATTTTTACGCGCAGGGCTGGACAGGTTTTTGCTGATTTGCCCGTCGAGTTATTTTGTCGCAGGCCTTGCCGCCACATCGGCCTTGCGCGCGGAGCGACTCACTTCCTGACGCGCCAGCCCATTTCCCAGAAATCGGCCTCAAGCCGGGTGGCTTCCCCAAAAATCGCAATCAGCTCGGCCTCGCGGGCCGGCGTGGCGTAGCGACCGGCGAGATTCTCCAACTGCGCACGCGCATTGGCCGCGACCTCCTGGTACGGCGCGCTGGCATATTCCGATATCCAAACGCTGTATCGATTCGATGCCGCGAGGGCACCGGGCTGTGCTGCGAGCCGCGTTGCAATCTCGGCATAGCCGATCACGCACGGCGCCAGCGCCACCTTGAGCGCCAGCAGATCGCCGCGCATTCCCGCATCGAGCACATAGCGCGTATAGGCCAGCATCTCGACCGCGGGCGGCGCGTGTTCGAGATCGGCGGGCGATAGCCCCCAGCCAGCGCAGAGTTTGATGTGCAGGTCCATCTCGACATCGAGGATGGCCGACAGGCCGGCCGCCGACTCGCGCATATCGGCGAGCCCTGGCGACTTGTAGATCGCGAGCGCATAGGCCCGAGCGAACTCGATCAGGAACAGGTAATCCTGCACGAGGTAATGACGAAACGCCGCCTCAGGCAGCGAACAGTCGGCCATGGCGTCGGTGAAAGGATGCCCGGTGTAGGCCCGCCACTCGGCGCTTGCGGCGGTCTTGAGACGATCGAAGAAACTCACAGTCCCTGCTCCCGCGTCGCGATCAGGTCCCGGATCGGTTTCGAGATAGGCACCGGGCGATGGCTCTGCTGGTCGGTGTAGACCCAAATGATCTCGCCGGTCACCAGCGCATCATCGCCGCCCTTGAGAAAAATCGCGAGTTCGAACACAAGGCTCGAATTGCCGATCCGCGCCACCCGGGCGCCGACCTCGATTTCCTGATCGAACAGGATCGGCGCCTTGTACTCGATGACCGATTTGACGACATGAAAATCGATGCCGGTGGTTTTGGCGTCGGCAAACTGGTCGTAGCCGAGTGCGCGGAAATATTCGGTGATAGCAGTGTCGAAGTAGGTCAGGTAATGCGCGTTGAAGACGACGCCCTGCCCGTCAATTTCGGAATAACGCACCCGGAAGGGATGGAAGAACCAGAATTGATCGCGTGACAACGGATTTCCCCCGGTAGCGCCTTCGCTGCGTGGCCCGGATGGAGCGTAGCGCAATCCGGGAACGATTGTTCAGCTCATTCTACGGTCCCGGATTTCCCTGCGCTTCATCCGGGCTACGGATCCAACCCTCGTCGTCATTCCGGGATGGTCCGAAGGACCAGACCTCAGATGCGCAATTGCGCATCGGGGGATCTCGAGATTCCGGGTTCGTGCTACGCACGCCCCGGAATGACAAAAAAATATCAGAGACACGTCACCCGTTCCGCCGCGAGATACCCGAGCAGCAGCCCTACCCCGAACAGCAGCACCAGTCCTGCCGCGCCGAATTCGATGCCGCGCATGATCAGTGCGCCGCGGCCGTCGCTGCCGGCGCTGAGGCGCTGGGCGAGACCTCTCGCGGAGACGGCGATGACGGCGATGGTGGCGACGGTGATGGCGGTGCCCAGCCCCATCACGAAGGTTGCGGCGATGCCGGCCCAGAACAGGCCTTGCGCCAGCGCGAACACCAGCACCAGGATCGCGCCCGAGCACGGGCGCAGGCCCACCGCGAAGATCGCGCCGAGGCCGCGCTGCCAGCCGCCGGGGCCGGCGAGCTGATCTGGGGTCGGTCCGTGCGAATGGCCGCAGTGCTCGTCGTGAACGTGGGCGGGGCCGTGGTCATGACCGTGATCGTGATGATGGTGATCGTGGTGGTGACCATGGTCATGCCCATGATGATCGTTGGCCGCAGCCATCGCCATGACAGGCACCGGCTTCGCCGACAACGCGCGGATAAAGCCACCGCCCTTGGTCCAGACCAGCCGGGCGCCGAAGACCGCGATCAAGGCGTAGCTGGCGATCTCGATCCCCTTCTCGGCCCCGCACATCGTCTTGGCGGTAGCATTTAGGAGCCAAGCGCAGATGCCGACGACGACGACCGCGACCATCGCCTGCAGCATTGCCGAGGCAAACGACAACACGATGCCGCGCCGGGCAGTCTCCTGGTTGGCGACGAGGTAGGACGAGATCACCGCCTTGCCGTGGCCGGGGCCGGCGGCGTGGAAAATCCCGTAGGCAAAGGAGATCGCGAGCAGGGTCCCGACCGCCGAGCCATCCGACTTGGCGGCGCGGATGGTCGACGACATCTCGCGATAGAATTCCGACTGCTTTGCCAGCAGCCATCCGACAATGCCGCCGACCTGCGGTTCGGCGGCCGGGCGTGGCGCGCCGAAGGAGTTCTGCGCCAGCAAGGCATGGAGCGCGCCGTCGAGGAGGACAAAGGCGGCAAGGACCGCAAGCGTCCGGGCAATCGCGCTTGAGGTCAAAACTGCTACAGCGTCGGCACTGCGCCCCCTCTCCCGCTTGCGGGGGAGGGCTGGGGTGGGGGTGCTTCCGCATCGGGACTGCCCGAGTGGAGAGAGCCCCCACCCGCCCCGCTCTTCGAGCGTGTCGGACGCCCCCGCAAGCGGGAGAGGCGAAGAGAGCCAACCGACAAACCTCGCGAACCCGTTCACGGGCAATCCACCGTGATCTTGTTGGCGAACATCATGCCGAAACTGCCGCCGTCGGCACCGGTGAAATTCTGCTCGCCGAGTTTCTGCGCGCTGGCGGTGCCGTCGTTGGGCCGCTGGAACTGCATCTTGCAGTCGGCGGGGGCGCCGACCAGCGTCACCGGATCCTTGTCGACATATTTGAAGTCGATGAAGAACGCCTTGTCGAACACATCGAGCACGAGTTGCTTCGCCCGGAACGGCGTCTTGGCCGGTAGCGTGAAATGCAGGGTCAGGAGACTGTCCTTGAACTCGAGATAGTAATCCACCGGCTCCAGAAACCGCTGCCTGGTGCCGTCGGCGCGGGCGAAGGTGAAGAAGCCGAATTCCTTCAGCGACTCGACATTGGTCTGCGCCAGCGGCGCCAGTTCCTCGCGGCTGTAGGTGCCCTTGGTCTTTTGTTCGAGGCCCTGCAGCGCATAGGTCGAGAACATGTCGTCGAAGGTCCAGGCGTGGCGGACGCCGGACACCGTGCCGTCGGGGGCGTAGATCAGCTGGCTTTTGGCTGTGATCCAGACGTGGGGGTGGGCGGCGGCGGGGGAGATGCTGGCCGATAAAGCGACGAGCAGGGCCAGCAGGCCGAGCAGCGCGCGCAGCACGTCGTCCCCGCCTAGTGCGCGGCTCGCGCACGGGGCGCGGGGATCTATACGCCGTGTTGTCTCAGTTAGGCGATGTGGCAGAGGCCTTCCTTCACCGCGAACATCGGCGGCTATGGGTCCCCGCGTTCGCGGGGACGACTCGTGGAGGCGCCGCAGGCCTACGCCCACCTCACGCCGCCTCTGGCGTTTCGAGCAGGCCGCGACGGCGCAGCAGCGCGTCGGCCTCGGGCTCGCGGCCGCGGAAGGCGATGTAGGCATCCTCGGGGTCGACCGAGCCACCGGACGAATAGATATCGTCAAGCAGGCGTTTGGCGGTGGCGGGATCGAAGATGTTGCCGGCTTCCTCAAAGGCGCCGAAGGCGTCGGCGTCCATCACTTCCGACCACATATAGCTGTAATAGCCGGAGGCATAATGGTCGCCGGAGAAGATGTGGCCGAACTGCGTGGGGCGGTGCCGCAGGGCGATTTCCGCGGGCATGCCGATCTTGTCGAGTTCGGCCTTCTCGAACGCGCGCACGTCGCGGCTGGCCGAGGCCGGCTGGGTGTGGAATTCGAGGTCAATGAGGGCCGAGGAGACGAACTCCACGGTGGCAAAACCCTGGTTGAATTTTCGCGCGGCGAGGAAGCGCTTGAGCAGGTCGTCCGGCAGCGGCTCGCCGGTCTGGTAATGCTTGGCGAACTGCCGCAGCACCTCCGGCTGCTCCTGCCAATGCTCGTAGAGCTGCGAGGGCAGTTCGACAAAATCGGTGAACACGGACGTGCCCGACAGCGAGGGATAGACCACGTTGGACATCATGCCGTGCAGGCCGTGGCCGAACTCGTGAAACAGCGTGCGGGCGTCGTCGGGCGACAGCAGCGACGGCTCGCTGCCGGCGCCCTTGGCGAAATTGCAGACGTTGATGATCAGCGGGGCGATGTCGCCGTCGAGCTTCTGCTGGTCGCGCAGCGAGGTCATCCAGGCGCCGGAGCGCTTTGACGGCCGCGCGAAGTAGTCGCCATAAAAGAGCGCCTTGTGCTTGCCGTCCGGTCCCTTGACCTCCCAGACCCGCACATCGGGATGCCAGACCGGGATATCCTTGCGCTCGGCGAAGGTGACGCCGAACAGGCGGGTGGCGCAGTCGAAGGCAGCGTCGATCATGTGATCGAGCACCAGATAAGGCTTGATCGCGGCATCGTCGAAATTGGCCCGGCGGTCCCTGAGCTTCTCCGCGTAGTAGCGCCAGTCCCACGGCGCGAGGGCAAAGTTGCCGCCCTCCTCGGCGACCAGCGCCTGCAGCGCGTCGCGATCGGCCAGCGCCCTGGCCCGGGCCGGCTTCCAGACCCGCTCCAGCAGGCCGCGGACCGCCTCGGGCGTCTTGGCCATGGAATCCTCCAGCCGGTAGGCGGCATAGGTCGGATAGCCCATGAGCTTGGCGGCCTCTTCGCGGAGCGAGAGGATTTCCACGATGGTGTCGTTGTTGTCATTGGCGTTGCCGTTGTCGCCGCGGGCCGTAAAAGCCCGGTAGGCCTTCTCGCGCAAGTCACGGCGCGACGAGCTCTTCAGGAACGGCTCGACCGAGGAACGCGACAGCGTCACGATCGCCTTGGCGGCCAGCCCGCGCTCTTCCGCCGCAGCCCTGGCGGCGGCAACGAAGGCGTCGGAGAGGCCGCCGAGGTCGTTCTCACCCAGCTCCATGAACCAGTCCTGTTCGTCGCCGAGCAGATGGTGGCTGAACGAGGTGCCGAGCTCCGCCAGCCGCTCGTTGATCGCGGCGCGGCGCGCCTTGGCGGCCTCGTCGAGGCCGGCGCCGGCGCGGTGGAAGTTGTTGTAGCTGCGCTCCAGCAGGCGCATCTGCTCGCTTGTGAGCCCCAGCGTGGCGCGGTTCTCATGCAGCAGCGCGATCCGGCCGAACAGCACCGCGTTCATCATGATCGGGTTCCAGTGCCGCGCCATCCGTGGCGAGACCTCCTTGTCGATCTCCAGAATCGCCGGGTTGGAGTTGGCCGAGACCAGATCGTAGAACACCGCAGAAACACGGGAGAGCAGCTTGCCGGAGCGCTCCAGCGCCGTGATGGTGTTGGAGAAGTCGGGCGCGGAGGGATCGTGGGTGATCGCCGCGACCTCGGCGGAGTGATCGGCAAAGGCCCGCTCGAAGGCCGGCAGGAAGTGCTCCGGGAGAATCTCGGCAAAAGGCGGGGTCTCGAACGGCGTCTGCCAGGCCTTCAGCAGCGGGTTGGTGTCCGGAATGGCCGTATTTTGCAGGGTTTCTGACATCAAAAGTCCCATTCTCGCGCTGAAATGATGCGGCAATCTATATCACGCGATAGGGCGCTTTTGGGGTCATTTAAGCTTGAACCAGAGGGCCTTTTCGGAGAGATTGCGCCCACAAACAGGACCTGATCCATGAGCCAACTGCCCGCCTCAAAGCCCGCCCGCGAGATCGTCTGGCCGAGCGTCGTCACCGTGATTTCGGCGGCGATCCTGATCGGCGCGGAAGTGTTCGGCGCGGCGTTTGCCGGCGGCTGGGCGCTCGCGATCCTGTTCGGGCTCGACAACACCGGCGCGCACATCCTCCAGGCGGTGCTGTTCGCACTCGGCGTGCTGATCATGGTGGCCTTCATCCGCGCGGCCCAGCGCATCGAGCCGTTTTTCAAGCGCGCCTGAGCGGTTTGTCGCGCGCCAGATTGACGCGTGCAAGAAACCGCTGCGGCACAGGCGCAAACGCGATTTCAAAACAGTCGCGCTTCCCGACAAAATCTTAACATCCGTTCATGTTTGACGTCGCTGACAGGCGCCGAGCGCGGCGCTGTAAGCTGATGTTAGGTAAATTTGTTCTCAACCTAAAAAAAACGTTGCGAAGCGGATTCAAATACCCTATCTGCATTTTTGCCCAATTTCGCACGTGCCTGTGGTCGTGTGTCAGTCGGTAGGTATCCGGACAAGAGGCCGGACAGCCGCCAAGGGATGAAGAACCGAGGGTCATTCAAGCTTGAGTTAGTCAAGCTCGAGTGGCCAGCATCTCTCTCAAGAGATGCCGTTGAAGGTCTCTGCATCTTTTGCAACCGTGACTGGCAGCCGGAGGCGAACCGGCGCACCCCGCTCTCAACGGGGGACGCGACTTAAAGCAACGACGGATCGGGCTTTTTTGGTCTCTACCGGCATTCCAACGCCGGCGCGGGCTACTGAAAAGGCTTGTCCTTCATTGCCAGGTGTGCGGGCGGGATCATCCCAACCAATCCACGGCAGCACAGTTTGACTTGAGTTTTTTGGCTTCGTTGCGCCTCCATCGCGCAGTGTGGCCGGGAACGCATGTCCGACATCATTTTTTGAACGGAACCCCGTCGCTGGGCCGTTTGGGAGAGTGCTATGACCGAACGTATTCAGGAATTCCTGCGCAACCGCCGCAGCGAAGGCCAGGACACCGAACCGTGCCTCGTGGTCGACCTCGAAGTCGTGCGCGACAACTACCAGACCTTTGCGAAGGCCTTGCCGGACAGCCGCGTGTTCTACGCGGTGAAGGCAAATCCGTCGCCGGAGGTGCTGCAGCTTTTGGCCTCGATGGGCTCGTGCTTCGACACGGCTACCGTCGCCGAAATCGAAATGGCGCTGGCCGCTGGTGCGACGCCGGACCGCATCTCCTATGGCAATACGATCAAGAAGGAGCGCGATATCGCGCGTGCCTTCGCGCTCGGCATTCGACTTTTCGCCGTGGATTGCTCCGCCGAAGTCGAGAAGATCGCCCGTGCCGCGCCCGGCGCCAAGGTGTTCTGCCGCATTCTCTATGATTGCGCAGGCGCCGAGTGGCCGCTGTCGCGCAAGTTCGGCTGCGATCCGGAGATGGCGGTCGACGTGCTCGATCTCGCCAAGCGCCTGGGCCTGGAGCCGTGCGGGATTTCGTTCCACGTCGGTTCCCAGCAGCGCAAGGTGAAGGCGTGGGATCGTGCGCTGTCGATGGCCTCGACGGTGTTCCGTGACTGCGCCGAGCGCGGGATCAACCTGTCCATGGTCAACATGGGCGGCGGCTTCCCGACCAAGTACCTCAAGGACGTTCCTCCGGTCGTGACCTACGGCCGGTCGATCTTCCGTGCGCTGCGCAAGCATTTCGGCAACCAGATCCCGGAAACCATCATCGAGCCGGGCCGCGGCATGGTCGGCAATG
>JBBRSX010000156.1:0-14662 GCA_038244925.1 Hyphomicrobiales bacterium | reverse complement strand
GGATATGCGGATCGGCGTTGACCTGGGATTCGATGAACTCGTGATAGAGGTCATTGCCTTCGCGGGTCCGCTCGCCGACGCCGGCGAACACCGAATAACCACCATGCGCCTTGGCGACGTTGTTGATCAGTTCCTGAATCAGCACCGTCTTGCCGACGCCGGCGCCGCCGAACAGGCCGATCTTGCCGCCCTTGGCGTAAGGCGCCAGCAGGTCGACGACCTTGATGCCGGTGACGAGAATTTCAGCTTCCGTGGCCTGGTCGGTATAGGTCGGCGCCTCGGCATGGATCGGGCGGACGCCATCCGCAACGATCGGACCGGCTTCATCGATCGGCTCACCGATCACGTTCATGATGCGGCCGAGCGTGCCGGCGCCGACGGGTACGAGGATCGGCGACCCGGTGTCGGTAACTTCCTGACCGCGGACCAGACCCTCGGTGGTGTCCATTGCGATGGTGCGCACCGTGGATTCGCCGAGATGCTGCGCGACTTCGAGCACCAGGCGGTTGCCACCGTTCCTGGTTTCGATCGCGTTCAGAATCGCGGGCAGGTGCCCTTCGAACTGCACGTCGACGACGGCGCCGATGACCTGGGTGACGCGTCCGGTCTGGTTTGCTGGTGCGGCCATAAAACTCTCTCCTTCGAATTCTGTCTCTAGAAGTCCGTCAGTCCATCGCGCGAATGGCTAGAGCGCCTCGGCGCCGGAGATGATTTCGATCAACTCCTTGGTGATTTGGGCCTGACGGGTGCGATTGTAAATCAAGGTCTGCTTGCGGATCATGTCGCCGGCGTTGCGGGTGGCGTTGTCCATCGCGCTCATCTGCGCGCCGTAGAACGAAGCATTGTTTTCCAGCAGCGCCCGGAAGACCTGCACCGCGAGATTGCGCGGCAACAGGCGCTTGAGGATCTCGTCTTCTTCCGGCTCGTATTCGTAGGAGGTCGACGGACCGGCATTGGCGGCGGGAGCCTCGATCACCAGCGGGATCACCTGCTGCGCGGTCGGAACCTGCGAGATTACGGATTTGAAGCGCGAATAGAACAGCGTGCAGACGTCGAACTCGCCGGCGTCGAAGCGCTCGATGATCTTCTTGGCGATCTCGTCGGCATGAGAGAAGTTGAGCTGGCGCACCGCGCGCAGATCGAGGTTACCGATGATATGCTTCTCGAAATTGCGCCGCAGCTGCTCGTAGCCCTTGCGGCCGACGCAGAAAATCTTGACCTCTTTGCCCTGATTCATCAGCGACAGCGCGTGTTCGCGCGCCAGGCGCACGATCGACGAATTGAAGGCGCCCGACAGGCCGCGTTCGCCGGTGCAGACCAGCAAGAGATGCACCTGATCCTTGCCGGTTCCGGCCAGCAGCGTCGACGCCCCCGGCGAACCGGCGGCAGCGGCTGCGATGTTGGCAACCACCGCGTCCATCTTTTCGGCATAGGGCCGCGCCGCTTCGGCAGCGCTCTGCGCACGGCGCAGCTTGGAAGCTGCGACCATCTGCATGGCCTTGGTGATCTTCTGCGTCGCCTTGGTGGAGGCGATGCGGACCCGCATGTCTTTAAGTGACGCCATTCTCAGTTCACCCCGGCGATCCGATCCTCGATCAGACCGCAAGCCTCTCTTTCATCGGGCCCGGCCGAGCGCCGGGCCACGACGACAATTGCAAATCAGGCAAGCGTCTTGCTGAAAGCCTCGACCACGGCCTTCAGCTTGGCGGCGGTATCGTCGCTGAGATCGCGGCTGTCACGGATCGAATTGAGAATCTCGACGTTCTTGCCACGCAGCAGCGACAGCAAACCGTCTTCGAACGCGCGCACCTTGTTGACCGGGAGCGTATCAAGATAGCCGTTGGTACCGGCCCAGATCACGCAAACCTGTTCTTCCATCTTCAGCGGCGAGAACTGCGGCTGCTTCAGGAGCTCGGTCAGACGCGAACCGCGATTGAGCAGACGCTGCGTCGAGGCATCAAGGTCGGAGCCGAACTGCGCGAACGCCGCCATTTCGCGGTACTGCGCCAGCTCGCCCTTGATCTTGCCGGCGACCTTCTTCATCGCCTTGGTCTGCGCCGACGATCCGACGCGCGACACCGACAGACCGACGTTCACCGCCGGGCGGATGCCCTGGAAGAACAAGTCGGTTTCGAGGAAGATCTGACCGTCGGTAATCGAAATCACGTTGGTCGGGATGTAGGCCGACACGTCGTTGGCCTGGGTTTCGATCACCGGCAGCGCGGTCAGCGAGCCCGAACCCTGATCCTTGTTCAGCTTCGCGGCGCGCTCGAGCAGGCGGGAATGCAGGTAGAACACGTCGCCGGGATAGGCTTCGCGGCCCGGCGGCCGGCGCAACAGCAGCGACATCTGGCGGTAGGCGACGGCCTGCTTCGACAAGTCGTCATAGATGATGACGGCGTGCATGCCGTTGTCGCGGAAGTACTCGCCCATGGTGCAGCCGGTGAACGGCGCGATGTACTGCATCGGCGCCGGATCGGAAGCCGTTGCGGCGACGATGATCGAATATTCCAGCGCGCCCTGCTCTTCGAGCACCTTGACGAACTGGGCAACGGTCGAACGCTTCTGGCCGATCGCGACATAGACGCAATACAGCTTGATGTTCTCGTCCGGCTGCGCGTTGAGCGGCTTCTGGTTCAGAATGGTGTCGAGCGCGATGGCGGTCTTGCCGGTCTGACGGTCACCGATGATCAGTTCGCGCTGGCCGCGGCCGACGGGAATCAAGGCATCGATCGCCTTGAGGCCGGTCGCCATCGGTTCGCTCACCGACTTGCGCGGAATGATGCCGGGCGCCTTGACGTCGACGCGCATGCGTTTGTCGGCCTTGATCGGACCCTTGCCGTCGATGGGATTGCCGAGCGCGTCAACGACGCGGCCGAGCAGGCCCTTGCCGACCGGCGTGTCGACGATGGCGCGGGTGCGCTTGACGGTCTGGCCTTCCTTGATCTCGCGGTCGGCGCCGAAGATCACGATACCGACGTTGTCGGTTTCGAGGTTCAGCGCCATGCCGCGGGTGCCGTTCTCGAACTCGACCATTTCACCGGCCTGGACGTTGTCCAGACCGTAGACGCGGGCAATGCCGTCGCCGACGGACAGCACCTGTCCGACTTCGGTAACTTCAGCCTCCTGGCCGAAATTCTTGATCTGGTCCTTGAGGATTGCGGAAATTTCCGCGGCGCGGATGTCCATCAGCCTGCCTCTTTCATCGCGTGCTTGATCGAATTGAGTTTGGTGCGAAGCGAACTATCCACCATGCGGCTGCCAAGCTTGACCACCAGGCCGCCGATGATGGAGGGATCGACTTTCACGTTGAGCGCGACGTCCTTGCCCGTCACTGACTTCAGTGCGGTCTTGAGAGCGTCGAGATTCTTTTCATTGAGCGCTTCGGCAACCGTCACGTCGGCGGTCGCCTCGCCCTTGAACTTCGCCACCAGCGCGCGGAAAGCGCGGATCGCATCGGTCACGGCAAACAGCCGGCGATTGGCGGTAAGGACTTTGAGAAATTTCGCGGAAGTGCCGGTAATTCCAGCCTTGTCGAGCACGGCCGTGAGCGCTCTCGACTGCGCATCCGACGAGAATACCGGGCTGCGAACAAGGCGCTTCAGATCGGCGCTATCGGCCAGCATGGCCTTGAATTTATCGAGATCGGCACGCACCGCGTCGATCGATTTCTCGTCGCGCGCCAACTCGAACAAGGCCGTTGCATAACGGCCTGACACTCCCGAAACGGACGGATCTTCAGCAGCCACCAGACGCTCTTTTTTTGCTGTCGAACTCGCAAGGGAAAAACCGTCGCCACCAGTAGCGGCGCCTAGCGATCCAAGCCCTTGGAATTCAAGCGGGACTTCGATTTTCGACCGACACGCAAGGTGCCTAGATCGTTAAAATCGCGGCTTTGCTAACATAGCAGGCGCGCAGGTGCAACATGACGGCGGGCGTTGGCGATGCCTTGTCGCACGTCAATTTTCAACGCCGCCCGAGCGCGCTTTCGCACCGAATTGGCCGCTCCGAAATTGCCCCCCGCAACCAGGCCGGATGCCCCCGCGACAGCCGCAAGCTCATGGGCTCCGCCCGTATTTGCATAGGGGCCATGAGCTAACTCGTTTGAACCTTTTTCGGGTTCCGCCGATTACTTGCGCAAATCTCGCAGCCGCGAACGATGACTATCGTCATCAGTAATTGTAAGTAATTCTATGGTTAAAAATTCGTTACTTTCAAGTATTACGGAACATCAATTGGTTAGTTGATCTCGGTAACAAGATATGTCAGCCGGAGATATACGGGCTTTACTGCCCAATTCATGCCTCATTGCGCAACCAAACGGCAGACACACGAACTGGGACGGGGGTTCCACTTGTCACATATGTGGCAATACTATCTGAGGGTCTAGTTAATGTTGAATACCAAGAATGCGATGCCGGGAAACCTAATCCGGTCGCGTACGGCTTTCGCTCTGATCGCCGCAACTCTCCTGGTCGGCGGCAGCGTTACCGAAGCTTCCGCCAAATCCAGGCACCATCGCCATCACTCCTCCTACCACGCCAGCCAGCCGGCCGGCGGAGACTGGCGGGACGCCAATGCCTCGATGGGCGGCTTTTCGGGCGGACACAGCTTCTCGGGAATGGCCTCCTACTACGGCAACGAATCCGGCAGCCGTACCGCGTCCGGCGCCCGCTTCAACCAGAATGCCATGACCTGCGCCCACCGTTCGCTGCCGTTCGGCACGAAGCTGCGGGTGTCTCATCGTGGTCAAAGCGTCGTCGTTACCGTCAACGACCGTGGCCCCTTCATCAAGGGACGCGTGCTCGATCTCTCCACGGGTGCAGCCCGTGCCATCGGACTGACTGGCGCCGGCGTCGGCCGCGTCACCGCCGAGGTCGTCTCCTAAAGCGCATCTCGTGCGCCGATAAAGGCCTGCCGTCGCAAATGACGGCAGGCCTTTTTTGTCACCCCGGAATGACGGGCTACAAAAAGCTCTGCGGATCGACATCCACCTCGAGCTTGAGATTGCCCTTGGTCTTCGGCGCTGCCGCGAGCCATTCGCGCAGGTATTCCGACAGGTCGACATTGCGCAGTGACTTCACCAGCAGCCTGAAGCGATAGCGGCCCTTGATCACGGCGAGCGGCGCCTCGGCGGGGCCGAGCACCTGGATGCGCTCGTCGATCGGCGCGATCGCGGCGAGTTTTCGCGCAAAGCCTTCCGCGGTCGGCCGGTCGCCGGCGGAAATGATCAGGCTGGCGAGCCGGCCGAACGGCGGATAGCCGGTGCGTTCGCGCGCGTCGATTTCGCTGGCGTAAAACGCCTCGCGATCCGCCGCAATCAGCGCCTTCATCACGGGATGTTCGGGCTGATGGGTCTGCAGATAGCCGACGCCACGACCCTGTTCGCGGCCGGCACGGCCGATCACCTGGTTGAGCAGTTGAAAGGTCCGCTCCGCAGCGCGCGGATCGCCATTGCCGAGGCCCAGGTCTGCATCGATGACGCCGACCAGATTGAGCCGCGGAAAATTATGTCCCTTTGCCACCAGTTGCGTGCCGATGATGATGTCGACGCGGCCCTCCGCGATTTCGTTCAGCTCGCTGCGCATGGTCTCAATGGAAGTGATGAGATCGCTCGACAGCACCATGGTGCGCGCATCCGGAAACAACTGCGCGGCCTCCTCCTGCAGGCGCTCGACGCCGGGGCCGACCGCGACCAGCGATTCCTCGGCCTGGCAGTGCGGACAGATATTCGGCCGCGGCATCGAGAAGCCGCAATGATGACAAACCAGCCGCTGGCGAAAGCGATGATCCACCAGCCAGGCATCGCAGATGGTGCAGGCAAAGCGATGCCCGCAGGCGCGGCACAGGGTCAGCGGCGCGTAACCGCGGCGATTGAGGAATAATAGCGCCTGCTCACGCTTTTCGATCGCAAATCGAACCTGCTCGGCCAAAGGCGGCGAGATGAAACGGCCGCGCGGTGGCGGCGCGCGGCGCAGGTCGATCGCCTCGATATGCGGCATATGCTGGCCGCCAAAACGCGACGGCAATGCCACGCGCTGATAGCGGCCCTTGCGTGCGTTGACCTCGGTCTCGACCGACGGCGTCGCGGACGCCAAAATGATCGGAATTTTCTCGAACCGCGCCCGCACCACCGCCATATCGCGGGCGTGGTAATGCGCGCCGTCGCTCTGCTTGTAGGCCTGGTCGTGCTCTTCATCGACGATGATCAGGCCCAAATTCGAATAGGGCATGAACAGCGCCGAGCGGGCGCCGACCACGACGGTTGCCTCGCCGCTCGCAATCGCAGCCCAGTTGCGGGCGCGGGTGCGCGGCGTCAGCTCGGAGTGCCATTCCAGCGGACGCACGCCGAAACGCTGCGCGAAACGGTCGAGGAACTGTCCGGTCAGCGCGATCTCCGGCATCAGGATCAGCGTCTGCTTGCCGCGGCGAATGGTTTCGGCGATCGCCTCGAAATAGACTTCGGTCTTGCCCGAGCCGGTGACGCCGTCGAGCAGCGCGACGTGAAAACTGCCATTGGCGGCCAGCGCCCGCATCGCGTCGACCGCGCTGCGCTGCTGGTGCGAAAATTCCGGCTGCGCAAACTCTGGATCCGGCGCCGGCGGCGCCGCTGGCGGCGGCATCGCCTCGATCGCCAGCGTGCCCTCGTCGACCAGCCCGTCGATTACCCCGGAACTGACGCCGGCTTCGCGCGCCGCATCGGATTTGCCGTGCAGCAGGCCGTCCGACAGCACCTCGATCAACCGCCGCCGCGCCGGCGTCATACGCCGCGGCGGTTCGCCGACCAGCCGCACGCCGACCCGCATCCGCTCGGGGCCGAGGTTTTCTCCCATCCGCAGGCACATCCGCAGCACCATGCCGCGCGCGGACAGCGTGTAGGTCGAGACCCAGTCGACCAGGCTGCGCAGTTCCTCCTTCAGCGGCGGCACGTCGAGCTTTTCGCCGACGTCCTTGAGGCGGTTATGCAGGCGCGGGTCGGGGTTCGCATTCTCCGCCCACACCACGGCCACGACCTCTCGCGGACCGAGCGGCACGCAGACGACGTCCCCGGGCTTCAGTTCCATGCCGCGCGGCACGCGGTAGGAATAGGCCTGATTGAGCGCGACCGGCACCAGCACGTCGACGACACGCGTCGATGATGCCGATGAGGTGGTTTGGCGCGTGGAGTGGTCCATCGAATCAGGCTCGGGCGGTGGCAGCGGTCCAGGCTAAGCGCGCGCGGTGGCCGGGGCCAGTGCCGCGGCCAACCCACCCAGATTAGCGAAAGGTAAACGAAACAGGTGCGATATAATCGGGAAGAATCAGGGCGCCATAGCTCCATGACCGAAGCTTCATGACAAAACCCGCCGCGCCAGTCCAATCGATCGAACTCGACTGCGCCGACGAAAGTCTGGCGCTGCAGACGACGCGCTGGCTGACGCATCTGCGCGCCGAGCGGCGGCTGTCGCCGAAAACGCTGGAGGCCTATGCCCGCGACCTCCGGCAGTGCCTGACGTTTCTCGCTGAACATTGGGGCAGACAAGTAACGCTCAAGAGCTTCGCCGCGCTCGAAGCGACCGACATCAGGGCCTTCATGGCGATGCGCCGCGCCGACGAGATCGGCAGCCGCTCGCTGATGCGGGCGCTGGCCGGCCTGCGCTCGTTCGGGCGTTTTCTGGAGCGCGAAGGCAAAGGCAAGGTCGGCGCGCTATCGGCGATCCGCGCGCCGAAAATCGGCAAGAGCCTGCCGAAGCCGATCCAGATGGCCGCCGCCAAACGTTTCGCCGATGCCGAGGAGCGCGCCGGCGAGGACCGCGATCCCTGGATCTGGGCGCGCGACGCCGCCGTGATGGCGCTGCTGTACGGATCTGGCCTGCGTATCTCCGAGGCGCTGGGACTGAAGCGCCGCGACGTGCCGTTGCCGGGCGAAGGCGACGTCATCATCGTGACCGGCAAGGGCAACAAGACCCGTATGGTGCCGGTGCTGCAAAACGTGCTGACGTTGATCGTCGAGTACACCGCGATGTGTCCGCACCCCTTGCCGCCGGCAGGCCCCATTTTCGTCGGCGCCCGCGGCGGACCGTTATCTCCTCGTATCATCCAGCTCACGATGGAACGGCTGCGCGGTTCGCTCGGCCTGCCCGACAGCGCAACCCCGCATGCGCTACGGCATTCCTTTGCGACGCATCTTTTAAGCCGCGGCGGCGACCTGCGCGCGATCCAGGAATTGCTCGGCCACGCTTCGCTCTCGACCACGCAGATCTATACCGGCATCGATAGCGAGCGCCTGCTCGAAGTCTACCGCAACGCGCATCCGCGCGGCTGATTGCCCCGTTCTCGGCACCGACACATTCCCGTCACACCGACAACTGCGCTGTTCGTTGTCGCGCTTGCCCCTTGCGCCGGCGTTGTGGTTCGGCAATCGTCAGCCCTTCATTTGGCCGGGAGAGAATCATGAGCGCACACGAAAGCATGGAGCACGCGGAACACGCCGAGCACGCTTCAGGCTCGAACAAGAAGATCGCGTTGCTGATCGCCGTGATCGCGCTGTGTCTGGCGCTGTCGGAAACGCTGGGCAAAGGCGCGCAGACCGAATCCATCGGCAAGAATGTCGAGGCCTCGAACCTCTGGGCCTTCTTCCAGGCGAAGAGCATTCGCCGCACCGTGGTTCAGGCCACCGCCGAACACGCCAAACTCAGCCTCGGCACCGTCGGCGACGATGCCTCAAAGGCGGCGCTGCAGAAGCAGATCGACGACTGGAACAAGACCGCGTCGCGCTACCGTTCGGAACCGGAGACCGGCGAAGGTTCGGAGCAGCTCGCCGAACGCGCCAAGCACGCCGAACACGAGCGCGACGAGTCGACCGCCAAGTATCATCACTATGAACTGGCCTCGGCCGCCTTCCAGATCGGCATCGTGCTGGCTTCGGCCACCATCATCACCGGCATGATCGTGCTGGCCTGGGTCTCGGGCGCGCTGGCGCTGGCAGGTATCGTTGTGACCGCACTCGGGGTCTACGCACCGCATTTCCTGCATCTGCACTGAGCCGCGGCGCTGAACTACCGCGCTTCGTGCACGCTTTTGCGAAAACGCTGTATCAGCCGCAGCATGCGTGACGACCAGCCGCCGCCGTCACCGCGCAAAATGTACTGGATCCGACGCTTGATCGGATCGACCAGGGCCGCGGCCCTGGCGCGCAGGGCCAGGATGAATCCATAGAGCCGTTCGAACCATTGCATCTGCAAAAGCTTCGTACGCGTCACGTCGAAGATGAAGGCGGTGACGCCAACGCCGAGGAATTTTCCGAACACGATGGTGACGATGGCCGCGAGCCAGTATTCATGGGTCAGCAGCCACAGGCCGGCGAGCTTGAGCGGAAACAGCGGGATCACCGGCACCAGAAACACGATCAGCGTCATCGCCGGCGACAACGTGTCGACGATCTCGGCCAGCCATTGCTTGAAGGCGCGCAGCGGGATCCACGTAACGACACGCGCCACGATCGGCTCGAGATGATCCCACAGCCATGCTTCGATCAGGAAGATGACCGCAAGCAGAACCCAGACCGGTTGAAGTAGGCGGCGCATCATGGACATGATCTCTGGAGCGTCATGACTTTCGTCATCTCGCTCCATCTTCGTTTGAGCATGGACTCCGGGCAACTGCGAAGCGGTTGTCCCGAGGGAACACTGCTATCAACTTTCCCGATCATGCTATCCGGCAGATGCCGGGTGTCGATCACATATGGATCGCCCGCTTGCCGACTGCAAGCGCCGCTTCCTTGACGGCTTCCGAGCGAGTCGGATGCGCATGGCACGTCCGCGCCAGATCCTCGGCCGAACCGCCGAACTCCATCAAAACACAGGCTTCGTGGATCATTTCACCGGCTTCACGGCCGATAATGTGCACGCCAAGCACCCGGTCGGTCTTCGCATCTGCGAGAATCTTCACGAAACCGTCAGTGGTCTGGTTGACCTTGGAACGGCCATTGGCGGTGAAGGGAAACTTGCCGGACGTATAGACCACGCCCGCCTGCTTCAGCTCTTCCTCGGTCTTGCCGACTGACGACACTTCCGGCGTGGTATACACAACACCTGGGATAACGTCGTAGTTCACATGGCCGGCCTGGCCTGCGATGATTTCCGCGCAGGCAACGCCTTCGTCCTCGGCCTTGTGCGCGAGCATCGGACCCGCGACCACGTCGCCGATCGCATAGACACCCTTCACGCTGGTGGAAAAATGCGGATCGATCTGCACGCGGCCGCGATTGTCGAGCGCGACGCCGGCTTCCTTCAGGCCGAGCCCGTCGGTGTAGGGCACGCGGCCGATACAGACCAGCACGACATCGGCTTCGATCGTCTCCACCGCACCGCCCGCTGCCGGTTCGACCTTGGCCGCGAGCGACTTGCCTGACGTATCGATGCCGGTGACCTTGGCGCCGAGCTTGAACGCGAAGCCCTGCTTTTCGAGGATGCGCTGGAATTGCTTGGCGATCTCGCCGTCCATGCCGGGCAGGATGCGATCGAGAAACTCGACGACGGTGACCTTGGCCCCCAGGCGGTGCCACACCGAACCGAGTTCGAGCCCGATCACGCCGGCGCCGACGATCAAAAGATTCGTCGGCACCTTGTCGAGCGACAGCGCGCCGGTCGAGGACACGATCCGCTTCTCGTCGATCTCGATGCCCTTCAGCCGCGCAATGTCCGAGCCGGTGGCGATGACGATATTCTTGGTTTCGACGATCTGCGCCTTGCCGTCGCCGCCGGTGACCTCGACCTTCCCGGCGCCGAGGATTTTTCCCTTGCCGCTGATGACGTCGATCTTGTTCTTCTTCATCAGGAACTCGACACCCTTGACGTTGCCGTCGATGCCCTGCTGCTTGAAGTTCATCATCGCGGGCAGATCGAGCTTTGGCGTGGAAACGCTGACGCCCATCTTGGCGAAGGAATGCCCGGCCTCCTCGAACATTTCGGAAGCATGCAGCAGCGCCTTCGACGGCATGCAGCCTACGTTGAGGCAGGTACCGCCGAGCGTCGCGTTCTTCTCGACCACGGCGACCTTCATGCCGAGTTGCGCCGCGCGCACCGCGCAGACATATCCGCCGGGGCCGGTGCCGATGACGACGAGGTCGTAGGAATCCATGATCGTAGTCCTGTCGCTGAGAGAGATTTGTTAGCGCCCGCCCGAGACGTCGAGGGTGGTGCTGGTAACGTAGGAAGCTTCGTCCGACATCAGCCAGACGATGGCATTCGCGATCTCCTCCGCAGAGCCGACGCGCTTCATCGGCACCATATGCGCCAGGCGATGCGCGCGATCGGGCTCGCCGCCGGCAGCGTGGATTTCGGTATCGATCAGGCCGGGACGAATGCCCGCGACGCGGATGCCTTCACCCGCGACTTCATGGCCGAGGCCGACCGTGAACGAATCGATCGCGCCCTTGGACGCGGCATAGTCGACATAGGTATTTGGCGCGCCGAGCTTGGCCGCAACCGACGAGATGTTGACGATGACGCCGCCCTTGCCGCCATGTTTGGTTGACATGCGCTTCACCGCTTCGCGGGCGCAGAGAATGGCGCCGGTGACGTTGATCGCCATCATCTGCTGGATTCGCTCGGCCGACATCTCGTCGACCCGCACGCCACTCTTTCCGACAATGCCGGCATTGTTGACGAGTGCGCCGAGGGTACCGAAATCATCGGCCGCCTTGAACAAGGCAAGGATATCGCTCTCATGCGCGACGTCGCATTTGACCGCGATCGCCTTTCCGTTCTTGCGCTCGATCTGGCTGACAACGTCAGCGCCGGCAGCGTGGTTGCTGCCATAGCCGACCACGACGCGGTAACCGCGTGCGGCGGCGGCAAGCGCGGCAGCGCGGCCAATACCGCGGCTGCCGCCGGTGATAACAACAACCTTGTCCGTCACATCAGCCCCCACTACTCACAAGCATAGTCATGGCTCGCGACGCAGGGCTCGAACGCCGACGCCGGCAGGCCGAATGTCTCAGAGATCCAGCACCAGCCGCGCCGGATCTTCCAGGCTTTCCTTGACGCGAACCAGGAACGTCACCGCTTCCTTGCCGTCGATCACACGATGGTCGTAGGACAGCGCCAGATACATCATCGGGCGGACCTCGACCTTGCCGGCGATCACCATCGGCCGGTCCTGGATCTTGTGCATGCCGAGAATCGCCGACTGCGGCGCGTTCAGGATCGGCGTCGACATCAGCGAACCGTAGATGCCGCCATTGGTGATGGTGAAGGTGCCGCCCTGCATCTCGTCGATCTTGAGTTGGCCGTCGCGGGCACGGCGCCCGAAATCGGCGATCGATTTTTCGATGTCGGAGATCGACTTGTGGTCGCAGTCGCGCACCACGGGCACGACCAGGCCCTTGTCGGTGCCGACGGCGACCCCGACGTGGTAGTAATTCTTGTAGATCAGGTCGGTGCCGTCGATCTCGGCGTTGACGGCCGGGATGTCTTTCAGCGCCTGCACGCAGGCCTTGGTGAAGAAGCCCATAAATCCAAGTTTGGTGCCGTGCTTCTTCTCGAACACGTCCTTGTACTGCGTCCGCATCGCCATGATGTGGCTCATGTCGACCTCGTTGAAGGTCGTCAGCATCGCAGCGGTGTTCTGCACGTCCTTCAGCCGCCGCGCGATGGTCTGGCGCAGCCGCGTCATCTTCACGCGCTCTTCGCGCGCGGCATCGTCGGCGGGCGAGGCTGTACGCACCTGTACGGCAGCGGCCGGCTGATTGACCGGGGTTGGCGCCGAGGCCGCCTTCTCGATCGCGGCCAGCATGTCGCCCTTGGTGACTCGGCCATCCTTGCCGGAGCCGGGAACGGTCGCGGCATCGACACCGCTTTCGGCGGAGAGTTTTCGCACCGACGGCGCCAGCGGCGCATCGACGGGTGCCGCCTTCGGGGCCGGCGCCGGTGCAGCGGGAGCCGCGGCCTTCGCGGGCGCGGCGGCAGGAGCTGCGGCGGGCCTGGCAGCGCCAGCGCCACCTTCGGTGATCTGGCCGAGCAGCGCGCCGACGGCAACAGTTTCGCCGTCCTTGGCGGCGATCTCGCCAAGCACGCCCGCGGACGGCGCCGGAACCTCGATCGTGACCTTGTCGGTCTCGAGCTCGACCAACGGTTCGTCAACCGCCACGGCGTCGCCAGCCTTCTTGAACCAGCGGCCGATGGTGGCTTCCGTCACGGACTCGCCGAGCGTCGGAACACGAATTTCAATCATGGTCTGTTTCCTCAGTCGCTTGTGCCGTCATCGTCCGCCTTGTGCGCGATTGGCGCACTGGAGCGGACCATCCAGTACTCCGAAGCAGTCGCGGGTAAAAACGGACGGCGCGGCGTACTGGATGCCCCGCCTTCGCGGGGCATGACAAATGAAAAATCCTAGTTCAGCGCCTCATCCAGCAGCGCCTTGAGCTGCGCCAGGTGCTTCGACATCAAACCGGTAGCGGTAGCCGCCGACGCGGCACGGCCGGCGTAACGCGGACGCTTGTTCGGCGCGTGGATCTGGTTCAGCACCCATTCGAGATAGGGTTCGATGAAGTGCCACGCACCCATGTTGCGCGGCTCTTCCTGGCACCAGACCACTTCGGCGCCCTTGAAGCGGCCGAGCTCCTGCACCAGCGCCTTCAACGGCACCGGATAAAGCTGCTCGACGCGCATGATGTAGACGTCGTCGATGCCGCGCTTCTCGCGCTCCTCGTAGATGTCGTAATAGACCTTGCCCGAGCACAGCACGACGCGCTTGATCTTGTCGTCCGGCACCAGCTTGATCTTTTCGTCCGGCAGCATCTGCGCGTCATCGTACAGAATGCGGTGGAAGGTGGCGGTGGCGCCGAGTTCGTCCAGCCGCGAGATCGCACGCTTGTGACGCAGAAGCGACTTCGGCGTCATCACGATCAGGGGCTTGCGGATTTCACGATGCAGCTGGCGCCGCAACGCGTGGAAGTAATTGGCCGGCGTGGTCGGATACACCACCTGCATGTTGTCTTCGGCGCACATCTGCAGGAAACGCTCGAGCCGTGCCGAGGAGTGCTCCGGCCCCTGCCCTTCGTAACCATGCGGCAACAGGCAGACCAGTCCGGACATGCGCAGCCACTTGCGCTCGCCCGACGAGATGAACTGGTCGAACAGCACCTGGGCGCCGTTGGCGAAGTCGCCGAACTGCGCTTCCCACATGGTCAGCGCGTTCGGCTCGGCCAGCGAATAGCCGTACTCGAAGCCGAGCACCGCCTCTTCTGACAGCAGCGAGTTGATGACTTCGTAATGGCCCTGATCGTTGCCCAGATGGTTGTAGGGGGTGTAACGGCTCTCGTCTTCCTGATCGATCAGCACCGAGTGACGCTGCGAGAAGGTGCCGCGCTCGGAGTCCTGGCCGGACAGGCGGACGTGATGGCCTTCCTGCATCAGCGTGCAGAACGCCAAAGCCTCGCCGGTCGCCCAGTCGATGCCGACACCGTTGTCGATCGCCTTGGCGCGGTTCTCGAGGAAACGCTGGATGGTGCGGTGAACCCGGAAACCATCGGGCACCTTGGTGATCTTGCGGCCGATATCTTTCAGGATATTGACGTCGACGCCGGTGACGCCACGGCGGGCGTCCTCTTCCTGATCGGCGGACTTGAAGCCGGCCCATTTGCCGTCGAGCCAGTCGGCCTTGTTCGGCTTGTAGCCGG
>JBBRSX010000155.1:0-14839 GCA_038244925.1 Hyphomicrobiales bacterium | reverse complement strand
TTGAGCTCGTTGTCTTCGACGATCAGGACGGTTTTGGCCATCCCGTCCCTCCCTTGTCCCAGAAACCAGCCCCGGCCTTTCGGTGCATCCTGCACCGCCGCCGCCCCTTGTCGAAAAGTGAATTCAAACTAGCGACAGATTCGCTCTAAGCCGTTAAATCCATATGCCAACTTGTTGCGAAGCGGTTTCCACTTGCTTGAACACGTTCCGCAGACTCGGGCATGATGGTTCCAAAGTAGAGCGCATAAGTTAACGGAAAGGCAAACCGCCTGTTGAAAAAGCCTGTTCACAACCCTCGCGAAGTAGCTGAAATCGTTGCGATTCAGGCGCTGTCCTTCGTTGCCGGCGATCCCGAGCGTTTGGGGCTGTTTCTGGCCGAAAGCGGTTTGGGCCCGGAAACGCTGCGGACGGCGGCCGCCGACCCGCAATTTCTGGCTTCCGTGCTCGATTTCGTAATGCGCGATGACGCAACCGTGAAGGCGTTTGCTGACGCCTCAAACCTGCATCCGACCAATATCGCCGCCGCCCGGCAGGTGCTTGACGACCCGGATTGGGAGCGCGACGTGCCGTGAGCGCGCCCGCGCCGGCGCTTGACGGTCCGCGCTGCTTTTGCCGGGACTGCCTCGGCGACCTCGACATCAAGGCGCGACGCTGCGGCAACTGCGGCTCCCCTCGCCTGGTTAGCCATCATGCGCTGCCCTCGCTGACGCTGGCCCATATCGATTGCGACGCCTTCTACGCCACCGTCGAGAAACGGGATAACCCCGACATTGCCGACAAGCCGGTCATCATCGGCGGCGGCAAACGCGGCGTGGTGTCGGCCGCCTGCTACATCTCGCGGACCTTCGGCGTGCGCTCGGCGATGCCGATGTTCAAGGCGCTGGCGCTCTGCCCGCAGGCGGTGGTGATCCGGCCCGACATGGCCAAATACGTCCGGGTCGGCCGCGAGGTGCGCCAGGCCATGCAGACGCTGACGCCGCTGGTCGAGCCGCTGTCGATTGACGAGGCGTTTCTCGATCTGTCCGGCACTCAGCGCGTCCACGGCATGATCCCCGCCAAAGTGCTGGCCCGGTTTGCCCGCGACGTCGAACGCGACATCGGCATCAGCGTGTCGGTCGGGCTGTCCTGCAACAAGTTTCTGGCCAAGATCGCCTCTGATTTGGACAAGCCGCGCGGCTTTGCCGCCCTCGACCAGGACGAGGCGCGTGCGATGCTGGCAGACAGGCCGGTCGGTTTCATCTACGGCGTCGGCCCCGCGACGCAGGAAAAGCTCGTGCAGCGCGGCTTTCGCACCATCGCCGACCTGCAGCGCGCCGATGAGATTGAGTTGATGAAGCAGTTCGCGGGCGAAGGCCGCCGGCTGTGGCGGCTGGCGCGGGGCATCGACGACCGACTGGTGGTCGCCGATCGCGGCGCCAAGACGATTTCGAACGAGACCACCTTCGAGAAGGACATCAAGGATTTTGCGACGCTGGAAAAGGTGCTGTGGCGGCTGTCGGAAAAGGTGTCGTCGCGGCTGAAGAGCGGCGAACTTGCAGGCCTCACCATCACCTTGAAACTGAAGACCGCCGACTTCCGCCAGCGCACCCGCTCGCAATCGATCCAGACGCCGACGCAGATGGCCGCGAAAATTTTTGCAGTATCGCGCGAGATGCTGGCGAAGGAGATCGACGGCACGGCATTTCGCCTGATCGGCACCGGCGTCAGCGCGCTGCGACCGGGCGCGCAGGCCGATGATAGCGACATGCTCGACCGCCGCTCGGCCCACGCCGAACGGGCGATGGATGATTTGAGGAAGAAGTTCGGCAATGCCGCGGTGATCCGGGGCATTGCGTATGAGGGACCGGAGAAGGAAGCGGATGATGGGGAGGAAGAGGAGGATTGAGCCTCTCTGAATCGTCATCCCTGCACAACGGCTTCGCCGTGTTGCTGGAGGTGCGAACACTGGCGAGCCTCGAAGGATGCGCGGACCGGGGCCGTCGCCCTTCGAGACGCGCGCTATGGCGCGCTCCTCAGGGCGACGGTCACCGTCACTTGCAAGGCTTGGAATCCTTGACGTCGAACTTGCCCATCGCACCCGAGATGACAAAGTCGTTGTAGTCGAGCACCAGCGCGCGGGAGACGCCGTTCTCGAACAGCTCGAACGACATCGCGTAAACCGGCGTCTGTTCGCCGTCCTTGGCCTTGGCGTCGCGGTCGTAATAGCTGACCGTGACCGGCCAGCGTGTCAGCGTCTTCATCTGGTCGTTGGCGGTGGAAGGATCGGGCGACGCGATATTGCGGGTGCCCGGGATCGGCTGCCCGATCACCGACAGCGTGTTGTAGACCTTCTCGCCGTTGTCGGAGCCGTCATAGACCGTCAGCTCCAGCACCGATTTGCCGTCGCGAGCGGCGGCGATGATGTGCTGGATCTGCTCGGTCGGGAACACGGTCTTGCCGTCGAGCTCGAACGTCTTCGCCACCGGCTGCTTCAGCTTGACCGTGATGTGATCGCCGACGCGCTCGGCCGTGCCGTCGACCGGCGCCGACTCGGTGTCGTTCATCCGCGTGTCGATCTTGAAGCGATAGCTCTTGCCGGCGGCGTCTTCCCAGGACGACGAACGCAAATCGCTCAGCGTCAGCTTACCCTCGCCGCTGTCGAGTTCCGACACCTGGCGGAATTCGGAGGTATAACCCTCGCAGGCGCTGCCGGAGAAATTGTAGAGGATGCGCCCGCGGGCGGCGTTGATCGCGTTGGAGCCGCGCGACTTGACGAGGTTCAGTTCGTAGAGCGCCTGATGCGAAAGAAAAGGCCCGCTTGCGGCGGCATTCGCCGGTTCGTTTGCGAATCCCGATCCGAATACGGCGGCAACGGAGAACACTAACGCGCGGACCTGAATCGGGAACGGGCTGGCCATGTTCTGTTTTTTCCTCGATGGGAGATTCGTCACATTAGTGACGGCTCTATTGCGTCGCAACTAGGGCGGCTTCACGAAAACGTAGGATTTTGACGCCGAAGTGCCATGTTTTTCGGTATTTTTGGCGTGATCTGCACGTGGTCTGCCTCGCTTGCAACAAACGGCGCGATGCGCGAAACAATGCGCGCCTGACTTGCGTTCAGGCGCAGTCACATCAAGCGGGGACGAAACATGGCGGGTACGGTCGAACAGAAACTGGCGGCACAGGGCATCGCCCTCAATGATCCGCGCGCCGCCATGGCCAACTATGTCGGCTTCGTGCGCACCGGAAACCTGCTGTTCGTCTCGGGCCAGGTCTGTGCCAACGCCGAAGGCAAGCTGATTGCCAAGGGCAAGCTCGGCGCCGGCGTCAGCATCGAACAGGGCTACGAGGCGGCCAAGGGCTGCGGCGTCAACCTGCTGGCGCAGGTCAAGGCGGCGCTGGGCGATCTCGACAAGGTGGTACGCGTGGTGCGGCTCGGCGGCTTCGTCAACTCGGCGCCCGATTTCCTCGACGGACCGAAGGTGCTCAACGGCGCCTCCGACCTGATGGTCGCTGCCTTCGGCGACAAGGGCCGCCACGCCCGCACCACCGTCGGCGTCGCCTCCCTGCCCTCGGATGCGGCCGTCGAGGTCGAGGCCGTCTTCGAGGTGTCCTGAGCCGTGGCAGTGCGTGCCCCGGACTGGCTGACGGCAAGGCCGGTCGCCCATCGCGGCCTGCATGATTTCGCGCGCGGCATCATCGAGAACATGCCGGCGGCAGCCCAGGCTGCCATCGCCGGCAATTTCTCGATCGAATGCGACATCCAGCTCACCAGCGATGGCGAAGCGATGGTGCATCATGACGATGCGCTCGGCCGCCTCACCGAAGGTTCCGGCGCGCTGCTCGGCAAGACCGCCGCCGAACTCAAGGCCGTCAAATTCAAAAATACCGACGAGCGGATGATGACGCTCGCCGATCTCTGCGCACTCGTGGCCGGCCGCGTGCCTCTGGTGATCGAGGTGAAGAGCCATTTTGACGGCGACCGCAGACTGGTGAAGCGGATGGCGGAAGTACTCGCCAGCTATTCCGGCCCTGCGGTCGGCATGTCCTTTGATCCGGAGCAGGTGCTGGCACTACGCGAAATCATGCCCGACCTGCCGCGTGGCATCGTCGCCGAGCACGACTATACCGAGGCCGACTGGCCGGAAGCCTCGGTGGCGCAGCGCCACGGCATGACCCATTTGCGGCACGCCTTCCGCACCCGGCCGCATTTCGTCGCCTATTGGGTCAACGAGCTGCCTGCCATGGCGCCCTGGATCGCCCGCAACATCTTCGGGCTGCCGCTGCTGGGCTGGACCGTGCGGACGCCGGAACAGCGCGAACGGGCCGCGCGTTACGCCGACCAGATGATTTTTGAGGGGTTTGTACCGGGAACCTGACATTCAGGTTTCGGCCTTGAAGTCGTCGCTGCAATGCACGATCTTTCGGAGGGTTGGTCGCCATGGCGATGGCTGATCGCAAATGGGACCGGTTCGAATTTCCTAGATGGCGTCATCCGAAATCACCCTCGAAGCCGTCCCCGCCATCAGCGACATCAACGCTGAGGATTGGGACGCCTGCGCCAATCCGCCCCCCGATTCCGACAGCCTCGAAAATCTCGACACGCTGGCTTCCGGCGATTCGCCTGCTTGCTCAAAGCCGGGCTATAACCCCTTCATCTCTCACGCCTTTTTGGCGGCCGCCGAAGCCTCCGGCTCCGCCTGCGCGCGCACCGGCTGGGGTCCCCGGCATCTGCTGGCAAGGCTCGACGGCGCCATCGTCGGCGTCGTGCCCTGCTATCTGAAATCGCACTCGCAAGGCGAATACGTTTTCGATCGCGGCTGGGCCGATGCCTATGAGCGCGCCGGCGGACGCTATTATCCGAAGCTGCAAGTCTCGGTTCCCTTCACACCCGCCACCGGGCCGCGGCTGTTGATCCGAGGTGGCGTCGACCGCGAGCGGATCGGCACGACGCTGGCTGGCGGCCTGATGGCGCTGTGCAACGCGACCGATGCCTCCTCCGTCCACGTCACCTTTGCGCGCGAGGCCGAGGCGAAGTTTTTGGGCGAGCACGGATTCCTGCTGCGCAACGACCAGCAATTCCACTGGCGCAATGACGGCTACAAGACGTTTGACGATTTCCTCGGCTCGCTCAATTCGCGTCACCGCAAGGCGATCAAGCGCGAGCGGCGTGAGGCGCTGGCCTCCGACATCAGCATCCACCGGCTGACCGGGCCTGACATTACCGAGGACGCGTGGGACGCGTTCTTCGAATTCTACATGGAGACCGGCTCGCGCAAATGGGGCCGGCCGTATCTGACCCGCAACTTCTTCTCGCTGATCGGCGAGAGCATGAGCCGCGACGTGCTGCTGGTGATGGCCAAACGCAACGGCCGCTGGATCGCCGGCGCCATCAATTTTATCGGCTCGGATACGCTGTTCGGCCGCAACTGGGGCGCGGTAGAGCACCACCCGTTCCTGCACTTCGAGGTCTGCTATTATCAGGCGATCGAGTTCGCAATTGAGCGCGGCCTCAAAACGGTCGAAGCCGGCGCGCAAGGCGAGCACAAGCTGGCGCGGGGCTACCTGCCGCAAACCACCTATTCCGCGCATTACATCGCCGACACTGGCCTGCGCCGGGCGATCGCCGATTACCTGAAGCGCGAACGCGCCTATGTCGCCGAAGTCGGCCGCGAAATGACCGAGGCCGGGCCGTTCCGCAAGGAAGCCGACGAGGCTTGACCTGCCTCGCCGCCGCCACGAGATTGAGATCCAACTTCGAGGGAAAGCCGCCATGCCCGCCTATGACACCAACAACATTTTCGCAAAAATCCTGCGCGGCGAGTTTCCCTGCTACAAGGTCTATGAGGACGAGCACGTGCTGGCTTTCCTCGACATCATGCCGCGCGCGCCCGGCCACACGCTGGTGATCCCGAAAGCCCCTGCCCGCAACATCCTCGACATCAAGCCTGATGATTACGCCCACGTCGCGCGCGGCGCCCACAAGATCGCCGCCGCAGCGATGAAAGCCTTTGGCGCCGACGGCATCACCATCCAGCAGTTCAACGAAGCCGCCGGCGGGCAAGTCGTGTTTCACCTGCACATGCACGTGCTGCCGCGCCATGACGGCGTCGCGATGCTGCCACCGGCGAGCCGCAAGGAAGACGTCAAGGTGCTGGAAGACAACGCGACGAAACTGATCGCGGCGTTGGGATAGCGCCTCTCCTTTGTCATTCCGGGATGGCCCGAATGGCCAAGCCTCAGATGCGCAATTGCGCATCGGGGAATCCATACGCACGATCGTGGTAATGGATTCTCTGATGTGCAATTGCACATCAAGCTCGCGCCATCGCGCGCCCCGGAATGACGAACATCTCAAACTTTCCGGACCGTCGCCGGCACCAAATCCTTCAGCGACGGCGCGCCGAGTTGCTGCATGGCGACGCGGGTCTCGTTGCGCAGAATACCCAGCACGCGTTCGACGCCGGGCTGGCCGAAGGCGCCGAGGCCCCAGAGATACGGCCGGCCGACGCACACTGCTTTCGCACCGATCGCCAGCGCCTTGACGATGTCGCTGCCGCGACGAACACCGCTGTCGACCAGCACCGGCATGCGGCCGCCGACGGCCTCGACGATTTCAGGCAGCACCGTGATCGTCGAACTGACGCCATCCTCGACCCGCCCGCCATGGTTCGACACCACGATGGCGTCGATCCCGGCATCGGCCGCCAACCTGGCGTCCTCCGATGTCAGGATGCCCTTGAGCACCAGCTTGACCCTGACCTTGTCGCGCAGGCGCCTGATCGAATCCCATGTCAGGTTGGTGACGGCGGTACCACTGACACCGCCGAGCACGATGTTGGAAAAATTCGGCTTGCGGGACAGATAGTCGGCCGCACCATGGCAGCTTCCGCATTGGCGGGTGTCGGTGTTGCGCAACCGGACGAAGGTCTCCCATTTGGCCTGCGATCTCACGTCGAGCGTCACCGCGATGACAGGCGCACCGGCCGCTTCCGCCCGTTTCACCAGCGCATCGCCGATGTCAGGGTTTTGCGTCGTGTAGAGCTGAAACCATACCGGCGCGCCCCTCGCGGCGATCGCGTCCTCGATCGAGGTGGTGGCCACGGTCGACAGGATTTGCAAATGGTTGCCGGCCTTCGCGGCCTTGGCGACAGCGATCTCCGCGTCCGCATGAAAAGCCCGGTTGCTCCCCGTCGGCGCGATCACGATTGGGCTGTCAAACTTCTGGCCGAAAATCTCGACACTCATGTCGATCTTGCTGACATCGACCAGCCGCCGCGGCCTCAGTTCGAACTTCAGAAATCCTTCGCGATTGGCGCGCAACGTCACTTCATCGTCAACGCCGGTCGCCATGTAACCGAAATGCGCCGGCGGCACGTTCACCTTCATGACAGGCTCGAAGTCGAAAACATCGAGGGCTTGCGTCGGATCGGAAATCAGCTTGCCGGGGTCGTGCGGCGCCCACTCCATGGGATCCGGCCACCGCAGCCCTTCGGCCATGACTTGCTGCGCAAACAGCGGACTGGCTGCAATGAACTTCAGTAAATTACGGCGATCGGCGGCGTATGACATCGTCAACCCCTGTCCGTCGAACTAAATCACTCCGTCTCGAAATCCCCGGCCTGCGGCGGCGCCAGCGGCGTGAATTCGCAGCGGTCGGGCTTGATATCCAGTAGCGGCGTCTCGTCGAGACAATCGAGGCCGCGCACCAGGATCACATTGCCTTCGATGCCGACCAGCTTGACAATCGAGGTGCCGATCGGGTTGGGCCGCACCGGCGAGCGCAGCGAGAACGTGCCGCGCGTATTCTTGTTGTTCTTCGGGCTCTGCAGCACCAGATCGCGGCGCGACAGATGCAGCCAGTAGATCACCTCGAGATTGGAATAGAAATCGACGCCCTTGATCGCGGGTACCCAGGGTTCGAAAATCTCGAGCCGGCAGACCGGGCCGTCATGACGGCCCTGCCGCGGCGTCTCCAGCCGCGAGGTCCAGGGCGTGCGGATGCGGCCGATGAAGTGCAATGAAGCATCGCGGGCCTTGGGAACATCAACAGTAAGTTCGCCTTCGCGGGTTTCGTTTTCTCGAACCATATCCTAATCCAGTGAAATGTTGAGGGCCTTGATCACGCCGGCCCATCGCGCGCGATCGGTGCTGACGAATTTTTCGAGCTCGGCCAGGCTCTTCGGACGCAGCGGTGTAAATCCTGCCTTGTCCAGCGCGGCGCGGAAAGTGTCGTCGCTCAAGGCGCGGTCAAGGCTGGCCTTGAGTTTTTGCACGACCTCGTCGGGCAGCTTCGACGGCGCGGCGACGCCGTACCAGACGCTGACGGCGTAGTCGGGATAGCCGCTCTCGGCCATGGTCGGCACGTCGGGCAGATCGGCGATGCGCTGCGCCGAACTGACCGCGAGCGGCCGCAGCAACCCGCCCTTGACCGGCGGCAGCGCGGTGCCGAGCGTATCGAACATCAACTGGATATTGCCGGACAGCAAATCCTGAAGCGCCGGGCCCGCGCCCTTGTAGGCAACGTGCACCATGTCGACGCCGGCCATCTGCTTGAACATCTCGCCGGCCAGATGGGTGGTACCGCCGGTGCCGGCCGATCCGAAATTGAGTTTGCCCGGATTCTGCTTGGCATAGGCCACGAACTCCGCGACCGTCCTGGCGGGCACGGAGGGATGGACCTCCATCAGCATCGGCAGATCGGTGATGACGGCCAGCACCCGGAAATCCCTGTCGGGATCATAGGGCAGCTTTTTGTAAAGCAGCGGATTGAGCACGAACAGCGAAGCGGCCGTGAAGAACAGCGTGTAGCCATCGGGCTCGGAGCGGGCCGCGGCCTCGGCCCCGATCGCGCCCTGGGCGCCGGCCTTGTTCTCGATCACCACCGTCTGCTTGAGGTCGCGGCCGAGATAGTCGCCGACCAGGCGACCGAGCACGTCGGTCGGTCCGCCCGCGGCATAAGGCACAATCAACTTGATCGCTCGCGACGGATATTCCGCCGCATGGCCTTGCGGCGCGGCCAGAAAGAGATCGAGACCGAGACCGAGAGCCAGAACCGAAATTGCGCGCCACTTCATGCTGTTTCCCCTGCATTCTTTTTGTGGGCGGACACTACCGGATTATGCGCCGGCTGCAATCAACCCAGCCACCATTTCCCGGCCACCATCACGATCTCGCCCGCGACCACGCCGGCAAAGATCGAGCGGCGCATCAGCATGAACGCGAGGAAACCCGCCGCGACCGCGCCGTAACGCAGCCCGTCCGGAATGCTGGCCAGTGCGCCCGGCGGCTGCACCAGGATCTGCGCAATGACGCCGGCGAGGATCGCGGTTGCCACCGCCCTCACCCACACCAGTATTTCCGACCCCTCGTCGACGCCGCCGCCGAGCCACAGCCCGGCCATGCGCCAGACCTCGTTGGGCAGGAACCCGGCGATCACCAAAATCAGCAGCGCGTGGGGATCGCCGAAAAATTCGCTCATGCCTGCTCCCGCTCCCGCCACCAGTGCACCCCGTAAGCGATGCTGCCGGCGGCGACGCCGCTGATCAGGATGTCGACGCCGGTATGCAGCATCGACGCAGCTGGAAACAGCGCGATCCCGAGCACCAGCGCCAGCACATCCGACACCTGCTTGCAGTTGCGCGCGGTGGACAGCAGGAACGCCAGCGGCGTCAGCATCAGGATCGCCGCGCCGAACAGTTTTGGCAGGTTGGCGGCGAGGCCGTAGCCGAGCGTGGTCGCGGTCAGGCAGACCGTGAGCAGCCCGCAGCCAAGCCCGTGCGTGAACGCAATGCGCCGCTCGCGTGGCACCTTTGGAAATAGCCGATAGCATTCGACCCACAGCGTGACGGCTATGAAATGCGCAGCCAGCATCAACTGACGGCGTTTGGTGTCGGGCGTCTTCATCATCGGCAGCACCGACACCACCATCGGAAACAGCCGGATCGCGCTCACGGTCACCGCGATCGCCGCCTGCACCGCGGTCGCACCCGAGCCCAGCATCGAGATCAGGATGATCTGCGCCGGCCCGGCCCAGACCAGGAGCGTGCTGCCGAGCACCCACCCCAGGCTGAAATGGCTGTCATGGGCCAGCGCGCCGATGCCGAGATAGGTCGCAAACAGCACCAGCGTCAGCACGGTGGACGCGATCGAACTCATGCCCCAAGCGAACGCGCGGAGAGGACTTTGCCAACTGGGAGAGTCGAGCGGAGGGAGCGCCAAGGTTGACCAAATACAATTGAGTCGTGCGCGCATAGGGCTGGCGAAAGCATCCTGCGTCAAGCCGACATCAGTCAGACCTGCCATCCCCCTTTTACGAAGCGGGGCCGCCAAATCCCGGCGTGGCAATTCCGGACAGAAACGACGCCAGAAACATCTTGCCCCGGATATGCCAGTTTTCGGGCGTGCCGGCCTTCAACCGGCCTGTTTGGATCGCCTGCTGAAAATCCGCGACAGACGGTGCCGAAAGGTCGAGATCGCCCTTCACCCACGGGGCTGCGGCGGAAGCGCTGAGGAAAACACCGGCGTAATAAAGCCGTGTCAGAGCCCGTGTCACCTCAAGACGAGCACGAATGTCCTGACCCGGGGCTCGACCGAGCCAGGCGTTCAGAAAGATTTCTTCAAGCTCCGGCGTGCGCACGAGGCCATCCAGCACGATGGCGATGTCGACCAAGGGATCGTTGCGGCAGGCTGACTCCCAATCGATCAGCCAAAGGTGCTCACCATCGTACAGGATGTTGCCGGGCGTCGGATCGTTGTGGCTGGAGACGGACTTTGTCGCACCAGCCGCGAATGCCCCGCTGAGCAGTTCGAGCCGCCTGACATGCGGATCAAGTACGCCGTCGGCAAAAAGGCCGGTCCGGCGGACATGCGCAAACAAGCGGGCGACGATATCGGGATAGTGGACGTAATAGGGAAACACCGGCGTCGCCTGAACCCGCGAAAACAACTCGCCCAACGCCGGCGCCAGCGCCGCCGGTCCGCCCGGATAGGCCTTCAGCGGCACCTGCTCGACGAAATCCATCACCGCGACGCGGGCCACCTCGTCCACATAGTGGACCTTTGGCGCAATCCGCGCTTCCGCGGCGATGGCCATCGATTTGTATTGATGCGGATTGCGAAGCGGACTTGGCTCTCCCTCGATCCGCAACAAATACTTTCGCGCGCCAACTTCGACGCGGTAGACCGAGGCCGTCGTCATTCCGCCGGTCATCGCGACGATCGCGATCGGCGTTGTCCCGCAGGTTGCGGACAATGCTTCTCGCGCGATGTCACGATGTGCGGCAGGGAACGCGTCGAAACGATCTTCGATCATGCCCCTTCCCTACTACAGGTCGAGGCGACCGGTCATCCCCGCGCGCCGATGTTTCGCAATACAAAGCACGCCCCGCCGGCGCGGCGGATGCGGTTGCAGAGATCGTCCGCGGCCGGCCGGGTGTCGGCGCCGATCCGCACCTGGTAGAACAGCCGCGTACCGCGATTGCGCATGACCGATGAAAGCAGGCTCGGATCCTGATCGCCGATCACGGCGTTGAGCCGCTTCATCGCGCGGGCGTACATCGCCAGCGCCTTGTCGCGGCTGAAGCCGGCCGCGAGTTGCACGCCCCACAGTTTGGCGGCGCCGAGCGTGATGTGCTGTTCGAGCCCGGCCACGAACGGATTGGGCGCGCGCCGCAGCAACGCCATCAATTCGCGGCAGCTCGACGTCGCCACCCGCGCAGGCATCTTGCCGTTGCGGCCTGCGTCCCGCCACTCCTCGACCGTGGAACCGGTGATCACGCTGACGTAGTTGCGGGTTTCCTGCGGCATCGGGCCGGAGCCTGCGAGCCATTCCTGCACCCGACGCGGCCCGGCATTGTAGGCCGCGGCTGCCAGCCCGAGATTGCCGAATTGACCGCGCAGCTCGCCGAGAAACTCAGCTGATTTGGGCAGCGCCTGCACGGGATCGAAGGGATCGAGCAGCCGCCGCTCGCTGGCCGTTCCCGGCATGAATTGTGCGATGCCCTGAGCGCGCTCGCCGCTGCGCGTCACCGGACCAACTGCGTCGGGCTGAAAGCGACTCTCCTGCCAGATCACGCGTGCGAAGAATTCCAGCGGCAGGTCGGCCGCTCGCGCCGCGGATTCGATCATCAGGCACATCGCCTCGCGCGCGTCGCTTTCGCGCATGGGCTCGGCCGGCTTCCCCAGCGGTATCGCGAGTTCCTCGACGCTCGGCCGGGCGACCTCGCCCGCCGTAGACGACGTATCGTCAGCCATCGCCGTCGCCGGCGCCAGCAGCAGCCCCGCCACGATCAATAATCCGAACGAGAGACTTGCTCGCATGGCAATCCATGTTTTGCACCAGTGAGCAGGCACTGGACCGCGGCGATCGTTTCGCCATTATACCGGAGCTTCAAACCCGGGTTGAACCATGATCATCGAAAATCAGGCAGACGTTACCGATGCCGTCGTCGAAGCGTTCAGCCGTGCCGAGGATCCGCGGCTGCGCGAAATCCTGCTGGCGCTGGTGAAGCACCTGCACGGCTTTGTGCGCGAGGTCCGCCTCAGCGAATCCGAGTTCCAGGAGGCAGTGCGGATCATCGCAGCACTGGGGCAGAAGACGACGCCCTCGCACAACGAGGTGGTGCTGATGGCAGGCTCGCTCGGCGTGTCGGCGCTGGTCTGCCTGCTCAACAACGGCGACAACGGCCAGACCGAGACCCAGGCCAACCTGCTGGGGCCGTTCTGGCGCGACGACCAGCCGATGGGCGCCAGCGGCGATACGCTGGTGCGCTCGCCGACGCCGGGACCGGGGCTGGCCGTGGAGGTCCGCGTTAGCGACCGCGAGGGCCGCCCGGTCGCCGATGCGGAGGTCGATGTCTGGCATTCGTCGCCGGAAGGACTTTACGAGAACCAGGATCCGGCGCAGGCCGAGATGAACCTGCGCGGACGCTTCACGACCGATCAAGCCGGCCGCTTTCATTTCCGCAGCGTCAAACCGGCCGGATATCCGATCCCGATCGACGGGCCGGTCGGCGATCTGGTCCGCGCCACCCGCCGCCACCATTACCGGCCGGCCCACCTCCACTTCATGATCTACAAGCCCGGCTTCAAGACGATGATCTCGCAAATCTATTCGCCTGACGACGCACACATCGATTCCGACGTGCAGTTCGGCGTCACCGGCGCGCTGATCGGCAACTATGTGCGCCACGACGAACCTTCGGCGCCGGGTCTCCTTGCGCCATGGTATTCGCTCGACCAGCACTTCACCCTGGAGCCCGGCGAGGCCCGGCGTCCGGTGGCACCGATCCGTGCCAAGGCCTCGATGTGGGGCTTCGGTGTGACACCAGATCGGCCGGTGCACGACTGAAAACGGCCAGGACGTGCCGAAATCCGCCCGATCGCATCTGCCGTTAATTTACGTTAACGGCGCATTTTGCTCAGGCCAGCCTTCCGCGGGCAACAAACCGGGGTAAAAGTCTCCCTCTTTGCCAGGGGAATGATCGATGCGGGACCGACGCGAGAGCGCGCGCGACAAGGTGATGTATGGCGGCGTCGCCGAAATCGACGAGCACGGCGCGACGCGCGAATGCATCGTCCGCAACATCTCCGAGAACGGCGCCACTATCGAATTCAGCAATGTCGTGAAGCTGCCGCGGGAGCAGATGTCGCTGCGCATCGCGCGCAAGGGCCGCTCCTTCCTGGCCAAGGTGGTCTGGTGGCGCGACAATTTCGTCGGCGTCGCGTTCCGGGCCGAGAGCCCGTCCGAGCCCGTCTCCGATCTCGAGGAGCGGCTGCGCAAGAGCGAAATCAAGAAGCGCCAGTTGCAGCGCCGCATCAAGGAACTGCTGAACGATCGCTGACGCCCTCGCCTGCCTTGCAACGAAAACGATTGCACCAAACAAAAAGGCCGGCTGTTGAGCCGGCCTTTTCGTATCTTGTTCGAAGTCCTCAGACCTTGACCAGCGGGCCTCGCGAGGCCGGGCCCTTGGAGCCGCCGCCGCCGTTCGGTCCGCCCGACTTCGGCTTGCGCTTGCGCGCACCAGGCAGCTTCTCCGGCTTCGGCGTGACCGGACCTTCGACGAATTCGAAGCCGATCTTGCCCTTGTCCTCGGCGTCCGCCTCGTCCTTGAGCAGGACGACACGGACATGGCCGCCGCCCTTGAGGTGACCGAACAGCACTTCATCCGCCAGCGGCTTCTTGATGTGCTCCTGGATCACGCGCGCCATCGGCCGGGCGCCCATCTGTTCGTCGTAACCATGCTCGATCAGCCAGGCCTTGGCGGGCTCGGACAGTTCGATGGTGACGTCGCGGTCCGCCAACTGGGCCTCGAGTTGCAGCACGAATTTTTCGACCACCATGCCGATGACGTCGACATTGAGATGGGCGAACGACACGATCGCATCGAGACGGTTGCGGAATTCCGGCGCGAACTGCCGGTTGATCGCCTCGTGGTCGTCGCCTTCCCGCTTGCTGCGCGTGAAGCCGAAGGCCTGACGCGCGAGGTCGGCGGCGCCCGCGTTCGTGGTCATGATCAGGATCACGTTGCGGAAATTGACCTGCTTGCCGTTGTGGTCGGTGAGCCGGCCGTGATCCATGATCTGCAGCAGCACATTGTAGAGATCCGGATGCGCCTTCTCGATTTCGTCGAGCAGCACGACGCAATGCGGATGCTGATCGACGCCGTCGGTGAGCAGACCGCCCTGATCGAAGCCAACATAGCCCGGAGGCGCGCCGATCAAGCGCGAGACCGTATGCCGCTCCATATATTCCGACATGTCGAAGCGCAGCAGCTCGATGCCCAGGGTATGGGCCAACTGGCGCGCCACCTCGGTCTTGCCGACGCCCGTGGGGCCGGAGAACAGGTAGCTGCCGATC
>JBBRSX010000154.1:0-15041 GCA_038244925.1 Hyphomicrobiales bacterium | reverse complement strand
TCACGCGCGCGCCGGCACCAAGGTCGGTCCCGCCGAAAACATTGCAGCCTGCGTGCCGGCCTTCGACACGCCGGACAACGTCCGCGCCGCCGAAATGGCAACGCGCGAACTGAATGCTGGCCTGCTCGGCGTCATGCTGGAGGGCAAATACACCGACGGCTTCCTCGAATATTCCGGCAAGGACGCGCCGAAATTCACCGCCGAGGAATTGAAGATCATCGGCGCAAAGAACGACTTCGTCGGCCTCAACATCTACGCGCCGCAATTCTACATCGCCGCCTCCGACCAGAAGCCGGGCTGGAAGGTGTTGCCGTTCCCGGCCTCGTTCCCGCATATGAATTCGGAATGGCTGCGGATCGGCCCCGAGGTGATCTACTGGGCGCCGCGGCTGGCGGCCAAAGTCTGGGACATCGACACCCTCTATATCAGCGAGAACGGCACCTCCTCGGAAGACAAGCTCAATCCCGACGGCCAGGTCTACGATCTCGATCGCATCAGCTTCCTGCGCAACTATCTCCGGCAATTGCAGCGCGCGACCGCCGAGGGCGTGCCGGTCCGCGGCTATTTCCTGTGGAGCCTGATGGACAATTTCGAATGGATTTTTGGCTTCGAAAAGCGTTTTGGAGTCTATCACGTCGACTTCGAGACTCAGGTCCGGACGCCGAAGCTCAGCGCGGCGTTCTATCGCGAGGTGGTGGCGCGCAACGCGATCGGCGCCTGAGTACAAGTCATGGCGTTTTCGAGCGAAGCTTGCCCTCGGACTTGCTCCACGGGTGGATACCGGTTCGCGTAAAGAAAACGCGTCGAAACAACACGTCAGTCGTTGGCTGCGAATTGAGCGATCGAACGCGTTTTGGCATCGGTCGCCACAGTCGTGGCGGGTTCGTGCGCCAGTTTGCGGGATGATTCGTGACTGACGAAGACGCCTGCCGCCGTGACCATCAGCACAACGTAAAGCGCGAACATACCGCCGACCCGTCGCCAGGAGACCTGGCTATCGTCGGGTGTCAGACTTTGGATGAGCGAACGCATGGTTGCCTCCTCAGGAAACGAATGCAGTGCGTATAGCCTGCGCCCCACGCGCCGTGTGTGACACACTTCACAGAGACCTTTCGAACGGAGAATCCGTGACCGGCCCTGAATTGCAGAAACTTCGCGAACATCTCGGGGAGGCCGTCGGGCAGGCGCTGACGCTGGCAGACATGGCCAAACTCTGCGGACTTCCGCCGGAAGAGGCCAGCACCATCCGCAAATGGGAGGTGTCAGGTCCGAACGGGCCGGTGGCGGAGTTGCTTCGGATTCTGGCGATGGCCAACGACCATTATCCGATCCTCGAAATGTTCAACGTGTTCGACCGCCACGACGTCGCGGTGAAGGACCGCCCCGCCCGCCGGCAGGCTTTTCGCGAACAGATGCGCGGCGACGTGCGGCGGCGGATTGCTTAATCAAGGCTTGCCTGATGACCAGAAGATTAAGCCTTTCTTCAGCTTTGATTAGGCCCCTGTTAAGTACGAAAAACGTTTATATGCCAATGGGTTGGGTTGTCATTCGCTGTGACCCGCAAGTGACAGCATTTTATTCAAAAGCAGTCTATCTGCGGGGCCATGGACGGCGCCCGCACGCGGCGTCTCCGATCAGTTTTGGGGAGACACAGACCATGAAGAAGTTCCTGCTCGCTACCGTTGCCCTCGCCGCCTTCGCCGCACCGGCCCTCGGCGCCGATCTCGGCACCCGCTACTACAACAAGGCGCCGGCCTACATCGCGCCGCTCTACAACTGGACCGGCTTCTATATCGGCGGCCATATCGGTGGCGCCTTCGCCGGCAGCAACAACTTCAACGGCCTGGTGCTGAGCGACTACAGCTCCCGCTTCCTCGGCGGCGTGCAGGCTGGTGCCGACTGGCAGTTCGCGCCGAACTGGGTGCTGGGTGCCGAAGGCCAGTACAGCTGGCTCGGCGGCAACTACGTCAACGCGGCCTTCCCCGGCGGCTTCGTCTACAACAACAACCAGCGCGGCATCGGCTCGATCACCGGCCGCGTCGGCTACACCTGGGGACCGGCCCTGCTCTATGTCAAAGGCGGTTACGCCTATTCGGACAATCGCGACACGCTGACTTTCGCGGGCGCGCCGGTTGGCTTCACGCTGGATAAGAACCACAGCAATGGCTACACGGTCGGCGCCGGCGTGGAATACATGTTCGCCCCGAACTGGTCGGCCAAGGCCGAGTACATGTACTATGACTTCGGCAGCACCCGTTTCGTGACGCCGGGCGTGCTGGCGCCCTTCGGCAGCTGGCGCAACGACGAGCACACGGTAAAGGCCGGCGTGAACTATCGCTTCAACCTCGGCGGCCCGGTGGTCGCCCGCTACTGATCGCATTCAGCGAGAGGTTGCACGAGAGATAGCGAAAGGCCGGCTTGATGCCGGCCTTTTTGCTGTCTTGGGTTTTTCCGGTCGGCGGAAAAACCGCTCAAATCAAGCGTAAACGCCGAAAAGTCGCAAAAATGCCCGCGGTTTTCCGGAGTTGTTAACCGGGTACCTTGATACTGCCGCGCGAGGAAACATCCCAAGGTAGCGTAGACGGGGCGGCGGACACATGGCGTTTCGGTTCAAGGTCGGCAAATTCAGACTCAAGGGTTTCAGCTTTCCACGGTTCGGCGTCAGGGGCAGTCTTTTCGTCGCCTTCGCCGTCATCGCCGGCATGGCCATCGTCATCAGCGCCGGCGCCGGCCTCGAGCTCGGGCGTCTCGGGGTGACCATGGTCGATCTGAGCGGCAGGGACATCCCGCGTCTCGCCGCCAGCCTGCAGCTATCGGCCCAGAGCGCCAGCCTTGCCAGCCAGGGGCCCGCGCTACTGGACTCGCGGACCGAGGAGTTGCTCAACGAACGCGCCAAGAAGATCAAGGAGACCCAGGCGGTCACGCTGGCAAAGCTCGGCGAGATCACCGAACTCGGCGCCGACAAGAACGTGGTCGCCGCACTGACCGAAACCATCAAGAACATCGAAGACATGGTCAAGAGTCTCGGCTCGGCGGCGCGCGAACGGCTGGAAGCCGGCGCCCAGCATGACAAGCTCTATGAAGCGGTGCGCAAGGCGCAGGCGGATTTCCTCGCCGCCGGCGGTCCCGCGATGATCAACGCCCAGACCCAGCTCAACGGCATCTTCGGCGCCGGCGACTTCTCCCAGGACGAAGCCAGCAAGGCTCAGACAACGCTCGACCAGATCAGCGACGTCGTCAGTGGCGGCAACCGGATGGCGTTCGGCCTGATCGCCGCACTTTCGGCCACCAGCAGCGACACGCTCGAAGTGATCGAGAAGGAATTCCGTACCGCACAGGAGCGCGTGAAGAAAAATCTCGATGCCCTGCCCAAGAGCTCGGCGACGACGGCGGTCCGCAACAGCACCCTGGCCCTCGCGACGCTCGGCGACGGCAAGACCGGCGTGTTCAAGATCCGCCAGAAGGAACTGGACGCGACCGATTACGGCCAGACCATCCTCGAGGAGACCCGCAAGCTCAATGTCGGCCTCGGCATCAGCGTGCAGCAGCTGGTCGACGGCGTCCGCAAGGAAACCGACACCTCGACCTGGCAGGCGCGTCAGGAGATTTCGCTCGCGACCACGGTCATGCTCGGAGCCGGCGTGCTGACGCTGGCCGGCTCGATCCTGTTCGTCTGGCTCTATGTCGGCCGCAGCATCCTGCGGCGGATCCGCAACCTGCAGCGTTCGATGCAGTCGCTGTCGAGCGGCGACCTCGAATCCGAAATCTACCAGAGCCACCAGCATGACGAGATCGCGGCGATGGCCGACTCGCTGCACGTGTTCCGCGAGAGCATGATCCAGAGCCGCGCGCTCGCCGCCGACCAGGACAAGGACCGCGCCGCCAAGGGCGAGCGCGCTGCCCGCATGGAAGCGCAGATCGTCGCGTTCGAAACCACCGTACGCACCGCGCTCGACAGCCTGCAATCGGCCGCAGGCTCGATGCAGACCACCGCGCAGAGCATGTCGGTGACGGCGGATCAGTCCAGCGCGCTGGTCAGCGCGGTGGCCTCCGCCGCCGAGGAGACCTCGGTCAACGTGCAGACCGTGTCGTCGGGCACCGAGCAATTGTCGTCATCGATCGCGGAGATCGGCCGTCAGGTCGTCACCTCGGCGGACATCGCCCGCAAGGCGGTCGAGGAAGCCGGCGCCACCGACGCCACCATGCAGGGGCTGGCCGACAATGCCGGCCGGATCAGCGTGGTGGTCGATCTGATCCAGACCATCGCCTCGCAGACCAATCTGCTGGCGCTGAACGCCACCATCGAAGCCGCGCGCGCCGGTGATGCCGGCCGCGGCTTCGCCGTGGTCGCCTCTGAAGTAAAGAGCCTCGCCAACCAGACCGCCAAGGCCACCGACGAAATCCGCCAGCAGATCGTCAGCATGCAGACGGTGACGACATCGGCGGTCACGGCGATCCGCAAAATCTCCACCACGATCAGCCAGATCAACGACGTCACCACCGCGATCGCGGCCTCCGTCGAGGAGCAGGGTGCGGCGACGCGCGAGATCGCGCGCAACATCCAGCATGCCGCCGGCGGCACCAGCGAGGTCTCCAGCAACATCGTCGGCGTCTCCTCAGCCTCGACCGAAGCCGGAACCGCCGCCAGCGAGGTCCTGACCGCCTCCGGCGCGCTGCGCCACGAGGCCGATGTGCTGCGCGCGGAAATCGACGCGTTCCTGTCGAATATCAGGGCGGCGTAACATCAGACTCCGTCATTCCGGGTGCGGTCCGCAGGACCGAACCCGGAATCTCGAGATTCCCCCGGGTGCAAGTGCACCCTTGAGGTTCGCTTCGCGCCCTCAGGTGCGCACTCGCGCACCGGGAATGACAGCCAACCCATGCCTTTTATCCAAAGCTGCCCCCGTTTTTTCGGCTGGCGCGGCGCCGCCGGTGCAGCTAAGCCGTAGCGATGCATTCGAAAACAGACACGATGTCCTCGGCCGAGGCCCTGCGATACCCCTGGGAAAATCATCCCGGCCACGATCAGGTCGTCGAGGTGATGCCCGGCGTGCTGTGGGTCCGGCTCAAGCTGCCGTTCCGGCTCAACCACGTGAACATCTACCTGCTCGCCGACGGCGACGGCTGGGCGATGGTCGATTCCGGTTTCGGCAACGAAGAGACCATCGCGGCCTGGACCACTTTGTTCGAGGGCCCGCTCAAGCATGTGAAGATCTCAAGGCTGATCGTCACCCATTCGCATCCCGACCATGTCGGGCTGGCCGGCTGGATCGTCGAGCGCTTCAACTGCCCGCTGCAGATGTCGCAGGTCGAATACCTGCAGTCGGTCTATCACCAGAACCGCGGCACCGAAGAACGCAAGATGGCGCAGCGGTTGTTCTTCCGCCGCCACGGCATGGACGAGAGCCTGACCGACAAGCTGCTCGGCCGCGGCCAGGATTATCTGAAGCGGGTGTCGGTGCTGCCGCCGTCCTACGGCCGCATCTCGCATGGCGACGAAATTTCGATCGGGACCCGGCGCTTCAAGGTCATCACCGGCGGCGGCCACGCGCTCGACCAGGTGATGCTGTATTGCGCCGCCGACAAACTGTTCCTGTCGGCCGACCAGGTGCTGAGCAAGATCTCGCCCAATGTCAGCGTCTGGGCGGTCGAGCCCGACCAGAACTCGCTCGGCGAATATCTGGCCTCGCTGGCGAGCCTGACCACGACGCTGCCCTACGACGTCATGGTGCTGCCCGGCCACGGCGTGCCATTCTACGGCCTCAAGACGCGGATCAAGCAGCTCGCCGATCATCACGAGGATCGCTGCCGTTTGATCGCGGAAGCCTGCCGGGAAGTGCCGCAGACCTCGCGGCAACTGGTGCCGGTCGTGTTCCACAAATACGAACTCGACGTGCACCAGATGGGCTTTGCCGCCGGCGAGTTGATCGCGCATGTCAATTACATGATCAACGAAGGCCGCCTGACTGCGGAAGTGACAGACGGCGTGCTGCTTTTCCGCACCACCTGACGAACGCGCGATCTGCGAGCACCGATGCAAATCGCATTTCGCATTCTTGTCCATACCCCGCTCTGGGTTTTCGTCCTGCTCGCCTACCTGATCTGGCAGGGACTACAAGCGCTGCGGTCGCGGACGCAGGCGGTCTGGCGCATGCTGGTCGTCCCGCTGGTGTTCTTCCTGATGGGCCTGTCGCGGCTGGTGTTGGCGCACGACAACGCTCTGGAGCCGCTGCTAGCCTGGCTGGTGGCGCTGACCCTGTTCGCCGCGCTCGGGCTTTTCAATGGCCCTCGACTACTGGCGGTCGACCGGCAAAAGCGCACGGTGACCCGCCCGGGCAGTATTGGTCCGCTGCTGCGAAACGTCATCGTATTTTCGCTGCAATATGGCGTGGCGGTCGCCACCGCGATGAAACTGGAACCGCACGCAGCGGTCGCGATCATCGGCCACGCCGTCTCCGGCGCCAGTGCCGGGTATTTTTCCGGCTGGGCGATCGCGTTGTGGCGGGCTTACCGCAATTTCGATGACGATCAAAATACCGGGAGCTCAAATCGCTCCTAGCGCATTGATCAGGATCAAGTTTTGCTTTGCCTCCGGTGCATGCCGGAGGCCCGCTGAAATGTGGGATTCCGCATAGACATCAAACCTGGAAAAGCTCTAAAAAGGCGAGCTTCCTGAGGGCTCGCCAATCCGGCCAGTTCCTTTCCAGGTCACTTGCCAGGTCTCGTGATGGATTACAGCCAGTTTTTCAGTGCCGCCCTCAACCGCCTGCATGACGAGCGGCGTTATCGGGTTTTCGCCGACCTCGAGCGGATCGCGGGCCGGTTCCCGCATGCGATCTGGCATTCGCCGAAAGGCCCGCGCAACGTCGTGATCTGGTGTTCCAACGACTATCTCGGCATGGGCCAGCACCCCAAGGTGGTCGGCGCCATGGTCGAGACCGCCACCCGTGTCGGCACCGGCGCCGGCGGCACCCGCAACATCGCCGGCACCCACCATCCGCTGGTGCAGCTCGAACAGGAACTGGCCGATCTGCACGGCAAGCAGGCCTCGCTGCTGTTCACCTCGGGCTATGTCTCGAACCAGACCGGCATCGCGACCATCGCCAAACTGATTCCGAACTGCCTCATTCTGTCCGACGCGCTGAACCACAATTCGATGATCGAAGGCGTCCGCCAGGCCGGCTGCGAACGCCAGATTTTTCGCCACAACGATGTCGCGCATCTGGAAGAACTGCTGATCGCAGCGGGTCCGGACCGGCCCAAGCTGATCGCCTGTGAGAGCCTGTATTCGATGGACGGCGACGTCGCGCCGCTGGCCAAGATCTGCGATCTCGCCGAGAAATACGGCGCCATGACCTATGTCGACGAGGTCCATGCGGTCGGCATGTACGGCCCGCGCGGCGGCGGCATCGCCGAACGCGACGGCGTCATGCACCGCATCGACGTGCTCGAAGGCACGCTCGCCAAAGCCTTCGGCTGCCTCGGCGGCTACATCGCCGGCAATGCCGATCTCATCGACGCGGTACGCTCCTATGCGCCGGGCTTCATCTTCACCACCGCGCTGCCGCCGGCGATCTGTTCGGCCGCGACCGCGGCGATCCGCCACCTCAAGACCTCGAGCTGGGAGCGCGAACGCCATCAGGACCGCGCCGCCCGGGTCAAGGCGATCCTGACCGCGGCCGGCCTGCCCGTGATGTCGAGCGACACCCATATCGTGCCGCTGTTCGTTGGCGACCCCGAGAAGTGCAAGCAGGCCTGCGACATCCTGCTCGAAGAGCACGGCATCTACATCCAGCCGATCAACTATCCGACCGTTGCCAAGGGCACCGAGCGGCTGCGGATCACGCCCTCGCCCTACCATGACGACAGCCTGATCGATGGCCTCGCCGACGCATTGTTGCAGGTCTGGGAACGCCTCGGCCTGCCGCTGAAGCAGAAATCGCTCGCGGCCGAGTAACCTTAAGGCCGCCAAAACCCCTCAAATTGGGCCGGCAGTGCGATGCGCTGCCGGCCCAATGCGTTTATACTGAACGCTTCGGCTTTGGGCCGAGAAGGGAGCAAGCAGCGATGCTGCACGACTGGGGCGTAATTGCCGCCGCGTTCGCCTATATCGGATTGTTGTTTCTTGTCGCCAGCCTGGGCGAACGCCTGTCGCCGAGCCAGCGCGGTCGCGCCGGCATGCTGATCTATCCGCTGTCGCTGGCGATCTACTGCACGTCCTGGACCTTCTTCGGCTCGGTCGGGTTCGCCACCCGCACCAGCGTCGACTTCCTCGCGATCTATCTCGGCCCGGTCCTGATGATCGGACTTTGCACGCCGCTGCTGCGCCGCGTGATCCAGCTCGCCAAGTCGCAGAACATCACCTCGATCGCCGACTTCATCGCCGCGCGCTACGGCAAGAGCCAGGCGGTCGCCGCCACCGTGGCTGTCATCGCGATCGTCGGATCGGTTCCCTATATCGCGCTCCAGCTCAAGGCGATGTCATCCTCGCTGGAAACCATCCTGAGCGAGGACAAGGTGTTCTCCTCGATCCCGATCATCGGCGACATCGCGCTGGTCGTCACGCTGGCGATGGCGGTGTTCGCGGTGCTGTTCGGCACCCGCCAGACCGACGCCACCGAGCACCAGCACGGCCTGATGCTGGCGATCGCCACCGAATCCATTATCAAGCTGGTGGCCTTTCTCGCCGCCGGCGCCTTCGTCACCTTCTGGATGTTCACGCCGGTCGAACTGATCGAACGCGCGATGAAGACCCCGGAGGCGGTGCGTGTCATCGACTACGTGCCGGGCATCGGCAATTTCCTGACCATGACGCTGCTGTCGTTCTGCGCGATCATGCTGCTGCCGCGGCAGTTTCACGTCAGCGTGGTCGAGAATTCCAGTATGGCCGAGGTCAACCGCGCCCGCTGGCTGTTTCCGCTTTATCTGGTCGCCATCAACCTGTTCGTGATCCCGATCGCGATCGCCGGCCTCGTCACCTTCCCGTTCGGCGCCGTCGACAGCGACATGTACGTGCTGGCGCTGCCGATCGAGGGCAATTCGCCGCTGCTCAGCGTCGCCGTGTTCGTCGGCGGCCTGTCGGCCGCGACCGCGATGGTGATCGTGGAATGCGTCGCGCTGTCGATCATGGTCTCCAACGACATCGTGGTGCCGCTGGTGCTGCAGCGCGGCCCGGACACGCGCCACGGCCAGAAGGGTTTTGGCGACTTCCTGCTCAAGGTGCGGCGGTTTGCGATCTTCGCCATCATGGTGATGGCGTATTTCTACTACCGCGCGCTCGGCAACACCCAGTTGGCGGCGATCGGCCTGCTGTCGTTCGCGGCGATCGCGCAGTTGGCTCCGGCCTTCTTCGGCGGTCTCTTTTGGCGGCAGGCGACCGCGCGCGGCGCCATGGGCGGCATGCTGATCGGCGTCGCGGTCTGGGTCTACACGCTGTTCCTGCCGAGCTTCCTCGAGAACAGCACCGCGGGCCTGCTGCTGCTGCAGCACGGGCCGTTCGGCATCGCAGCGCTGCGGCCGCAGGCGCTGTTCGGCGCCGAACTGCCGCCCTTGCTGCATGGCGTCGTGTGGTCGCTCTCGCTCAACGTCCTCACCTACATCGTGATGTCGCTGGCGCGCCAGCCGTCGTCGATCGAGCGGCTGCAGGCCGACCTGTTCGTGCCGACCACGCTGGCGCCGATCGCGCCGACCTTCCGGCGCTGGCGCACCACCGTGACGGTGCAGGATATCCAGAGCACGGTGGCGCAATATCTCGGTCCCGAGCGCGCCCAGCACGCCTTTGATGCCTTTGCCGCCAGCCACCCCGGCCATCTTGATCCGGGGGTGCCGGCCGATTTCGAATTGCTGCAACACGCCGAACGGCTGATCGCCTCCTCGATCGGGGCCGCCTCCTCGCGCCTCGTGATGTCGCTGTTGCTGCGCAAACGTACCGTGTCCGCCAAGGCCGCGCTAAAACTGCTCGACGATTCCCACGCCGCGCTGCATTTCAACCGCGAGATCCTGCAGACCGCGCTGAATCACGTGCGCCAGGGCATCGCCGTGTTCGACGCCGATCTGCAACTGATCTGCTCGAACCGGCAGTTCGGCGAAATCCTCGCGCTGCCGCCGCACCTCGTGCAGCTCGGCCTGCCCTTGCAGGAGATCCTCGAATTCATGGGCGCGGTAAACCCGTCCGGCTTCGGCGACGCCGATGCGCTGCTGCAGCGGCGGCTGCAGGCCTACACCACCGAGGGCGAGCCCTATCTGGAACGCCTGCCCGACCGCCACATGGTGATCGAGGTCCGTGCCAACCGGATGCCGGGCGGCGGCGTCGTCATCACCTTCTTCGACGTGACGCCGAGCTTCGAGGCCGCCGAAGCGCTGGAGCGCGCCAACGCCACGCTGGAAAAGCGCGTGCGCGACCGCACCGAGGAACTCACCCGGCTGAATTCCGAACTGGCGCTGGCGAAAAGCACCGCCGAGGACGCCAACATTTCGAAGACGCGGTTTCTCGCAGCGGCCAGCCACGACATCCTGCAGCCGCTCAATGCCGCCCGGCTCTATGTCACGAGCCTGGTCGAGCGCCAGAACGGCGGCGAAGACTCGCGCCTGGTCGAGAACATCGACGACTCCTTGGAAGCGATCGAGGAAATCCTCGGCGCCCTGCTGGACATATCGCGGCTCGATGCCGGCGCGATGACGACCTCGATATCGAGCTTCAAGATGGCCGATCTGATGCGCTCGCTGGAAATCGAGTTCGCGCCGATCGCGCGCGCCAAGGGGCTGGAACTCGTCTTCGTGCCGTGCTCGCTGCCGGTGGAATCCGACCGCTCGCTGCTGCGGCGGCTATTACAGAACTTCATCTCCAATGCCATCAAATACACCCCGCGCGGACGCGTGCTGGTCGGCTGCCGCCGCCACGGCCAGTCGCTGCGGATCGGTGTCTACGACACCGGCGTCGGGATTCCCGTGATGAAGCGCGGCGAAATTTTTAAAGAATTCCACCGCCTCGAACAGGGCGCGCGGATCGCGCGCGGGCTCGGTCTCGGCCTGTCGATCGTCGAGCGGCTGGCCCGCGTGCTCAACCACGGCATCGCCATCGACGCCAACGCCTCCGGCGGCTCGGTGTTCTCGGTGACGGTGCCGATCGCGACCGCGATCAACCACACCGCCGCCGTCACCAGCGCGACGCCGCTGTCGCGGACGCCGATGAGCGGCGCGCTGATCGTCTGCATCGAGAACGACGCGGCGATCCTCGACGGCATGAAGACGCTGCTGAAGGCGTGGGACGCCGAGGTGATCGCGGTCGCCGACCCCGAGGCCGCGATGGCGGCGATCGAGGCCTCGGGCGGCGACGTCACGGGTTTGCTGGTCGACTACCATCTCGACCGCGGCAACGGCGTCGCCGCGATCCGCGAGATCCGCCGCCGTTTCGGCGAGAACATTCCGGCGATCCTGATCACGGCCGATCGCAGCCCGAACGTGCGCGCCGCCGCGCGCGAGGAAAACATCGCGATCCTCAACAAGCCGGTCAAGCCGGCCTCGTTGCGCGCTTTGCTCGGACAGTGGCGCACCCAGCAGATGGTGGCGGCGGAGTAGGCGTGGCTTACGCAGGGCGGGTGGGGGTTACGCCTGCGGCGTTCCCTGGCGCCACTGGCCGCCGGCGATTTTGGCCGCCGCGATCACGGCCTGGGTGCGGCTTTCGACGCCGAGCTTTTGCAGGATCGCCGAGACATGGGCCTTGATGGTCGCTTCCGAAACGCCGAGCTCGTAGGCGATCTGCTTGTTGAGCAGTCCCTCCGAGAGCATCATCAGCACCCGCACCTGCTGCGGGGTCAACGTCACCAGCCGGTCGCGCAGCTTCGTCATGTCAGGGTCGGCGGCGGACGACAGATCGGTGTCCAAGGGAACCCAGACATCGCCGTCCATCACCTTCATGATGGCGTCGCGCAGGGTCTCGACCCCGAAACGCTTGGGAATGAAACCGGAGGCGCCGAAGTCGAGCGAACGGCGGATGGTGCCGGCGTCGTCGCTGGCCGACACGATCACCACCGGGATCGCCGGATATTGCGCGCGCAGATAGATCAGGCCGGAGAAGCCCGAGATTCCCGGCATCGAAAGATCGAGCAGGATCAGATCGACATCGGAATCCCGTTCCAGCAGCGCAGTGAGATCGTCGAACGAGCCGGCCTCGCTGATCACGGCCGCGGACAGGACACCCGCCACCGCCTGCCGCAAGGCGTCGCGGAACAACGGATGGTCATCGGCGATCACAAGATGGGTAGCTGCAACGGTCGTCATTAATGTCTCTTATGAGGCGCGTAAGCCTGTCACGCTTTGTCCCTTGCCGGGCCGTCGCGTGCAAGCGCCCATTCCTACCACATTTGAAAGCAGTTAACCCGCTGGCTTGTGCGCCGCAATAGGCGCGGCCCGGAGGCCTGAACCAGAAAAGTAATGCAGGCCGCCGAAGCCCGATATCCGGAGCCACGGCCGTGCAAAGGGCCGAAAGTCGTATTGGGACCGGTTTCACGGCGATGTTACCGTAAACCCAAGCCCACAGCTCAATCCGGCCTAGTTCGGCGCGGGGCGGACTTTGCATCAACTATTTTTGGGGAGCGATTGAAATGTCCACTATGACTGCAACATCGGCGCGGACGGGAGGCATGACAAAGGACGAGCGTTTCGTCATTCTCGCCTCCTCGCTCGGCACCGTCTTCGAATGGTATGACTTCTACCTCTACGGGTCGCTCGCCAGCATCATCGGCGCGCAGTTCTTCTCGGCCTATCCGCCGGCAACCCGCGACATCTTCGCGCTGCTCGCCTTCGCCGCCGGCTTCCTGGTGCGCCCGTTCGGCGCCATCGTGTTCGGACGCGTCGGCGACATCGTCGGACGCAAGTACACCTTCCTCGTCACCATTCTGATCATGGGCCTGTCGACCTTCATCGTCGGCCTGCTGCCCAACGCCGCGACCATCGGCATCGCAGCGCCGGTCATCCTGATCGCACTGCGCCTGTTGCAGGGCCTCGCGCTCGGCGGCGAATATGGCGGTGCCGCGACTTACGTGGCCGAGCATGCCCCGATGGGCAAGCGCGGCTACTACACCTCGTTCATCCAGACCACGGCCACGCTTGGCTTGTTCCTGTCGCTGCTGGTGATCCTGTTCACCCGTTCCACGCTGGGCGAGCCTGAATTCGCGGCCTGGGGCTGGCGCATTCCGTTCCTGGTGTCGGTGTTGCTGCTCGGCGTCTCGGTCTGGATCCGGCTCCGCCTGAACGAATCGCCGGTGTTCCAGAAGATGAAGGATGAGGGCAAGAGCTCGAAGGCTCCGCTGACTGAAGCCTTCGGCAACTGGAGCAACGCCAAGCTGGTGCTGCTGGCGCTGTTCGGCGGCGTGATGGGCCAGGGTGTGGTCTGGTACACCGGCCAGTTCTACGCGCTGTTCTTCCTGCAATCGATCCTCAAGGTCGACGGTTACACCGCCAACCTCCTGATCGCATGGTCGCTGCTGTTCGGCACCGGCTTCTTCATCGTGTTCGGCGCCCTCTCCGACAAGATCGGCCGCACGCCGATCATCCTGGCGGGCTGCCTGATCGCGGCGCTGACCTTCTTCCCGATCTTCCGGATGATCACCTCCAACGCCAACCCGGCGCTGGAAAAGGCGATCGAAACCACCAAGGTCGAGGTGGTCGCGGATCCCAAGGGTTGCGGCGACCTGTTCAACCCGGTTGGCACCCGCGTCTTCACCTCACCGTGCGACACTGCCCGCGCCTTCCTCTCCCAGTCGTCGGTCAAGTATTCGACCAGCGCTGGCGCGGCTGGCTCCGGCGTGAAGGTCGTCATCAACGGCAAGGATATTCCGTATCCTGACGCGAAGGCCGGTAACCCCGCAGTCACCGCCGGCATCGCGGCCGGCGGTTATCCCAAGGCGGGCGACGCCGGAATCGTGAAGATGTCGAGCCCGTTCGATATCTTCCGTCCGCAGGTCGCGGCCGTGATCGGACTGCTGTTCATCCTGGTGATCTTCGTCACCATGGTGTACGGGCCGATCGCGGCGATGCTGGTCGAACTGTTCCCGACCAAGATCCGCTACACCTCGATGTCGCTGCCCTATCACATCGGCAACGGCTGGTTCGGCGGCTTGCTGCCGGCGACCGCGTTCGCGATCGTGGCCTCGACCGGCGATATCTACGCCGGCCTCTGGTATCCGATCATCTTCGCCTCGATCACGGTGGTCATCGGGTTCTTCTTCCTGCCCGAAACCAAGGACGTCGATATCACCAAGACCTGAGATCGGTCCGGCGACAGCCGGTGACCTCGAACAGACGGCCGCGGAGCGATCCGCGGCCGTTTTGTTTTTCGTTCACTCTTTTCAATCGTTCTGGCCGATGAACTGCAGCACGACCTCGCGCCGGTGTGCATGCGCGCGGTGTTCGACCAGATAGACCGCCTGCCATGTTCCAAGCGCCAGCGCGCCGTGCAGCACCGGAACCTGCAGCGAGGTCGCGGTCAGCATGGTCTTGATATGCGCCGGCATGTCATCCGGGCCTTCGGTGTCGTGGCGCCATCCGGCATTCTCGGGCGCCAGCCGGTTCAGCGCCGTCGTCAAATCGACGAGCACCGTCGGATCGGCATTTTCCTGAATCGTCAGCGACGCCGAGGTGTGGCGGATGAACAGCGTCACCGCACCTTCACGCGCGCCGGCGTCGCGCACGAATTTTGCCACCTCGGCGGTGAGATCGGTGAAACCGGCGCCTGAGGTCTGTACGGTCAGCAGCGAGGACACGATGGTGGCGGCGGTGACGACGGAGGGCTTAGTGCGAGAGAGTTTGGGTGCGGTCATGAATTCGATCTCTCAACGTCGTGCCTGCCTGGAGCGCAATTGGGCGCAGGGACGACAGGGAAAGCCCCCCGCTCAAATCTTGCCGTTGACGTCCTTCTGCACCCGGTTGGCCATCTCGATCAATCGCCGCCAGGCCCGCTCCAGGAACGACATCATGCGATCCATGTCGCGGTCGCTCGGCAGCGGTATCTCGATCTTGCGCTCGCCCTCGGCCAGCTTCGG
>JBBRSX010000153.1:0-15089 GCA_038244925.1 Hyphomicrobiales bacterium | reverse complement strand
CGAGCACTACGACCGTGCGGTGCGCAGCCCGACCTTCGAGATCCAGCTGCCGAGCGTGGTGTCGCTCAAATCCTTCGTCAAGCCGACCACCCACCCGGCCTTCACCCGGTTCAACGTCTTTTTGCGCGACCGATTCGTCTGCCAGTACTGCCACGCGCATGACGACCTGACCTTCGATCACATCATCCCGCGCAGCAAGGGTGGCCAGACCACCTGGGAAAACGTGGTCGCCGCCTGCTCGCCCTGCAACCTGCGCAAGGGCAACCTGACGACGGCGCAGGCCCGGATGTTCCCGCGCCAACACCCGTTCGCGCCGACGGTGCATCAGTTGCACCGCAACGGCCGGCTGTTTCCGCCGAACTATCTGCACGATAGCTGGCTGGATTATTTATACTGGGATACCGAGCTGGATCCGTAGGGCGGGCGCGCGCCTTTCTTGTCTCTCACCTCATGTCGGCACCTCCCCGATCAACTGAATATCCCCCACGTTCTGCGAGACGAGCCCGGCATGAAAAAGGCAGTTGTTTTCGGCGCGACCGGATTCATTGGGTCGCACCTTCTGCACGCGTTGCTGGACAATCCGGATTACGAACAGGTCATCGCCGTGGCGCGCAAGCCGCTGGCGCTCAGTCACACCAGATTGACCACGCTGATCGGCGACCTCGCCTCCCTGCCTGCACTGAAACCGCAATTGGTGGCGGACGAGGTCTTCATCGCGCTGGGCACGACGCGCAAACATACGCCCGACGAGGCGGAGTACTACAAAATCGATCACGATTATCCGGTGCTGGCCGCTGACATCGCCAAAGCGAACGGCGCAAGGTCGGTATTCCTCGTCACGGCTGTTGGAGCCAACGCCGGGTCAAGCCTGTTTTACGTCCGCACCAAGGGCGAGGTGGAGCGCGATATTCTCGCGCTGGATTTCGATCACACGCATATCTTCCGCCCGTCGATGATTTTGGGACAGCGCGACGAGGATCGGCCGCGGGAACGGCTGTTCATCGCCGCATGGGGCGTTCTCAATCCGCTGCTGGTGGGACCGGCGGATCGGTACCGTGGGCTCACCGGCGAGGAGATCGCGCGGGCGATGGCCAAGGCCGCGGAGCATCAGACGGAGAAGGTGCGAATCTATCACTGGAAGGAAATGGCTGCACTGCTGCGGGCGTGACGTGGTTTTCAACCGGATCGCGAAAGCCACCCGTTCCCAAATTAAATCACACTATTAGGTCGGCCCCTCACCAAGGCGGCACCGCTCCTCGCAAAGCACCGACGCCGGTACCTGTTCCATCGCCACGTCGCCGCTTATCGCGCTTTCCTGGTCATCCCGCTGCGAACCGGTACAGCGTTTGGTGGTGATAAACTTCACCCGGCGAAAGCCGCACGCTCGGAAAATCCGGCCGGTTCGGCGTGTCGGGCCAGGCGTGCGGCTCGAGGCACATGGCATCGGATTGCCGGTACAAGCGGCCACCCTTTCCGGGCATGCCGCCGTCGAAAAAGTTACCGGAATAGACCTGCAGGCCCGGCTGATTGGTGTGCAGCTCCATCACGCGGCCGGATTTGGGGTCGGCGAGCCGCGCGGCGAAGCTGATATCACCGCCGGCCGGTGCGAGGCAGAAATTATGGTCATAACCGCGGCCAGTTCGCAGTTGCGGATGGTCGTCGCGAATGCGCGCGCCGACCGCGACGCCGGTACGGAAATCGAACGGCGTGCCGGCCACGGCGCAAGGCGGCTGCGGCAGCGGAATGGCGCCGGCATCGACCGCGAGAAAATGATCGGCGGCGACCGTGAGGTGGTGATCGAGGATATCGCGTCCCGAGCGCGCGCCGGCCAGATTAAAGAAACTGTGATTGGTGAGATTGATAATGGTCGGGCGATCGGTCCGCGCCGTCATCTCGAGCGAAAGCTCCATCGGTCCGGTCAGGCGCCAAGTCACCTCGACCTCCAGCGTGCCGGGATAGCCTTCTTCGCCATCGCTGGAGGTGCGCGCGAGCGTGACCGCCGGACGCGCGCCGTCTTCGATTCCGACAATGCGCCAGTTATAACGATCGAAACCCTCCGGCCCGCCATGCAGCGCATTGGCGCCGTTATTGGCCGCGAGCTCTACCTCCGCGCCATCGAGCGTAAAACGCGCGCCCGCGATACGGTTGGCATAACGTCCGACGGTGGCACCGAAGAACTGCCGCCGGGCAACGTAGCGATCGAACGTGTCATGACCGAGCACGATGTCGTCGCGATGGCCGCTCGCATCGGGCACCAGCAACGCTTGCAATGACGCGCCATAGGTCATGATGCGGGCTTCCAATCCGTCGGCGTCCCGCAAGGTGACGCATTCCACGTCGGTGCCGTCAGGCATGACACCGAACGAGGCGCGTGCCACGCGGGGAATCAACTGCCGGTTCATGTCGCGTCCTCGAATGGTTCAACGATGCGGCGTCGCCCCAGCAGGAAGGCATCGGCGACGAGCTGGAGGGGCGCAAGATCGACGTCGGTTTCGCCCGCAGCAGTGAGCCGGACGAAACGCCGGTAGAGCCCCGCATATTCGGCCTCGGCGGCGACAACGTGTTGCACGCCGCCCGCCGACAATTTTGCCCCGCCCGACGACAAGGTGACCAGACCAACATCGGTGTCGAGATGGATGTCCCAGCTCTGCGGACCGGACTGCCGAAAATCGAACTCGGCCGATATCGGCAATCCCTTGTCATCGCTGAGCGTGAGCGTGGCCGCGATCGGCGCAGCGCGGTTGGCGGGGAAAAAAAGATCCGCCGACGTAACGAACAAAGGCTGCGGCAGAATCCGCGTCAGGATCGAGAGCGCGTTGATGCCGGGATCGAACACGCCGAGCCCGCCCGGCTGCCAGATCCAGTCCTGGCCGGGATGCCAGACCCGCACGTCTTCCTTCCAGGCGATGCGGACGGACGTGATGCGCCGATCGGCCAGCAGCTGCCGCGCCGGCTCGACCGCAGGCGCAAAGCGCGAATGCCAGGTCGCGAACAACGTGCGTCGCGACGCCGTTGCGGCGGTCAGCAGCGGCCCGATTTCAGCGACGGTGGCGCCTGGCGGCTTTTCCAGCATCACATGCTTGCCGGCCGCGAGCGCGATGGCGGCCTGCGCGCGGCGGACCTGCGGCGGCGTACACAGCGCCACCGCATCGACCGGCGGGCCATCGCGCAGCAACGCTTCCAGCGTCGTCACATGTGGCACGCCGGCGAGCGAGGCGTTGCGGCTGGTGACCGCCGCCAGCACCGCGCCTTCGGTCGCCGCGATCGCCGGCACATGCTGATCGCGCGCGATCTTGCCGAAGCCGACGATGGCGATGCGCAGCGGGCTCATGAATCCTCTCCGGGCTCAACCGCCGTGGACACGCCGGCGGATGGCGCGGGAACCGAGCCCTCGTGGCGGGCGACGATTCCAATTGATCGAAAGATGGTGCTTACGCCCATGGCTTCCGACATACCGCCGTGAGGACCAATAGTACATATCTTCAACCTGGCGATGCTTACCTATTGGCATTTTACAGCCCATCTTGACTTCCAACAGTTCGTGTTGGTGAAGTGCGTGACGTGGCGGCGAACCGCCGCCGTCGCAGCACAAGAGCGCAATCAAGACGCCAACAACGGAAACGCCTCCATGCTCATCCCCATCGCCGACGTGCCGCGCTGGTACGCCGACCGCAAGCCGAACGACGCCATCGCGGTCAGCCATGGTTCCGATGAACTGACCTGGGAACAACTCGAACGCAACGCCAACCGTCGCGCCCGTGCCTTTGCCGCCAAGGGCGTCAAGCCCGGCGATTTCGTCGCCATCGGTCTGCCCAACAGCAACACGTTTTTCGAGACGACGTTTGCGGTGTGGAAATGCGGCGCGACGCCGACGTCGCTGACCTGGCGGCTGCCGCGCGGCGAGGCCGCGGCGGTGCTCGATATTCTGAAACCCTCACTGGTGGTCGGCGGCCAGCCCGACTGGAACGCGCCGAATTCGCTGCCGGCCGATTTCGTGCCGGAAGGTTTTTCCGACCAGCCGCTGGCCAATCCAGTGGCGCGTTACTGGAAGGCGATGACCAGCGGCGGCTCGACCGGGCGGCCAAAAATAATCCTCGACCACATGCCCGCGGTGCATGACACGGCGGTCGCATCAGCGCTCGGCATTCCCCAGAACGGATCGCTGCTCAATCCCGGTCCGCTCTATCACAACGCGCCGTTCATCGCGACGCATGTCGCCTTGTTCTCCGGCAGCCGCATCACTGGTCTCGTCAAATTCGACGCCGGGGAAACGCTGCGCCTGATCGAGGCGAATAAAGTGCAGTGGGTCAATTTCGTGCCGACCATGATGCACCGGATCTGGGCGCTGCCGGACGGAGTGCGCAATTCCTACGACCTCTCCAGCCTGCAGATCGTCTTCCATATGGCTGCCCCGATGCCGCCCTGGCTGAAGGAAAAATGGATCGAGTGGCTGGGGCCGGAACGCATCTACGAACTCTATGGCGGTACCGAACGGCAGGGCGCTACGATCATCACCGGCGTCGAATGGCTGGCGCACAAGGGCTCGGTCGGCAAGATCGGCGACACCAGCCGGCTGAAGATCATCGACGAGGACGGCAACGAGGTCGCCACCGGCGAGACCGGCGAAATCTATTTCCTGCCCAACGACGGCGCAGGCAGCACCTATCATTACCTCGGCGCCGAACCGAAACGCCGCAGCGACGGCTGGGAATCGCTCGGCGATATCGGGCGGCTGGATGCCGACGGCTATCTCTATCTCGGCGACCGGCTCGCCGACATGATCCTCCGCGGCGGCGCCAACATCTATCCGGCGGAAGTCGAGGCTGCGGTATCGGCGCATCCGCATGTTCGCTCTTGCGTCGTCGTCGGCCTGCCCGATCCCGAGTTCGGCCAGCGCGTGCATGCCATCCTCGAACTCGACCAGACGACCAATGCGCAGGCCGTCGCCGACGGCATGGCAGGATTCCTCGCCGACCAGCTCAGCCGCTACAAGCATCCGGAAAGTTTCGAGATCGTCAGCGTTGGCCTGCGCGACGATTCCGGAAAGGTCCGCCGCACGCTGCTGCGCGACGAGCGTGCCGGCTGGCTGAAGGAAAATCGAGATTTCCGGATCGTGCCGGCCGGGGCGCGTGTCAAGGTGGAATAAGCGCCGGAGCAAACGCCCAAAACTCTTGCGGATATGCGATGACCTAGCGTTGAGATTGCGTCTCGTTTGCCTATAATCCACCGCATTCCTGCAATCCGCTTTCGCGGGGAGCGGTCCCGCACGGCGTAGCCCCCTGTGAAACCGGGATCCTTTGTGAATATGACGTGATTATGAGTCCCATGGCGGCTGGTTTCGAGAGACACTTTAAAGACGGCCGTTTGCAACATAGATTATCATTCGTTTCGCGCGTCCGCTGGAAGCGCGCCCGGTGCCCAGGAGCCGATCGATGCCTTCTTTGACCGAATGGAAAGTGCCGCCGGCCAACCAGCCGCGCCCCGGCGATTACAGTTTCGATCTCGACCGCACGCTGTCCTCGGTGGTCGGACTGCATTCGATTGTCCCGTCCGACGCCTTCAGCGCAGAGACGCTCGGTACCGAACGCGCCGGCAACGGCGTCTTGATCGATGACGGACTGGTGCTGACCATCGGTTACCTCATCACCGAGGCCGAATCCGTCTGGCTGCATCGCGGCGACGGCCGCGTCGTGGAAGGACATGCGCTCGGCTTCGATTTCGAATCCGGCTTTGGCCTGGTGCAGGCGCTCGGCGATCTCGACCTCGAGCCGCTGCCGCTCGGTTCTTCCGCCGCCGCGAAAATCGGCGACCGCGTGGTGGTCGGCGGCGCCGGTGGCCGCACGCGATCGGTCGCGAGCCAGATCGCCGCCAAGCAGGAATTCGCCGGCTACTGGGAATATCTGCTCGATGAGGCGATCTTCACCCATCCCGCGCATCCGAATTGGGGCGGCGCAGGGCTGATCTCCAGTCGCGGCGAACTGCTCGGCATCGGGTCGCTGCAGCTGGAACGCGAGCGCGACGGCAAGGCCGAGCATGTCAACATGATCGTGCCGATCGACCTGCTGAAGCCGGTGCTCGACGATTTGCGCCAGTTCGGCCGCGTCAACAAGCCATCACGGCCGTGGCTCGGGATGTTCTCGACCGAGATCGACAACCGCGTCGTGGTGGTCGGCATCGCCAGCAAGAGCCCCGCCGCGCGCGCCGAACTCAAGACCGGCGACGTCATTCTCGCCGTCAACGGCGACAAGATCACCAGCCAGACCGGCTTCTATCGCAAGCTATGGTCGCTCGGGCCCGCCGGCGTCGACGTGCCGCTCACGGTCCATCATGAAGGCGTCACCTTCGACGTGACGCTGACCTCGACCGATCGCGCCAAGCTGTTGAAGGCGCCGCGGCTGCATTGAGCCGGCAGCGTATCCGGAAGAGAGTCTCACATGAGCGAGGCCGTGATCGACGACATCGTGGCCGTGTTGCCGCCGCTGCTGCAATCCCTGGAGTCGCTCGGCTTTGTCGCGCGGCATCTGAACCCGCCGGATTTCGGCCGGGTGATGGAGGCCGCTGGCGAACCGGACGAAGCGTTGCGCGCAGTTCGGCCGCGGCTGGTGAACTGGCCCGAAGAATTTTCCGGTATCAAGACCTCACTCGAAGCGGCCAGCGACGCTGCGCTCGCCTCGTTTGCCGGCTTGCGCGCCGTGCAGAACGGCAATGGCGATCTCGTCAGCGTGTTCAAGGCATTGCGTTTCGCCCCGCGTGCGCAGGAAGCGCTATATGCGCTCTCGGCAAAACTGCCGCCGGTCAGCGAATTCTTCGTCGATCCGGACCTGCGCGAGGACGCCGCGCTCGCAGCGCGGCTCGCAGCACCCGCCAACGACAACACCGGCATCTTTCACGACCATAATAACCCCGGCAGCCGCGGCGGATTCTCGCTTTACGTTCCCGAATATTACACGCCCGACCGCCCGCTTCCGCTGGTCATGGCGCTGCACGGCGGCAGCGGTAACGGCCGCGGCTTCCTGTGGAGCTGGCTGCGCGATGCGCGCAGCCGTGGCGCCATCGTGATCGCGCCGACCGCGACCGGCGATTCTTCCAACAAGACCACCTGGGCACTGATGGGCGACGACACCGACACGCCAAACCTGATGCGTATTCTCGAACAGGTACGTTCGCACTGGAACGTCGACCCGACAAAGATGCTGCTGACCGGGATGAGCGACGGCGGCACCTTCTGCTATGTGACGGGTTTCGACGGCGCCTCACCCTTCACGCATCTGGCGCCGGTGTCGGCGACGTTTCATCCGCTGATGGCGGAAATGGCCGATGCGGAACGGTTGCGTGGCCTGCCGGTGCACATCGTGCACGGCAAGCTCGACTGGATGTTTCCGGTGCAGGTGGCGCGGCAGACCAGCCAGGCCCTGTCAGCGGCCGGCGCCGACGTCACCTACCGCGAACTCGACGATCTCAGCCATTGCTATCCGCGCGAGATGAACGCAGAGATACTGACCTGGCTCGACCGGGTGTGACTGCGGAACCAACCTCCCCTCCCCGCGTTGTCAGCGCGACATCGGAGGGATTACCAATGCAGACGTTTATCGGAATGATCTTGGGCGCGCTGCTGCTGGTCTGCGGCGTCTATGTCTATGATTCCATGCAGACGTCGAGCGTGGCCAATGGCCAGGTCGCGACGGCCAACCGCACCATCGTCAACTGGGACGTGGCGGCGACCGACTGGGATAGGCTGAAGACGCGTGCCCGTGCCGACTGGGTCAGGATTTCGTCGAAGTAAGCGCGGCGCGTTCGCTGAATGGATCAAGGGCGCCCTCGTCGAGAGACGAAGGCGCTCTTTTCGTTTGATGTGATCTATTTTTAACGCGTTTTCTTCACGCGAACCGGCAACCCACTTCGCGCGAAAACGCTATGGCTAGCCCTTGCCGGCCTTGGCCTTGCGCGCGTCGGCGATGACCAGTTCGAATTCGGCCATGGTCAGCACCCCCGGCACGCGGAATTTTCCGACGATGAAGGACGGCGTGCCCTTGAATCCGAACGCCAGCGCCTGATCGTTGTTGCGGGCCAGAATGGTGTCGATCGCCTTGGCGTTGGTCTCGAGATCGCGCTTGAGGCGGTCCATATCGATGCCTGCGCCCGCCAGCAGTTCGTTGATGCGCGGCTCCGTCAGTTTCGAGCTGACGCCGATCATCCCCTCATGTGCGGCCATGAACTTGTCCTGGTATTTGGCACCCAGCGCCATCCGCGCCGCGACCTTGGAGACCGGCCCCAGGATCGGCCAATCCTTCAGCACCAGGCGGACTTTGCCGTCGTCCTGGATCACCTGCCGCAGTTCGGGATCGATCTTGCGGCAATACGGGCAATTATAGTCGAACCATTCGACGATCGAGATATCGCCGTCGACGTTTCCGGCCGCAGGAATCTCGGGATCGCGCAGCACCAGCGCTTCGGTCAGGATCGTCTCATCACCCTGGGCCAGCGCAGTGCGCGGCATCGCGCCCGCACCCAGCAGCGCCGCGCTGACGCCTAGCAAGCCGAGCGCTTCGCGCCGGGTAGGTCCCGGACTGGTTCCGGCTGCATTGTTCGATCGGTTCATGGTGGTCTCGCACGGGCTGGCCTGCCCCTAATACGGTCAAGGCAGGGATATGTTACGCGCCAGCATATAGAGCGCCACCGCAATAATGACCACCGCGAACACAATGTTGAGCGCGCCGCGCTTTTCCGCAAGGTGCCGCGCCGAGCGGGTACCGGCCAATCCGCCCAAAATACCACCGGCCACGAACAGCCCCGCCAGCGTCCATGACACCAGGCCGGACCAGGCATAGCTCGCCGCCGTGGTCATGCCGAACGCGGTGACCGCGACCAGGGAGGAACTGACCGCATTCATGATCGGCATTCCCGTCGCCAGCATCAGGGCCGGCACGATCAGGAAGCCGCCGCCGATGCCGAAGAATCCGGACAGTGTCCCGGTCGCAAGTCCGAGGCCGACGATGGCGGGCATGTTGGACATCGAAATCTTGACGTCTGGCAGCCCGATCCGCGACCGCGTCTTAAGCATCAGCATGGCGATGATCAGCATGATCATCGCAAACAGCGCCAGCAGCTTCTGGCCGTCGACCATCTTGCCGACGATCGAGCCGCCGAACGCGCCGATGATTCCAGCGGCCGCGAATACCAGCGCGCAGGACCAGATCACGGTGCCGCCGCGCGCATGGTTGGAGAGGTTGATCGCGGCGTTGGCGGCGACCGCGATGGCGCTGGTGCCGATCGCGACATGGGGTTCGGGCACGCCGACGACATAGACCATCAGCGGCACTGCGAGGATCGAGCCGCCGCCGCCGACTAGGCCGAGCGAGAACCCGACCAGCATGCCCGATACCAGTCCAAGCAGGCTTTGCGTTGTGGAGATGATCAAGACCTGAGACTCACTTTTGCGGCGCGAGATTTTTTGTTTGACGCATTTTCTTCACGCGAACCGGAAATCTACTTCGCCTGAAAACGCTATAGAAGGATTTTCCACCAAACGCCATGCCGATAGCATGAGGCTGCACTGCAGCAGCGCTCAGCGGATCAGCAAGGTCACCGCCAGCGGCACCAATAGCGATGTGACCAGCGCGTTCAGGCTCATGGCGATGCCGGCGAACACGCCGGCCACCGCATCGACCTGGAACGCGCGCGCCGTGCCGATGCCGTGGGCGGCCAGCCCAACCGCGAAGCCGCGGGCGCGGAAGTCGGTGATGCCGGTCCGGTTCATCAGGGGCGTGACGATGATCGCGCCCATGATGCCGGTCAGCACCACCGAGACCGCGGTCAGCGACGGATCGGCGTGCAGGGATTCGCTGATGCCCATCGCGACGCCGGCCGTGACAGACTTGGGCGCCAGCGACAGGATGATGCCACGCGGCAGGCCGACGGCTTCCGCCAGCACCACCACCGAGACGATCGCGGTGACGGAACCCACCACCAGCGCCACCAGCATCGGCAGGATCGCCGCCGCCACCACTTTGCGGTTTTCGTAGAGCGGCACCGCCAGCGCCACGGTGGCCGGCCCGAGCAGGAAGTGCACGAACTGCGCGCCGCCAAAATACGTCGTGTAGGAGGTGCCGGTGACGAGCAGGAAGACGCCGATGATCCACATCGAATGCAGCACGGGATTGGCGAGCGGATGCCGCTGCGTTTTCAGCGAGATTGCGTCGGCCACCGCGTACGTCAGCAATGTCACCGTCAGCCACAGCAGCGGCGACTGCGACAGGTAGACCCAGAGCGAGAACGGATTGTCGCTCATGGCTTGCTCCCGCGCGTCATCAGCCGGTTGGCGACCAGGAAGGTCGCGACCGTCACCAGCAGGGTCAGGACGACGGAGACCGCCAGGATGCCGAGAATCGCGATGCCGTGCTCGGCCAGCAGATCGAGTTTCTGCACCACGCCGACGCCGGCCGGGATGAACAGTAGCGACAGATGCGCCAGCAGACCTCGACTCGCCCCCTCGACACCATCGCCCTGCAGTGGTCCCCGCGCCAGCACCACGAAGCGATCGCGCGCCAGCAGCAACAGCAGCAGGATGATCAGCCCGACCACCGGGCCCGGCATCGGCAGGCCGAGCCCGCGGACGACGACTTCTCCGATCAGTTGACAGAGCAGGATCAGGCTGAGGCTGGCAATCATGCGACCGTCCGCGCGTGGATTTCGGCGCCATCAGGTGGCCGCCGCGAACGCTTGTCAATGTCCGCGAGATCGATGTCCCCGCATCAGGCCGATACGCGAACGCCATCCTGCGCCGGCGCCGCTTCGCGGCGCGGCAGCGCCATCAGCGTCCCGGTCATGGTCGCGATCAGGGTTTCCCCGCCCTCGTGCAGAGCGTAAGCGCGGCCCTCGCACACCGTCAGCGTGCGGCCGGGTTTGACGACAGTGGCGCGGAACGCGAAGCGTTCGCCGCGCGCGGGCGCCAGCAGGTTGGTCTTGAACTCCACGGTGAGGATATCGGATCCCGAAGGCATCAGCGTGAAGGCGGCGATGCCGCAGGCGTTGTCGAGCCCGGCGGTGATGATCCCGGCATGGACGAACCCGTTCTGCTGGGTGAACTCGGGCGAATAGCCCATCGCGAGGTCTACCTCACCCGGCGCCATTCGCGCGATCGAAATGCCGAGGGTGCGCATCGCGCGCTGCCGCTCGAAGGTTTCGGTCGCGATGCTGCGATAGTTCGGGTTTTTCGGCTGAAATGGCGGCATGCCGTTCACGCCAGCGCCGGGTCGACGGGATCGAGATGCGCCATCGCGGTGTTGCGGATCGCGGGGGCGAACGGCGCCGATTTGCGTGCCTTGCGATCGAGGTACACGCCGGTGAACTCGCAGATGGCGGCGATCTCGCCGGTCTCGGCGTTGCGCATCTCGTGCAGGAAGCGGATCGATTTTTCGCGGATCTCCAGCAGCCGGCTCGTCACCTCGACGATATCGCCGGCCAGCAATTCGCGCTTGTAGGTGACGTTCTGCTGCACGGCGGCCATGCCGCGGCCGGACTCGCGCAAGTAGGACGGCGTCAGCCCGAGCCGGGCGAACAGGTTCCAGTTGGCCTCGTCGAATTTGCCGACGTACCACATGATGTTCATGTGCCCGACATGGTCGCACTGCCAGGGATAGACCGTGCCGCGATAGGTCGCGTCCGTCGCCATCGTCCGCTCCTGCCGTTTGCCCGCTTTTTGTGATCTTGATACGGTAGCGTATCAGGGGCCGAACGAGTTAGCAATACGGCACCGTATCAAGAATCGGTGAGACGCGGCGGATGACCGAAGGCAAGAGCGACGCACGGCTGGAGACCTGGATCGAGGCCGGGTTCGGGGAAATCGCCCGAACCGGCGTCGAGGGCGTGCGGGTCGAGGTGCTGGCGAAAAATCTCGGCGTCACCAAGGGCGGCTTCTACCGCCGCTTCCGCGATCGCGCCGCGCTGCTGGAAGCGATGCTGCAGAACTGGCGCGACGGGCGCATCGCCGCGATCGAGAAACAGACCAGCCTCGACGGCGCCGGCGCGCGCGAGCGGCTGAAGGCGCTGATCGCGCTCTATTCGGAGCGCATGAACACCGAAGGCAAAAATACTGCAGGCTTGGGGATCGAACTGGCGATCCGGCAATGGGCGCGTTCCGACGAACTGGCCGCCAACGCGGTCGCCAGCGTCGATGCCGCCCGCCTGAAGAACGTCGGGCATCTCTACCGCGCCACCGGGCTGGCGGCGGAGGAAGCCGACGCGCAGGCGTTCCTGTTCTACTGCTTCATCTTCGGCCAGAGCCTGCTGTTTCTCGAACGCGGCCCCCGCAAGCGTGCGCAGCTCGTCGCAAAGTCCGCCGAGAAGCTGATCGAAGACGAGAGCGCATGATCCGCCAAAGCATGCCCTCGGGATTGACCCTGGGTGTGAGCGGTTTGGCAACAACATCGTGCGCAAAACATGATGGCGCGGCCGGCGTAAACCGGCCGCGCTTGAATCAGACCGCGCTACGGTTAGGCGGCGGGCTTCAGCTTCTTGTTGCACTCGCTGTAATAGCCGCCGCCCTTTTCGATCCACTTCAGGCCGCCATTGCCGCCGGTGGTCTTGTTGGCGTTGTACTGGTCGACGCAGGTATGCATGCGGCCCTTGCCGGCGGTCTCCTTGGCGTATTTCGGATCGATCGCGTTCGGATAGACCGCGGGGCCGGAGGGCGCCGCCGGAGCCGCGGCGGGTGCGGCGGCTTCCTTCTTGGCTTCTTTCTTGGCTTCCTTGGGTGCCGCTGCGGGAGCAGCAGCGGGCGTCGCCGCCGGTGCAGCGGCGGCATCCGCACCGCACTGCGCCTTGCGGAAGTCGTTCCACTTCGCGCCGGCGAGGGTGCCGGCGGTCTTGGCGGCCTGATATTTCGCGCTGCATTCCTGCGTGGTCAGGGCCTGGGCCGGGGCGATCGCCACCAACCCGGCAAAACCCGACACCGCAATCGCGCACAGCATTTTTGCTTGAATGGTCATCCTTGGTCTCCTTGGGACAGTCATCTGCAACTCCCATCCTAGCGCAACCGGAACTTGCGACAACGTGCCGGGCGGTTTGCGGTTCAAAATATTGTGGCCGAGAAAATGCGAAATGGTGCGATCCATTCACCCACGGTTCAGCATCGCGGCGCGACCGTTGCGCCCTTCCGTTCAAACCGAGGTGCCCCCATGATCAAGATTTCCTCCCTTGCCACCGCGACTGCCGTGGCCTCGCTGCTGCTGATGGGCGCCGCGTCGGCGCAGACCACAGCGCCCGCCAAGACCGAGGCCCCCAAGGCGGCGCCCGCCGCCAAGACGGAAAAGGCACCGGTGGTGCACAGCGCCGCCTCGCTCGAATGCTCGAAGGAAGCGGACGCCAAGGGCCTGCACGGCAAGGAGCGCAAGAAATTCCGTTCCGAGTGCAAGGCCACCGCCGCCAAGACGGACAAGCCCGCGAAGTAAGCCCCCTCCCTCTCCAGCCGGAGAGGAGTTTCCGGCACCTCACCTTGTCTGAGGGTTACGGCGGTTATCACGGCGGCTGGGATCACGGTCACCAGTCGCCCCCCGATTTCTGGACCGAACCGCCGCTGGCCTGCATGGGCCGCCCCGGCGGCTGCTGAAATCTTAGCCAACACTTCACCCTTCCGTTCAGGAAGGGGGAAGCTCTTTGCGCGGAATGACGCCGCGCATTGCTGCACCGCATCAGCGCATTTGTCCCGCTATCGTGGATTTGCCATAAGATGGCGTGAACCTGATCCCCGCATCGATGGCTTCGGCCCTTCCCGACCGTGCCAAGCTTCTCCAGACCTGCGAGACGCTCGTCATCGGCGCCGCCGGCGGCTTGCTGTTCCTGTGGGCGAACCTGCCGGGCGGGCTGATTTCCGGCGCCATGACCGCGGTCGGCATCGCCGCTTTGGCCGGGCGGTCGCTCGCTTTGCCGCCGATCCTGACCCAGACCGTGCTGGTGCTGCTCGGGATATCGCTGGGCTCGCTGGTGTCGCGGCAACTGATCCAGCACGTCAGCTCCTATCCGCTGACCATCGGCCTGTTGGCGCTCGCCACCTTCTGCTCGACCTTCGGCTCCAGTTTCTATCTGCAGCGCGTGCACGGCTGGGATCCGACCTCGGCGTTGCTGGCCGGCAGCCCCGGCGCGCTGTCGCAGATCACCATTCTCGCGGTCGAGAAAGGCGCCGATGTCGCCGGAATCGCAGTGGTGCAGACCATGCGCGTGATCATTCTCACCGCGGCGTTGCCATTGCTGGTCGCTCTGAGCGGGATTCCGCCGTCGGCATCGCCGACCTTCGGCATCGCCACCGCCTCGCCGCTCGAACTTTTCGCGCTGATCGCGGCCTCGGTCGCGGTGGCACTGCTGCTGCGGCTGGCGAAATTTCCGGCGAGCTGGATGTTCGGCGCGATGATCGCCTCCAGCGTGCTGCACGGCACCTCGCTGGTCGAGGGCGGCCTGCCAAACTGGATCCGCGGCGTGGCGCTGGTCGGCATCGGCGCCCTGATCGGCTCGCGCTTCGCGCGAATGCGGACCTCGACCCTGCTCAAGCATATCAATGCCGGGCTGGGCTCGTTCGCGGTTGCGATCGTTATCTCCGCGATCTTCGTCGCTGTGATCGTGATGACCACCCATGTGCGCTTCGCTGACGTCGTGGTCGCGTTCGCGCCCGGCGCGATGGACGCCATGCTGGCGCTGGCGCTGACGCTGCATATCGATCCGATCTTCGTCGGCGCGCATCATCTGTCCCGTTTCGTGTTCGTCTCGATCACCACCCCCGGCATCGTCCATCTGTTCGGACGGCCGCAGGAGGATGTCGACGATTGAGGGCGGCGTCATTGCGGGCTACGCCGTCATTGCGATAGGCTTGAACACGACTTCGCATTCCCGCGGCGCGATGCGCCCGAAGCTTTGCATTTCGTTTGCCCCCATAAATACAGAGGGCGCAGGGAAGACCGGGTGCGCGCCGCACCCGCGGTCCCGTGTGCAATAGATGCATCGTAGTGCGCACACGAGCATACAGGTTTGGCGGAAACACTCCGGCCTTCCCTGCGCAATGGCTTTACGGCTTATACGTGGTCGTCCTGGTGACCGGCTTT
>JBBRSX010000152.1:0-15107 GCA_038244925.1 Hyphomicrobiales bacterium | reverse complement strand
TCGATGCGCTCCTGGATCCAGGCCTTCTGCGCGGCGTTGGTGATGTGCATGAACTCGACACCGACCGTCTGGCAGTAGGTGCGCTCGCAGATCGCGACGATTTCGCGCAAGCTGCCGTATTCGAGGCCGAGCACGTGATCGAGGAAGATCTTGCGGTCGAAATCGGCTTCGGCAAATCCATAGGAGCGCGGATCGAGCTCTTCGCGATCCCGCGGCGCCTCGATGCCGAGCGGATCGAGCTTGGCGTGAAAGTGCCCGCGCATGCGGTAGGCGCGGATCAGCATCAGGGCGCGAACCGAATCGCGCGTCGCCTGGTGCAGATCGGCCGCCGAGATTTCGGCGCCCTTGGCCTGCGCCTTGGTGGCGAGCTTGGCGCCGACCGCCTTCTCGACCGTGACCCAGTTGCCGTCCAGTGCCGAGGTCAGTTCGTCACGCGGCGTCAGCGGCCAGTTGTCGCGACCCCAGGAAGGGCCTTCGGCGTTCTTTTGAACGTCAGCCGGGCTGTCCTTCAGGCTTTTGAAAAATTCCTGCCAGTCGGTATCGACCGACGTGGGATCGTTCTCGTAGCGGGCGTAGAGTTCGTCGATGTAGGTGGCATTTGTGCCCTGCAAAAACGAGGAAAGGGCAAATGCTGCGTTCGCGTCCTGGCGAGACATGAGGGCATCCTGGTGATTTCGGTTCGCGCGTAACAAACGGCGCAAAGCTGATCCGGAAACCGGATCAGCGGAATAAAGAACCCTTTACCCTATTTAAGACGAATTTTCGCGTCCAAAAGAACCAAGAATTGAATTAGGACTTCAATTTTTCGACAAGGGTGTGCCCGAGCCGTGCCGGCGACGGGGAGACCGTGATTCCGGCCGATTCCATCGCCGCGGTCTTGGAACCGGCGTCGCCCTTGCCGCCGGAGATGATCGCGCCGGCATGACCCATGCGGCGGCCGGGAGGAGCCGTGACCCCGGCGATGAAGCCGACCATCGGCTTCATGCGGCCCCGCTTGGCCTCGTCCTTGATGAACTGGGCGGCGTCTTCCTCGGCGGAACCGCCGATTTCACCGATCATGACGATCGAGGTGGTCTTGGGGTCGGCCAGGAACATTTCCAGTACGTCGATGAATTCGGTGCCCTTGACCGGGTCGCCGCCGATGCCGACCGCGGTGGTCTGACCGAGGCCTTCCTGGCTGGTCTGGTAGACGGCTTCATAGGTCAGCGTGCCCGAACGCGAGACGATGCCGACATTGCCGGGCTTGAAGATGTTGGCCGGCATGATGCCGATCTTGCACTCGCCCGCGGTCATGACGCCCGGGCAGTTCGGCCCGATCAGGCGCGACTTCGATCCGCTCAACGATCGCTTGACGCGCACCATGTCGAGCACCGGAATGCCCTCGGTGATGCAGACGATCAGCGGGATCTCCGCATCGATCGCCTCGCAGATCGCATCCGCAGCGCCCGGCGTCGGAACATAGATCACCGATGCGTCCGCGCCGGTCTTGTCGCGCGCCTCGGCGACGGTGTCGAACACCGGCAGGTTGAGATGTATCGAACCGCCTTTGCCTGGCGAGGTGCCGCCGACCATTTTGGTGCCGTAGGCGATCGCGGCTTCGGAGTGGAACGTGCCGTTCTTGCCGGTAAAGCCCTGGCAGATGACCTTGGTATTCTTGTCGATCAGAACGGACATGGTGGATGTTACTTTCGCAAATGACCGGGAAAACGGTGAGCTAGTGAACCCGCTTGTAGACGCCGGTGAGCACGTCGGCCCATCCTTCCGCGTCGGGCGAGAACTGGATCTTCATGGTGTAGTTGTCGTCGTCGATGACTTCGTAGACATGGCGCGCATTGCCTCGCAGCGAGCCGCGCACCAGGATCAGCGTGTTGCCGCTCCAGCCGCCGGAAGCCGGTGACGGCGGGTAGTAGCCGAGCGAATCGTGCCAGAACAATTTGTAGAGCCGGTCCTCGCGATCGTAGGTGAAGACGCCGTGGGTCGAGAAAGTTTCCTTGCCGTCGCGGGTCTGGCGGCTATCCTGGATCAAATAGAAACCGTTGAGGTCGATGCGCGCGACCACATGCGCGTTCGCCGGCCCGCCTGCGGCCCAGCGCGAGGGATACACCATCTCTTCCCCGGTCCACTCGCCCGCAAACGCCGCGAGCTTGCGGTGCTCCTGCAACGGTGCCGGTGCAGCAAGATGGTCCTCTGCCATGGAATCAGCTCCCTTTTACGGCCTTCACGATCTTCTGCGCGGCGTCGTCGAGATTGTCGCCGGTCAGCACGTTGAACCCGGAGTCCTGGATGATCTTCTTGCCGGCTTCGACATTGGTGCCTTCCAGCCGCACCACCAGCGGTACCTTCAGGCCGACATCCTTGACCGCGGCGACCACGCCTGCCGCGATGATGTCGCACTTCATGATGCCGCCGAAGATGTTGATCAGGATACCCTTCACATTGGGATCGGCGGTGATGATCTTGAACGCAGCCGTGACCTTGGCCTGATCCGCGCCGCCTCCGACATCGAGGAAGTTCGCCGGCGCCATGCCGTAGAGCTTGATGATGTCCATGGTCGCCATGGCGAGACCGGCGCCGTTGACCATGCAGCCGATGGTGCCGTCGAGCGTGATGTAGTTGAGGTCGTATTTCGACGCTTCGATCTCTTTGGCGTCTTCCTCGGTCTCGTCGCGCAAAGCCACCACGTCGGGATGGCGGTAGAGCGCATTGCCGTCGAACGAGACCTTGGCGTCGAGCACGCGCAGGTCGCCCTGCTTGGTGACGACCAGCGGATTGATTTCCAGCATCGCCATGTCCTTGGCGACGAAGGCGGTATAGAGCTGCGCCACCAGCTTTTCCGCCTTCTTGGCGAGATCGCCGGTCAGGTTGAGGGCTTTCGCTACCGTACGGCCGTGGTGAGCCATGACGCCGGTCGCCGGATCGACCGAAAAGGTGATGATCTTCTCGGGCGTCTTGTGCGCGACTTCCTCGATGTTGACGCCGCCCTCGGTGGAAACCACGAACGACACTTCGGAGGTCTCGCGGTCGACCAGGATCGAGAGATAGAACTCCTTGTCGATTTCGGAGCCTTCCTCGATGTAGAGCCGGTTGACCTGCTTGCCGGCGGGACCGGTCTGTTCGGTCACCAGCGTCGCGCCGAGCATCTGCTTGACGAACTGGTTGACCTCGGCGCCCGACTTGGCGATGCGAACGCCGCCCTTGTCGCCGGCGGAGGCTTCCTTGAATTTGCCCTTGCCGCGGCCGCCGGCATGGATTTGGCTCTTCACCACCCAGATCGGGCCGCCGAGTTCATCAACCGCCGTGTCGGCGTCGGAGGCCTTGATGATCGCGACCCCGCGCGACACCGGCACACCGAACTCACGTAGCAGGGCCTTGGCCTGGTATTCATGGATATTCATCTGGACGTTCCCCAAACCCTCGTGCGGTGCAGTTGAATTTCACTTCGGTTTTGCGGATTGGTATACCATATACCAGATATTCCGCAAATCCGACCCGGCGCAAGCCAGTAGCTGAATGCTCTCAGCGGCCTAGCAGATCGGGCGCGATCTTCTTGCAGGCATCGACCAGGCCCTGAACCGAGCCGACCGACTTGTCGAAAGCTTCACGATCCTTGCCGGCGAGTTCGATCTCGACGATGCGTTCGACACCCTTCGAGCCGATCACGACGGGCACGCCGACATACATGTCCTTCACGCCGTACTCGCCGTTGAGATAGGCGGCGCAGGGCATCACACGCTTCTTGTCCTTCAGGTAGCTCTCGGCCATCGCGATCGCGGACGCCGCCGGCGCGTAGAACGCCGAGCCGGTCTTCAGGAGATTGACGATCTCGGCGCCGCCGTTACGGGTGCGATCGACGATCTCGTCGATGCGCGCCTGCGAGGTCCAGCCCATCTTGACCAGGTCGGGCAGCGGGATGCCGGCGACGGTGGAATATTTTACCAGCGGCACCATGGTATCGCCGTGGCCGCCGAGCACGAAGGCGGTGACGTCTTCGACCGAGACGTTGAATTCGTCGGCCAGGAAATAGCGGAAACGCGACGAGTCCAGCACGCCGGCCATGCCGACCACCTTCTTGTGCGGCATTCCGGAGGCCTTCTGCAGCGCCCACACCATCGCATCCAGCGGATTGGTGATGCAGATGACAAAGGCGTCGGGGGCGTATTTCTTGATGCCGGCGCCGACCTGCTCCATGACCTTGAGGTTGATGCTCAGCAGATCATCGCGGCTCATGCCGGGCTTGCGCGGCACGCCGGCGGTGACGATGCAGACCTTGGCGTTGTCGAGCGCCTCATAGGAATTGGCGCCGGTAAGGTGGGAGTCGAAGCCGTCGACCGGCGAGGACTGCGCGATATCGAGCGCTTTACCTTGGGGAACGCCCTCCGCGATGTCGAACATCACGACATCGCCGAGTTCCTTCAGGCCGATGAGGTGAGCCAGCGTTCCGCCGATCTGACCGGAGCCGATCAAAGCAATCTTGTCGCGCGCCATGGGAAATTTGTCCTTCTGAGACGTAGATGGAGGATGGAAAGTCAGCTGGATCGCTGGTTATCCCTTTCGATTGATACGTTCAAGTCGCGGCGTGCCCAATTGTCGCTCCTGCCTTGATTTCGGTCAGGGGCTGCTGTCATTCCCAAGTGCGCAATTGCGCACCTGAGGGCGCGACGCAATCGCGAGCCCGAAATCCATAACCACGATCGGGAGTATGGATTCCGGGCTCGATGCTGCGCATCGCCCGGAATGACGGGCGGATGTATGCCCTACGTCTCCACCAGCCCGGTGCTCGACCCGCTCGCCGCGGAGTCCTTTCGGCCGTGCGGGAGCGCCAGATAGGATTCCGAGCTCATTTCGATCAGCCGCGACGAGGTCCGCTTGAACTCGTTGGCCTCGACGCCCTCGCTCGCCAGGTACAGCGACACCGGATTCGCCGAAGCCGAGGCCATCAGCTTCACGCCGTTGTCATAGAGGGTGTCGATCAGCGAGATGAAGCGCTTGGCGGCGTTGCGCTCGCCATAATCCATGATCGGAATGCAATCGATCAGGATGGTGTGATAGTCGTGCGCCAGCCGCAGATAGTCCGACGCCGCCAGCGGCTTTTGGCAGATGTCGGCAAACGTAAATCGCGCGACGCCGTGCGACGAGCACGGCACGCGCAGCACCCGGCCCTTGATCGCGATGTCGCGCGACTTGCACGGCGCGTTGCCGGTCATTTTTTTCCAGGCCTGGTCGAGCGCGGCATCGGCCTCATCGTCGGCAGGCACCAGCCACATGTTGACGCCGACGAGCTTTTCGAGCCGGAAATCGGTCCGCGCATCGAGCCGCAGCACGTCCATGCGATCGGAGATCTGCGCGATAAACGGCAGGAACAGCGCGCGGTTCAGGCCGCCCTTGTAGAGATCGTCGGGCGCGACGTTCGAGGTTGCGACGACGATGGTGCCGAGTTCGAACAGCTTCGAGAACAGCCGCCCCAGGATCATCGCGTCCGCAATGTCGGTGACGTGGAATTCGTCGAAGCACAACAGCCAAGCCTGCTCGAAGATCGCATCCGCGGTCAGCGCGATGACGTCACCGTCGGCGATTTCGCCGCGCGACATTTGCTGGCGATAGCCATAGATCCGCTCGTGCACCTCGGCCATGAACTCGTGGAAATGGGCGCGGCGCTTGTGCTCGACTAGGCTGTGCCCGAAGAACATGTCCATCAGCATGGTCTTGCCGCGGCCGACCTCGCCATGAACGTAAAGCCCGCGCGGCGGCGCCTCCTCCTTGTCAGCGAATAGCCGACCAAACAGGCTTTGTTTTCGCAGCGGCTTGTAGCTCGCCAACCGCTCGTCGAGCGCGGCCAGCGCCTCGACGGCGTCGGCCTGCGCCGGATCGGCCTCGATCGCGCCGGAGGAGACCAGCGCCTGATAGTGCGAGCGGAACGAATTGGGCGAGGTGGACAGCATGGGCCCACCTTACGGCCCCAGCCGAACGAAAATTGCAAGCTGTGAATTGGTGTAAGCGGGTATGCAGGGGTGGGCGACCCCGCTCCGTAGCCCGGATGGCGCGCAGCGCAATCGGGGATAGGTCCGTCAACCCGCAACACCGCCCCGGATTTCGCTGAGCCTGTCATCGGGCGCGCATTCGCGCGACCCGTTGGCTTCTTCCGGGCTACGCACTCAGCGCGTAGGAATCCTCGACCACATAGGGCCCGCCGCCGGTGGAGGCGCGGGAGGAGAACAGCACGAAGCGCGAGGCCATGAAGGTTCGGCTCGGGAAATAGCCGCGCACCGAAAGATAGTCGGCGACGTCCTGGCTCGAAGCATCGTGCAGCCGCGCCAGCGTCACATGCGGAACGAACTTGCGCCCCTCGGGGTCGAGCCCCAGGCGCTGCATCAGCCGTTCGAGTTCGGCCTGCAATTCGATCAGCGGCCGGCACGGCTCGACGGCCGCGACCACCGCGCGCGGTTTCTTGCCGCCGAAGCTTTGCAGGCCCTGCACCTTGACCTCGAACGGCTTGCGGTTGATTCGAAACAGCAGCGAAGCGATTTCGTTCGCCGACATGCCGTCGATATCGCCGATGAAGCGCAAGGTGACGTGATAATTTTCGGGATCGATCCAGCGTGCGCCGGGAAGGCCGCCACGCAAATTGGAAAGCTGCAGGCCGATCTCGGCCGGGATTTCCAGTCCAGCAAACAAACGCGGCATCGCAAGATCCTCGATGCAAAGGCGCGAAGCCGTGAGGCTCACGCCTGACAACAATCCCGGTGACGAATCACCGATACCTAATTCCTACCCGACTTATGTGACTCTGCGAAGCATGAGGCGGGAGCCGATTGGAAAGCAAAAGGAAAAAACCCTTGGGCAAGTTTCTGGGGTAATGTTATCGATTGCCCGTTTTTCAACTGCGTTGCCCGGAGATCGTACCGACAAGTGCCTCCACCATAGGCAGAATGTTTTTCACGATGATATCAACTCCCTCCGCGGTCGGATGCAGTCCGTCGGCCTGATTGAGTTTGGCGTCGGCTGCGACCCCTTCGAGAAAAAACGGATACAGCGGCACGTCGAAAGATTTCGAAAGCTCCGGATAGATCGCGTTGAATTTGGCCGCATACTCGCTGCCATAATTCGGCGGCGCCAGCATGCCGCACAGAAGCACCGTGATCTTGCGCGCCTTCAGCCGGGTGAGGATATCCGTCAGCGCGACGCGGGTGACGGCGGGATCGGTGCCGCGCAGGGCGTCGTTGGCGCCGAGCTCAAGGACCACAACCTCGGTTCCCTCGGGGATCGACCAGTCGAGCCGGTCGCGGCCACCCGACGAGGTGTCGCCGGACACCCCGGCATTGATCATGTCGATCTTTATCCCCTTGTCACCCAAGGCTTTTTGCAGCCGCGCCGGGAACGCCGCGGAGCCCGACAGGCCAAGGCCCGCGCTCAGGGAATCGCCCAGCACGACCATTTTGACCGGTTTGGCGGGGGCTGCGGCCGGGGTTTGCGCCCAAACCGGGCCTGTCATCGTTCCTGCCGTCATCAAAGCCATAATCAACACGCGTATGTGCGCAAACAACCATTTCAAGCCCTCGACCCGAGCGGCCGAAGTGCCATATGACCGAGCCATGGACAGTCTCATCGAACCCTCTTCACTGGCCGGCCTCGAGCCGGACACCATTTCCATTTCCAACGTCAATCTCTCGCTCGGCTCCGGCGCCGCACGCGTACATATCCTGAAAGATATCAGCCTTCGTGTGGCATCGGGTGAGGCGATCGGCCTGATCGGACCTTCGGGGTCGGGCAAATCGACCTTGCTGATGGTGATGGCGGGATTGGAACGTCCTGACAGCGGAGAGGTGGTGGTGAACGGCACGCCGTTCAATGCCCTCGACGAGGACGCGCTGGCGCGCTTCCGCGGCCGCAAGGTCGGCATCGTGTTCCAGTCGTTCCATCTGATCCCGACCATGACCGCACTGGAAAACGTCGCGGTGCCGCTGGAGCTCGCCGGCAACCCCGACGCCGAGAAACGCGCGGCGCAGGAATTGACCGCCGTCGGGCTCGGCGACCGCCTGCATCATTACCCGACGCAATTGTCCGGCGGCGAACAGCAGCGCGTCGCACTCGCCCGCGCGCTGGCTCCCGATCCCGCCATTCTCGTGGCGGACGAGCCGACCGGCAATCTCGACGAAGCCACCGGCAAGCAGATCGTCGACATGCTCTTCACCAAGCATGCCGAGCGCGGCATGACCCTGGTGCTGGTGACGCACGACATCTCGCTGGCGCAGCGCTGCGACCGCGTGGTGCGGCTGCGCTCCGGAAAGATCGACACACATTGATGATCGTATTTGCATGACTGTAGCTGCCGAACCCGTCTACCGCAGCCGCGGCGCATCGCTGGCGCTGCGTTACGCGCTGCGTGAATTGCGCAGCGGCCTGCGCGGCTTTTATGTCTTCATCGCCTGCATCGCGCTCGGCGTGATGGCAATCGCCGGCGTCGGCTCGGTCGCGGCCAGCCTCAGCGAGGGTCTGACGCGCGAAGGCCGCACGCTGCTTGGCGGCGACGCCGCGTTCTCGCTGATCCAGCGCGAGGCGAAGCCGGAGGAAGTCGCGTTCCTGCGCACGCGCGGTGAAGTATCCGTCGCAGCGGCGCTACGCGTGATGGCGCGCAGCAGCGACGGCAAACTGGCGCTGGTCGAACTCAAGGCGGTCGACGGCAACTACCCGATGCTCGGCGAGTTGACGCTCGCTCCCAAAATGCCGGTGGCGGATTTGCTGGCGGAGCGGGACGGCGCGTTCGGCGCGGCGGCCGGCTCCACGCTTTTGGCGCGGCTCGACCTCAAGCTCGGCGACCGCGTCACCATCGGCAACGCCCCCTACCAGATCCGCAGCGTGGTCGAAGCCGAACCGGACAAGCTCGCCGGCAATGTCGGCCTCGGCCCACGCTTCCTGGTCAGCGAAGCCAGCCTGCGCGCCACCGGCTTGCTGCAGCCGGGCAGTCTGGTGCGCTGGATCTACCGCGTGAGGCTGCCGGACAATGCGGCCGATGATCGCGCCGCGACCCAGCTGGTCGACGATGCCCGCGCCACGCTGCCGCAGGCCGGCTGGGAAATCCGCAGCCGCGGCAACGCCTCGCCGCAGCTCGAACGCACCATCAGCCGCTTCACCCAGTTCCTGACCCTGGTCGGGCTTGCAGCCCTTCTGGTCGGCGGCGTCGGCGTCGCCAATGCGGTCAAGAGCCATATCGATCGCCGCCGCGACGTCATCGCCTCGTTCAAGGCGCTGGGCGCCACCGGCCGCGACGTCTTCACGATCTATTTGACCCAGGTGATCGTGCTGGCCGGCATCGGTTCGGTGATCGGGCTCGCGGCCGGCGCGGCGTTGCCGTTCATCATCGTCGGCGTGTTCGGCAAGCTGCTGCCGCTGCCGGTGATCCCGGCACTGCACTGGGGCGAACTGGCGCTGTCGTTTATCTATGGCCTGCTGACCGCGCTGGCCTTCGGATTATGGCCGCTCGGCCGGGTCCATGACGTGCCGGTCGCGGCGCTGTTTCGCGAAGAGGTCGCCCGCGAATGGCATCGCCCGCGCTGGAGCTATCTGGCGCTGATGGCGATCGTGATCGGACTGTTGATCGCGGTTGCCATCGGGCTCGCCTATGACAAGCGGGTCGCGGCGGTGTTCGTGGCGTCCTCGATCGTCGTCTTCGCGGTGCTGCGCGGCGTCGCCGCCGGCCTGATGGCGCTGGCCCGCCGGCTGCCACGATCGCGCATCACCATGCTGCGGCTCGCCATCGCCAATATCTACCGGCTGGGCGCGCTGACGCCGTCGGTGGTGATGTCGCTCGGCCTAGGCCTGGCGGTACTGGTCACGATCACCCAGATCGACGGCAATTTGCGGCGCCAGTTCCTGGCGGCATTGCCGGACCGCGCGCCGTCGTTCTTTTTCATCGACATCCCGGCCACGGAAGCCGACCGCTTCGGCGAATTCCTCAAAAAGACCGCGCCGGACTCCACCGTGGAGGACGTGCCGATGCTGCGTGGGCGTATCGTCGCCGCCCGCGGCCTCAAGGCCGAGGAGCTCGGGGCATCCCAGGATTCCGAATGGGTGCTGCAGAGCGACCGCGGCCTGACCTACACCGGCGAGATCCCAAAAGGCTCCAAGATCGTCGAGGGCGAATGGTGGGCCAAGGACTATAGCGGCCCCCCGCTGGTCTCGATGGAGAAGAAGATCGCCGACGGCCTCAAGCTCAAGATCGGCGACGAGATCGTGGTCAACGTGCTCGGCCGCGACATCCCGGCCAAAATCGCCAACCTGCGCAACATCGACTGGCAGGGGCTCGGCATCAATTTCGTGCTGGTGTTCTCTCCCAATGCCTTCAAGGGCGCGCCGCTGACCCACGTGGCGACCCTGACCGAGGCCCATCCGGACCCCGCCGGCGACGCCCGCATCATCAAGCAGGTCGCCGACGCCTTCCCGATGGTGACCAGCGTACGGGTCCGCGAGGCGCTGGAAACCATCGGCGCTGTCGTCACCAACCTGGTGCTGGCGATCCGCGGCGCCAGCGCGGTGACGCTGATCTCGGCCATCCTGGTGCTGGGCGGGGCGCTGGCCGCCGGCCATCGCCACCGGGTCTACGACGCCGTGATCCTGAAGACGCTGGGCGCCACCCGGGTGCGGCTGCTCGGCGCCTATGCGCTGGAATACCTGATGATCGGGTTCGCCACGGCGGTGTTCGGCGTGATCGCCGGCTCGGTCGCGGCCTGGCTGATCGTGACCCGGCTGATGACGCTGAGCTTCATATGGCAGGCCGGCAGCGCCGCCGGCGTGGTGGCGGCCGCCCTGGTCGTTACCGTCGGCCTCGGACTCGCCGGGACGTTGCTGGCCCTGAACCAGAAGCCGGCCAGCGTGTTGCGCAGTTTGTGACAAATTGTAGCGGCGGCAAGGCAGGGTTAACCCTGCTTTTGCCCGGAAATCGCCAATCGGAGCGACATTCAGCCGCGCGTGGAAGCTTGCAGCAAATGTGTTAGTTTCCCACATATCGGATGGGAAGAGACCCCGATTTGATGGCTCAAAATTAATGTCAGCAAATCGCGGCATCTGAGGTAGATATCTAACTGGCGTCGCAAACCCCTTGCGCTCCGCCGGGCAACCAACGGGAATTCGACCATGTCGGACCTAGACCGTAATTACGCTTCTCCTTTCGGCCGAGCCGCCGGGCGCGCTGATGCCGCTGCCGTCGATGCCGGCCTGCGCGCCTACATGCTGCGCATCTACAACTACATGAGCATCGGCCTGGCCATCACCGGTCTTGCCGCGCTCGGCGTCTACATGGCGGCGGTCACCACCGACCCGTCGGCTGGCGCCTTCAAGTTTGGCAGCGCCTTCCTGACGCCGTTCGGCTACGCGATGTATGTCAGCCCGCTGAAGTGGCTGTTCATCTTTGCGCCGCTGGTCATGGTGTTCGTGATCTCGGCCGGCATCAACCGGCTGCAGCCCGCGGCCGCCCAGATGCTGTTCTGGGTGTTCTCGGCCCTGATGGGCATTTCGCTGTCGTCGATCTTCCTGGTGTATACCCACACATCGATCGTGCGGGTGTTCTTCATCACCGCGGCGACCTTCGGCGCGCTGAGCCTCTACGGCTACACCACCAAGCGTGACATGAGCGGCATGGGGTCGTTCCTGTTCATGGGCCTGATCGGCATCATCATCGCGAGCGTGGTCAATCTGTTCCTCGCAAGCTCGATGCTGCAGTTCATCGTCTCGGTGGTCGGCGTACTCGTGTTCGCGGGCCTCACCGCCTGGGATACCCAGCGGCTGAAGAACGACTACATCTACGGCGCGGCCTCGCAAGGCGGCGTGGTGGCAGAACGGGCGGCGATCACCGGCGCGCTGTCGCTCTACCTGAACTTCATCAACCTGTTCACGCTGCTCTTGCAGCTGCTCGGCCAGCGCGACTAGCGCTTTCGACCCAGGTTTACGATCTGAAGCCCCGGCCTTTGCGGCCGGGGCTTTTGTTTTGGGGTGCCCCTTCCTTCCCTCTCCCCTTGTGGGAGAGGGTGGCACCGAACGAAGTTCGGTGACGGGTGAGGGGTTTGTCTCCACGAGACGGAGACCCCTCATCTCCCTTCTCCCACAAGGGGAGAAGGGAAGAAGACCTGCGTTATCGGCGAAACAGAATTTCCAATCTGCAAAAATCCATTTTAATCTTCCGCCATGACCCCCGCTGAAATCAGGCCCGCGACCGAGGCCGACCTCCCCTTTGTCACCGAAATCTACGAGCACGCGGTGCGCTATGGCACCGCGACGTTCGAACTGATCCCGCCCGACCTCGCCGAGATGACACGGCGGTTCCGGGCGCTGATGGACGGCGGCTTTCCCTATTTCGTTGCAGCCGTCGAAGGCCGCGTCATCGGCTATGCCTATGCCGGGCCGTACCGGCCACGGCCGGCCTACCGTTTCACGGTGGAGAATTCGGTCTACCTGCAGCCTGCGATCCACCGCCGCGGCATCGGCCTGCAACTGATGCTGCGGCTGATCAGCGATTGCGAGGCCCGCGGCTTCCGGCAGATGATCGCGGTGATCGGCGATTCCGCCAACGCCGGTTCGATCGGGGTTCACACCAAAACCGGCTTCCAGATGATCGGGACGCATCCCGCCGTCGGCCTCAAATTCGGCCGCTGGCTCGACACCGTGATGATGCAGCGCGCGCTCGGCGAAGGCGCAGGCACACTGCCGGTGGATGAGAAGCTTAAGGTTTCGTAGCCCGGATGAGCGCAGCGATATCCGGGAATAGTCGTGAAACGGCCCCTGGATATCGCTACGCTCATCCGGGCTACGAAGGTCCTTTAAACCACCGCCAGCTTGCGATCGATCACCAGCAGCACGCGTTCGAGTTCCTGGCCGCGGCGCAGGATCAGCCCAGTCGCGGTGATCACGCTGTACATGCCCTGCTTGCGCGCCAGCCGCGGATCTTTCTCGATGCGATAGATCGGGACTTCGGAGGCGCGGCGGAACACGGAAAACACCGCGCGGTCTTTCTGAAAATCGAGGGCGTAGTCGCGCCACTCGCCGGCGGCGACCATGCGGCCGTACAGGTTCAGGATCCGATTGAGTTCGAGACGATTGAACGTGACGTTGTTTTGCGCGGGCCCGGTTTGCACGGTACTCGCAGCGGCGGCGCGTGCCACTGCGCGATTCTCGCTTGGATCAGTGTCCTCCGATGTCGAGCTCATCGAGCGCCTCCTGTCATCTCAGGCATGACCTCGCTCCGAAAACCGGTCCCCACTTTTCGGGATCATGCCGATTATGACATGATTGCGCTAACCGCGCGGCCTCGCAAGACCCTTTGTAAAGACGGCAGAAACCGGCGACGGAATGTCCATCAGGGGCCGAAATATCGAGTCACGCGATCGTTAGCAGAATCTTATTGCTGCCCTACTTCTGCCAACCGCCCGCCCCGCTGGGTTGCGAGAACATAGTCCTGCGTTGGCCCGGTCCTTTCGGTTCCGGATTCCTCAGCCCCCAGCCCCCCGGGGCCGTCGGGATCGGGCCTGTTCGCAGGGGAGAAATCCCGAACTCGGGCCAACGAAAGTTGGTCCTTTTTCGTTTCTAGGGGCTGGTTCAGCAATCGCCATTGTCATTCCCCGGTGCCCAATTGCGCACCTGAGGATGCGCCTCTTGGCGCAGGCCCGGAATCCATAACCACCATCGGGAGTATGGATTCCGTGCTCGCGCTGCGCGCGCCCCGGAATGACGAGGACAGAGTATCTGAAGGCAGATTTATCTAATGCAGCGGCGTCATCGCAGCGCCCAACATCGCGCCCGGCTTCTCGCGATTGCCGTCCTGGACATAGACCACTGCGGCATCGACACCGTCGCGCGAGATATTCTCGATCGGCACAGTCCAGCTTCCCGAACTGCCGTTCCAGTCGCCGACCTTCAAAATGCTGCGCACCACGTTGTAGTAGGTGAGCTCGCGGCCGCGATTTTCACCGCGCCCGACCGAAATCGGAACCGACTTCGACACCGAGCAGATCCAGACTTCGCCATGAACTGCCGTCGGCGCCTTGCTGGCGGCAACCGAAACATTGATCTGCTTGCCGGACAGCGTCATCGTCACCGGCACCGACATCACGCCATCGGTCTGGCTGGTTTCCTTGATCGCGTATTCGATGCTGCCGCGATCGCTGCCGATCGCCTGCGCCGAACCGTTGACTATCATCTGCGGCGTGTAGACGTCGCGATCGCCGCGCATATGCGAATAGGCTTTCTGGCGGGCGCTGAAGCGCGAGTCGGCCAGCGTGTCCTTCCAGCCGAGGTAATCCCAATAATCGATCGGCATGCTCAGCGCGATCACCGAGGGGTCACTGGAGAGCTCGCCGAGGATCTTGTCGGCGGGCGGACAGGACGAACAACCCTGCGAGGTGAACAGTTCAACCACGGCGCGCGGGTCGGCGTGGGCGGGGCGGATGATCGCGACGATCGCGCATACGCTGAGCGCACCGGACCATCGCGAAATCAAGTTATAGGCCATCATCGTTGTCATAGTGCGAACCGGTCGTGACGATTTCCATCCGTAATTGCACGGGGCATGATCTGATCCTTTTGAGCGCGCCCCAGAACGCAAGAAAGCGGCCTTTTCATAGGCCGCCTTCTCGTTGGTCGCTACTCACTTCGCAGTGAGGCATGGATCACAAATCCGCGTCAGGCGGCCAGATTGCGCAGCACATACTGCAGAATGCCGCCGTTACGGTAGTACTCGAGCTCGTCGAGGGTATCGATGCGGCACAGCAGCGGGACGCGCTGCAGCGAACCGTCACCGGACACGATTTCCGCGGTCAGGGTCTGACGCGGCTTCAGGTCGCCCTGCAAGCCCCGGATCGTCACCTTCTCGTCGCCCTTCAGGCCGAGCGACGACCACGAGGTACCGTCCTCGAAGGTCAGCGGCAGCACGCCCATGCCGACCAGGTTGGAGCGATGGATGCGCTCGTAGCTCTGGCAGATCACGGCGCGGACGCCGAGGATCCGGGTGCCCTTGGCCGCCCAGACGCTCTACGAAACGTTGCCGTATTCGGCGACGGATATCACCACCAGCTGCTCCTGCTCTTCATGGTACTTAATAGCTGAGTAGTAGATATTCATCTGCT